>JBJEGU010000022.1:0-11629 GCA_051875415.1 Marinilabiliaceae bacterium
CCGCCCGCGCTACAACAACGGCGATGGAATGCAGAGGCCGTTCCGCCCACGCTACAACGACGGTGACGGAATGCAGAGGCCATTCCGCCCGCGCTACAACGACGGCGGCCATGGCGGCTTCAACCAGCGCAGGCCGGGCGGCAACCGCAACGCCGCACCCCGCCAGCACTGGAAGATGGCAGAGGACGCCAAGCGCGGACCGCGTTACAGGATTGACGGCCGCATATTTGACAACGAGGCCGAGGTAGAGCAGAACGGCACGGACCCTGAGATGCAGCAGTTGCCGGCATCGCTCCGTCTGAACAGGTTCATAGCCATGAGCGGAGTATGCAGCAGGCGCGAGGCCGACGAGCTCATCAAGAACGGCAAAATCAAGGTCAACGGCGAGGTCGTGACCGAGATGGGCGTGACGGTATCGCCCGACGCCCTGGTAGAGTATGACGGCAAGCAGATAAAGGCGGAGAAGAAGGTGTACGTACTCCTGAACAAGCCGAAGGACACCGTGACGACGACGGACGACCCCGAGGGACGCCGCACCGTGATGGACATCGTGGCCGGTGCATGCGAAGAGCGCATCTACCCTGTAGGCCGCCTGGACCGAAACACGACCGGCATCCTGCTGCTCACCAACGACGGCGAGGTGGCGGAAAAGCTTATGCACCCGAAATATGAGGTGCGTAAGATATACCACGTCTTCCTGGACAAGCAGGTGGCGGAGGAGGATCTGGACAAGCTCATCAAGGGCTTCGAGCTTGAGGACGGCCCCATCAACGCCGACGAGGTCAGCTACGTTGACGGCCGCGACCGTAAGCAGGTGGGCATCGTGATCCACTCGGGCCGCAACCGCATCGTGCGCCGCATGTTCGAGCATCTGGGTTACAACGTCGAGAAGCTTGACCGCGTATACTACGGCGGCTTGACGAAGCTCAACGTCCCGCGCGGTCACTGGCGTTATCTGACCGACGAGGAGATAAACAAGCTCAAGGCCGGCTTCACGAAGTAGGCTTGGGTGAACAATATCACGCTCAGAGCGTAGAATGGCGGGGTGGCATGGCGAAGGGTCGTGCCACCCCGTTTTTGTATTCAGGAAACGATATTTGGACAGGTTATGGCGATATTCAAGTTGATGGCATTGGCGGCCGCGGCCTTATGCGCGGCAATAAGCGCGGCGGCGCAGGGCGCGGACGGGGCGCACATAGAGCGGGCGGGCATCGTGGACAACATATTCGAATCGAGCTACACGGTGCTTGCGAGCGACACGGCGGTGAGGGACGGGCACTACGAGTTGACGTACCGCGGGATGAAGATAGAGGAGGGCCAGTACCGGCTGGGGAAGAAGGTCGGGGAGTGGAAATACTGGAACTTGCAGAAGATGGTCGAGCTGAAGTATGACTATACGCGGAGGATGCCGACGTACGTCATGCGGCATATGGGGTACAAGTATGACCAGAAGAACTACCCGTGCATATTTCTGGGTTCGCCCCTGATCCCGTTTTATTTCATAACGCAGAGGATATACTATCCGAAGTCGGAGGCAGACAGGAAGGGAGGCGAGGTTGTGGTGAGCCTGGTGGTTGACGAGCGCGGGCGAATGGTAGGCTCGAAGATAAAGCGAACGACGTCGGAGGCTTTTGCGGAAGTGGTGGCCAAGGCCGTATCAAAGATACCCCAAGACCGATGGAGATGGGTTCCGGCGAAGGCGAACGGCAAGAGGGTGACGGGGGCGTACGACATCACGATAGTGTTTGAAAACGAGTGAGCGCGAAGGGTTGCGGCGGCGGAAAATCACAAATGAGGAGCGCGGGGGCGATGTACGCAACAAGGCTTTAATTTTTGATTATCTTTGCACAAATAAAGAAACACCCCTGACCAATGACGAAAGTTGCCAAGATATTCATAGCTGAGGGCTTTGAGGAGACCGAGGCCGTAGTGCCGTTCGACATACTGTCGCGCGGCGGCGTGGACGTGAAGTTCGTGTCGATTAGTGACAAGAGGCAAGTAGCTGGCGCGCACGGCTTGCGCATCGAGGCGCAGGAGCTGTTGACACCCGAGGTGGCCGATGCGGACCTGCTGATGCTCCCTGGCGGGATGCCGGGGACGCTGAATCTTGGCGCGTGCGAGGCGTTGAAAGACGCGATAGCTAAGGCGGCCGAGCGAGGCAAGGTGGTGGCGGCTATATGCGCCGCGCCGTCGGTGATTGGGCGCATGGGCCTGCTGAAGGGTCGGCGCGCGACGTGCTACCCGGGCTTTGAGGGGGAGCTGGCTGGCGCCGTATGCACCGGCGAGAGCGTGGTCAGGGACGGGAAGTTCATAACGGGCGTTGGCCCCGGTGCGAGCTACGAGTTCGGACTGGCACTTCTGGCGGAGCTTATGGGCGCGGAGGTGGCTAAGGAGGTGAAGTCGCAAATGATAATGAGATGAGCCTCGTGACCGACATACTACGGAGTGCGGCTGTTTGCGTTGGCGTGGCGTGCGCACTATCGGGCTGCCACAGGAGCGCGGACAAGGAGACGTCGGACATTGCGGGCATAATACCCGCGGCGTCGGAGTCGGAGCCTGTGGAGGCGATAGAGGCCCGTTACACGCAGTGGCCTGATCCGGACACGATGTTGATATACATTGACGGGATGCGCTACAAGGTGGCGTCGAACGGGAACGTGTTCGCTCCTGACGGGAAACGCCGGTACCGCATTGGGAACAAGGGCAGCCTTGACGTTCTGTATTTCCTTCAGAGGGGCGTCAGCCTGCTGCTTTTCTTCACGGACGTGACGTCGGAGGGCGCGGCGAACTATGCGGAGCGTATTGACATACAGACGGGCAAGGTTCTTTGGACTACGAGCGTGACGGGCGTGGCGATGAACAGGCCGACGATCAAGGGCCAGTTCGCGTATTTGGCGTCGTCGGGGTTTGTAGGGAAGCTGAAGTTGAAGAATGGGCAGTATGATTGGAAGTATTCGGGGCTTAATGATAACGGGCGCTTTGAGAAGTTTCAGGAGATAGCCTTTCCGAGCAGCAGGGAGGTGATTTTCGTGGCGCCGCATCCGTTGTCGCTTGAGAGTGACACGCTTGTTGTGAATGACATAACGGGCGAGATAATGAGGATGAATTAGGGTTCTTACTGTAGACAAATGGGCAGAAAGGGTCTGTGACGCTACGTGTTTTAGACTCAAATTGCTTAATTTTACCATAGTTACATAGGGAAAACAGTGTTGCCTCCGCTCATTGAAGCTGGAGTGCGGCAGAAACTGAAAAATCGATGAGCAATAGCAAAGTAGCATTCATAACGGGTATCACTGGCCAGGACGGCGCCTACTTGGCGGAGTTCCTCCTGAAGAAGGGGTACATCGTGCACGGCCTGAAGAGGCGCACGTCGTTGTTCAACACGGACAGGATTGACCATATCTATCAGGATCCGCACTCGGAGAACCGCAAGTTTTTCTTGCATTACGGTGATTTGACCGACTCTCCGAACCTGATCCGCATAATTCAGGAGATTCAGCCGGACGAGATTTACAACCTTGCGGCGATGAGCCATGTGGGCGTGAGCTTTGACAGCCCTGAGTACACGGCGAACGCGGACGGCATTGGCGTGCTGAGGATTCTTGAGGCTATCCGCCTGCTGGGCCTTACGGAGAAGACGCGCTTCTATCAGGCTTCGACGAGTGAGCTGTTCGGCAAGGTCCAGGAGATTCCGCAGAAGGAGACAACGCCGTTCTATCCACGTTCCCCATACGCTGTGGCCAAGCTCTATGGGTATTGGATTACGGTCAATTATCGCGAGGCATATAAGATGTTCGCGTGCAATGGGATTCTTTTCAACCATGAGAGCCCGATCCGCGGCGAGACCTTCGTGACGAGGAAGATAACCAGGGCCGTATCTCGCATAGCCCTTGGCCTGCAGGACAGGCTTTATCTTGGGAACTTGTCGAGCAAGCGCGACTGGGGGCATGCGAAGGACTACGTCCAGGCGATGTGGCACATACTTCAACAGGATGAGCCGGAGGATTTCGTGATTGCCACAGGTGTGACGACAGAGGTTCGGGAGTTCGTGCGCCGTGCTTTTGACTTCGTAGGCATTGAACTTGAGTTCCGAGGCACAGGGGTGGATGAGAAAGGCATCGTAAAGAGGTGCAATAATCCCGAGTATCAAGTGCCTGTCGGCACGGTGGTGGTCGAAGTCGACCCTCACTACTTCCGTCCGACGGAGGTCGATTTGCTCATTGGCGACCCTGCGAAGGCGAACAAGAAGCTCAATTGGAAGCCGCAGTATGACCTCAAGGGGCTCATTGAGGATATGATGACTTCGGACATCAAATTGATGAAGAAGGAGAAATATCTCAAAGACGGTGGCTATCAGACGCTAAACTACTTCGAGTAGGAGCAGAGGAAGTCTCGCGGGCATTTTTCTGAGAGACTATAATATAGACAAGAAGAAGTCGAGCTGAAGCCGGGCTATTTGACATAGGTGGGCTTCGTCGGCTTCTTTTTCCAATTCTTTAGAAAAGGCAAAGCAAGGAGAAAGAAAGAATGGAAAAGAACGCCAAAATTTACGTAGCGGGTCATCGCGGACTCGTGGGGTCTGCGATTGTGCGCAACCTGAAGAAAAAAGGCTATATCAATATAATTGGTCGGACTCACAAAGAACTCGACTTGACCGACCAGCGCGCGGTTGACAAGTTCTTCGAAGAAGAGAAGCCCGAGTACGTGTTCCTCGCTGCGGCACATGTTGGCGGTATAATGGCGAATAACACTTACAGGGCAGACTTCATGCTCATCAACCTCCAGATACAGAACAACGTCATATCGGCATCGCAGCGCACGGGAGTGAAGAAACTAATGTTCCTTGGCTCGAGTTGCATCTACCCTCGCCTTGCACCACAACCCATAAAGGAGGAGGCTCTGTTGACTGGTGAGCTCGAGTACACGAATGAGGAGTATGCCCTTGCCAAGATTAGCGGAATGCGCCTTTGCGAGAGTATGAACCTGCAATATGGGTGCAACTACGTGGCCGTGATGCCGACAAACCTCTATGGGCCGAACGACAACTATGACCTGGTGCGCAGCCATGTGTTGCCAGCAATGATCCGCAAGATGCACCTTGGACATGCCCTTGAGGAGGGACGTTGGGAAGATATCAGGGCCGACCTTGATAAGCGTCCCGTGGGGGACGTTGACGGCAAGGCGAGCAAGGAGCAGATAGTTGAATTGCTCGGCAAGTATGGCTTGACCCAAGCCGCCGACGGCTCCGCGACGCTTAACTTGTGGGGGTCTGGCAAGCCCCTTCGCGAATTCCTCCACTCAGACGATATGGCTGACGCATGCGTATACGTGATGGAGAATGTCGATTTTGCGGACATAGTAAAGGAACGCGGGCTTGAGAACGGCACAGGTGACACGAGCAAGGAAATCAGGAATTGCCACCTGAACGTGGGCAGCGGCACGGAGCTGCACATAGCGGACCTTGCTCAGATTGTGAAGAGGACTGTCGGCTTCAAGGGCGATATCAAGTGGGATGCGACAAAGCCGGATGGCACGCCACGGAAACTTATGGACGTCAGCCGTTTGGCTCGACTCGGATGGACATATACCATAACTCTGGAGGATGGCATCAGGCGAGTGTATGACGAGTATTGCGGCAAATAGAGAGGCTGCCATATGATAAGATGGGGCGGATTGGGTATCGGAGTATCGCGACCTAATCCGCCCAATTTTTTAAACGAAGAAGGATAATATATGCAAGGAGAGGTTAGAAGGCTGAAGCAGGTATTCAACTCGTTTATGGAGATTCCGATATACCAAAGGAACTACGATTGGAAGATATCGCAGTGCGAGCGGCTATTTGACGATTTGCTGTATGCGGGGGAGAATGAATTGGAAAATCACTTTTTCGGCAGCATTGTACGTCAAGTGGGTAGTAACGAGGTTAGCCAGATAATAGACGGGCAACAGCGAATAACGACGGTGTCACTCCTTGTCAGCGCAATAGCTAACGCTGCGAGCCACGGAGAGATCGAAGTAAGCAGCGAAAGGCAAATACGCCAGATAAGGCATCAGTTTCTGTTCGACGAAGACGAAGAGACGAGACGAAAGATTTATCTAAAACCGGTAAAAAAAGACACAGAGGCTTTTGACTCAATAGTTTACGACAAGCCTCTTCCGAGCACAGCTCAGGACTCTAACATAGCAAAGAACTATGAGTACTTGTATGACAGGGTTGTAAAATGCGGGCTAAGTCTTGGAGAGTTGGTTGAGCTTGTGAAGAAACTTGAAGTTATGGACCTCAAGCTGGCGCCGAGCGATGATGCGCAACTGATATTCGAAAGCCTCAACTCAACAGGTCTCGCGTTAAGTGAGTCGGACAAAGTGAGGAACTATCTCCTTATGAACTTAAGTCCAGAGGAACAGCAGAGATGCTATAATGAATATTGGCTAAAAATAGAGGAATACACTCAATTAGAGGACAGTGACAGCGCAGACATAGCCACCACCTCACTTTTTATCCGCGACTACATAACAATAAAGCTTGGCAGAATATGTAGAAAAGATAGCATATACGAGGAATTCAAGGGTATGTGCGAGAGAGAGCCAAAATCGAGGCCAGAAAGGTTATCGGAAATGCGGACCTACGCAAGGGCCAATTACAATATACTCAAGGCCGAGGATGAAGACAAGAATGTCCGCCGTAAACTGAAAGAGCTATCGACGCTCGAAAGCAGGCAGCCTATGCCTTTCCTTATGCCACTCTTTGCAGACGCGGACAGGGAGGGATTGTCAAATGTGGCAAAAGTGGAGATTATCAACATCATAGAGAGCTACCTTGCACGACGCATCGTTTGCAGCAAGCCATCAAATGCGCTTAATAAGGTTTTTTGCACGCTTCATTCCGATATTAAGAAAAAGGTTCACAAACCAGAAGGAGATGCCAGCGGCACTGAGGAGGCGACTTATGCAGACGCTTTAAAATATGTACTACTTTCAAAACAAGGCTCATCGGCTTTCCCTAACGACGATGAGGTAAAATGCGCATTAGCGACCCGAAATATATATGGACTCCTAAGCGAGACTCGCGCATTCCTATTCGATAGGCTTGAGAATGGCGACGACAAGGAATATATAGACATCGTCGGGGACATAAGGGACGGCAAGACGTCAATTGAACACATTATGCCTCAAAGCCTTGACGATGAGTGGAAGAAGGCTCTGGGTGACAACTGGGATGACGTTCACAACAAGTATTTGCACACGCTTGCCAACCTTACCCTTACAGGCTACAACTCAGAATATAGCAACCGGCAGTTTATTGAAAAACGCGATGGGACGATGTCCCCCGAAGGCGAAACACTCGGCGGATTTCGCACAAGCCACTACCGCCTTAGCGAAACGCTCAAAGACTTGGGGCAGTGGACGGAAAACGAGATATTGGAGCGTCAGAAATGGGTGACAGACAGATTTCTAAAAATATTCCCGCAAATACGCACAAATCTAACGAAAGCGCAGTCAAATGTCTTCACTCTTGCCGATGGAGGAGAAGCATTGACAGGTAAGAACCTAATAGGTTATAGATTGTTCGGCGTTGACTGCCAATGCAATTCTTGGAAAGACATGCTCGTAAGCATTTGCAAAGACCTGTATGAAAGGAACACAGATGCGATAAAGGTCGAGTGTGCCAAGAACTACCGAATAATGCACAGCAACGACAACACATTGCGACCTGTAAAAATAGCCGACAAATGCTACGTGGACACAAACAACTCAACATCAGACAAAATTAAGGGATTGCAGAGGCTGTTTAAAGTCTGCGGGATTGAGCAGGAGGAACTCGAATTGTACGTTAAGCCTGATAAAAATGAGTGAGAGTAAGACCAAATGGGTTGCCTGTTGGGGCAATGCCACATCTATAACAGACAGGAAGGAGTCGACTTACACAAAAGGCCTTACATTACGTTACCCGATACGTATGGTGTTCAGTGGCAACGCGATAAGGCTGAGGCTGTCGAACCTTACAGGCAGTGAGGCTGTAACTATCGACAAGGTTATCGTGGCAAGGCCCGCACAAAGTGACGGAACGTGGGAGAACCATGCCGCCACTTTCGGCAGTACGAGCAAAGCGGTGATTAAGCCGGGTGGTGAAATAACATCCGACGAGATGGCGATATGCATTAGAGCTGGCGAGACATTAAGTGTGAGCTTGTACATGGGCGGATTCACTCAAATGAACGCCGGGACGCTGATAACTGGCCCGCTCTCTCACGGGCAGTATGCGTACGGCGACTTTGCCGAGAGCGAGACTTTGCCGCTCAACCTCTCAAGAAAGACCAACTGGTTCTATTTCCTGAACACAATAGACATACTGACAGACTGCCGAAACCACGCACTAATATGCTACGGAGACTCCATAACTGCGCAAAGCTGGCCAGACTATCTTGCCATAAGGGCTTGGGAAAGCTGCCTTCGTAATGTAGCTATCATACGCCGAGCCGTTAGCGGGACTCGCATCCTAAGGCAATATGACTGCATTACATACCAGGCCTATGGGCTTAAAGGAGCTACACGCTTCCCGATTGAGATGAATGTGGCAGGAGCTAAGGCCGTCATTATCCAGCATGGAATAAACGACATAATACACCCTGTGGGGACAGACGTGAACCCGTTCCGCCCATGGAGCGACATGCCGACCGCCGATGATTTGGAGAAGGGCGTGAAAGAGATATATGTCGACCACGCCAGAGAACTCGGCTTGCAGGTATGGAGCGGCACTCTGCTGCCCATAGAGGGATGGCGGACATACACAGAGCACAGGGAGGTGGTGCGAAGTGAATTCAACACGTGGCTTCGCTCAGCTGACATATTTGACGGTTGTATTGACTTCGACGCAGCAGTTCGAGACGAGCGGCATCCGCAAAAATTCAGAAGCGGCTTCGACTCGGGGGACCATCTTCATCCGAGCGAAACCGCATATAAAGCTATGGCCGAGGCCGTTCCCAAGGACATCCTCATTTAGTGCGCAAGGGTGTCACTTGCGCTTAACGTCATAACGAAGCCAGACGGCCTCATCCCCAACGCGGGCAACCCCTTGAAGGCGCAAATGTACAGGCTCCCACTCTTTACCGCCGGACATCCCGCTGAAGAGGGTCGGCTGACCGCCGCGCCCATCGATGCCAGCCCCAACAATCACGCTGACTTCATCGACAAGTCCGGCTTGGAGCATGGCCCCGTTTATAGCTCCGCCTCCAACGAGGGCGAGCCTCTCCACCCCGAACTTCGACGACAGGGTCTCGGACATCCGGCAAAGGTCGACAGTCCCCTTGCCCACAGCGATGTAATTGACTCCAAGCTTCGCCAGATGTGCGGCATAGTCAGCAGGGGCATCTTCGCTCATTGCCACAAGAAGAGGAAGCCCGTCATACTCAGCAGAATCGAGGCAAAGCGAGCCACGAGAGTCAACGGTCACGAAATACCCATCTGCCAGACGAGCCACATTTATGGCCTGCCCCACCGTTGCCTGGCTGTGTGACTCAAATGTCGCGCCGTCAGTATAATGTGTTTGCATTGTCATGCGGCCAATGAGAGTTGACGAACATTTGAGGCTAGCGAGGGACGTATAATAGGCTTCGCTGTCGCCAAGCTTCTCTGTCATATCGCAATCGATGCGCCCATCGACGGACATCATCATATGGCAGATGGTAAAAGGTCTGTTTTTCATAGATTTTGTTTGTAGTTTAGCTTTCCCTTAGCCAAAGATACACGACCGAACGGTATTTTACAAATTTTGAAATTAACAATGGGACATAGTTCAAGAAGCAGCCATCCGGTTAAAGTAGAATACGAACACAGGGAGCAGGACCACAATGAAATGGCGTAGTAATGCAATGCACAAGATCGAAGGACTCAATGTTTTCTCAAAAAAAGAGCACAGTGCCTTGCGCAATTTGAACATAAAGGCTAACTTTGCATCGCAATCGGGAGGAACAGAAGCCCGAACGGTTGAAAATTGATGGTTTGGTACCGTAGCACAATTGGATAATGCCTCTGGTTACGGCCCAGAAGATTGGGGGTTCGAATCCCTCCGGTATCACGCACGAGACTCGGTTCAGCATTAGTTGAACCGAGTCTTTTGTCTTTCTATTCGAGAAGGCTGCAGAATTAGGGGTCAGCGGATTTTCCTGGTGGATGGGAAGTCTGGGAGTAAAGGGAGGCAGGTCTATATATGGGTCAGCGGATTTTCCCGGTTGGAGGGCAGTGTCAGAGTAAAGGGTTACCTTCGCATAAGGACACGGAAAAACTGCTCCGGGCCACACTGCCCGACGTTCTCATAGACAACTTCGACGTCGACAGGTTCGAGAAGGCAGACACGCGCTTCGACGTATGGCTCGACCCGAAAAAGTACGGCTGCGCGCTTCGATAACGTCACTGGCGACGGGGTGCAGATGGAACAGGGGCGGCGAACTTCGATAACGTGAAAGGGCGGCCATCTTGCCGTCGCCAGCAAAATGGTCGCCCCCGGTAGAGAGACCCCCGATTTGGGCTTCGTGGAGAGGCCTGGGGGTACTGTGTCGGTTATGTCAGTTCAGGCCCTTGGCGGCCAGCTCCTTGTACTCCTCGGCCGTGCAGGGGTAGAAAACGAGAGCCGATTGGAAGATGTCCAGAATAGCGTCGATGTTCTTCTCCCGCCCGTCGGCGAAGAGGGTTGTGAGAGTGTCCATCACCGCTATGCGTTGCGCCGTCGGAACGTAGCCGATGGTGTCGCCAATAGCATCTCTGTTAGGGAGGCTGAGAGTTCCGACAATCCACTTAACCTCAGGAATTAAGAAGATGTTATCCTTAGCCTCGTTAATGTCCTCCCCAATCATGACCAGGCGGTCGTTAATGGTGTCAATCTTGTAATACCCCTTATCGCCGCCGTCTGCGCAGCAGAACGGAATGAGTGTCCCCTGTGTGCTTCTTAGACAGATGGAGTCGAGCGTGCATATCTCGTGGGCGGTCATAGCTCCAAGGGTGGTGGCCTTGTTGCCAGCCTTGTCGCGCCCGTTGACGTATATCTTGTAGTCGGGATTAAGCTTCTCGTTCTCCTCGTCGTCACAGGCGGTGAAGAATGCGAAAGCGGAGACTGCGAGGAGCGCCGCCGCCCAAAGTGTTCTCATTTTCATTTGTTCTGAATTTTTGGTTTGCGTAAAGTTACCGTATAACCTGCGTCAAACCGTGACGCAGGTGCTAATTTGTAATCATTATGCGAAATCACCAGCGGAAAATGGCTATCTCGCAGTCGTCGTTCTTGAGACTTCCGTTGCGGTCAATGAGCCATATCGTTACTGATGTCGATGACCGTCCCATAATCTTGGCGAAGTCGTACCAGTCAGACTCGTTGGAGTTATGCACGACCTGCGCGAACGCCATGTAGTTGGAAGTGCCGAGGGCGTGCGTAAGGGAGAACTTACCCGTGTCAATCTTACTGCAATCGTATGACTTGTTAAGGTTAATGCAGGTTGCGATGTACTTAGCTCCCGAACTGGCGTACGTAACTCTGAAGAGTAGCGGCTCGCGCACGAACGTACTTCCCCCGTTGAGGGACTGCATGAGGCCGTCGGCGGTGAACTTAAGGAGCGAGCTGCCGCTGCGCATCTGCATGACG
>JBJEGU010000023.1:0-63650 GCA_051875415.1 Marinilabiliaceae bacterium
CGCGCCGATGGTACTGCGCACGAGCGTGGGAGAGTAGGTTGCCGCCACTTAAACCTGTCATCCCTCCGGAGCCACACACTCCGGAGGGATGTTTTTTTCAGTCCCCCCATTCCAAACTTCCGCCGCTAAGCCTCTGTGCGACCTCCGCATCTTACCCCGTTTGGCCACTACGATAAGTGCCACACCTCCCGCTATCGAAAAAGCCACTTCCGATGGCGATTTTAGAACTTGCCACATACGTTTCAAACGGCCAGAGTGCGAGTCCATCCATCGCTTATTCCGCTCCTTTGGCTATTTTTGCTCAAGCCTTTATCTATTCTTGGAACTCCCCATTTTGGGCTAATAACAACTAATCACTTTAGCTTATGCGCATATACATCAAGAATATGGTCTGCAACCGCTGCGTAATGGTTGTGCAGGATATTTTGAGGCAATGCGGGGTCCGCGATGCCACTGTTAGCCTTGGTCACGCCGATTTGCCGAGCGATATGTCGGCTGCGTCTCTCCTTTGTCTCGGCGAGCGTCTAAAGTCTGTCGGTTTCGAGTTGATTGACGACAAGAGGGCGGCTATTGTTGAGGCTGTCAAGCGTTTTACGCAGGAGTTTGCCAATCTCGGCGAGTCTGCGCCAAACGTCAATCTCTCCGACTTCCTCGCAAGCAAAATAGGACGGGACTATTCATCCCTCTCTACCCTTTTCTCCGAGGCCGAGGCGCGGACCATAGAGCAGTATTATATCCTTGTGCGAATCGAAAAGGTCAAGGAACTCATAGCCTACGGCGACTTGTCCCTCTCCGAGATTGCGTTTCGGACTCGTTTCTCCAGTGTGTCCCATCTAAGCAACCAGTTCAAACGGGTGACGGGTATGACACCCACCGCCTTTAAGCGTCTCTCCCCCAATAAGCGTATTCCGCTCGACAAGGTCTGATGGTTCGTATTGCCTCCCGCCCGATTAATCTTTTTCTCCCTACGAGCTTGCTTTGTAGCAGTTTGTTGTGACCAACTATTCTGTTTCTGTCCGCCCCTTATAAGTGTAGCCAAACTGCTATCTCTGAATAATTAATATTTTAAGAATTTTTAACGGGGGTAAATTCAATTTCCCATTCTGTACATTTGTAATATGTTTTTGGCTTTAGCTTAAGTCTAAATCACCTTAGGTCATCAACTTTAAAATGAAAGTATTATGGAGATTTCTTATGATGTGACCCCCGATGTGCAGTCTGGTTCGACTTACGGCGGCAGTGCGTGCTACCATTCGTGTTGGAAACATGGTGATGGTGGCAGTGACCGCGGTTGCAAACCTTAGATTCCACTTTTCCCCAGGACGCTTTATGCGTTTGGGGCTTTTTTATGCACATTACTCCCCCCCAAAAAAATGAGGAAAACTAAGAAGCTCGACCTGAGCAAGTGCTACTCTTTCCCCGCAGAGCTGCAAACGGTTCATTACGGCGGACATATCATAATCATAGCGCCGCTCTGCCTCAGTTGGATTGTCCTTGACAACTGCAGCCAGTTGCGACTCTTCCATTTGCTCAAATCGCATCATATAGCCGATGCCATTATGATGGCTGGAGCAAGTGAATCTGATGTCCGCCACACGCTTACGCAGATTGAGGCGCGCGGCTTTTGCGATAGTCGTGAGGCTCACTCCGTCAAGGATGAAAACACGTCACATATGCAGTTCTTCCTGACAGACGGCTGCAACCTGCGTTGCCCCCATTGCCTTATGAGGGCGGCGGAAAGAGGTGACGATGAGCTATCTACAACCGAGGTATATAATGTCCTCGAAGCGTTCAAATCTAATGGCGGACGTGTGGTTACTTTTTCTGGCGGGGAGATTGCCCTCCGCCAAGACATCTCTGATATATTGCACCATTGCCTGTCTTTGGGACTGAAGGCCGATCTTTTGACCAATGGCACTTTGTGGGACGAGGCTCTCGTTGAGCGGGTAGCCGCTTGCCTCGGGCGTGTGCAGATAAGCATTGACGGCTTCTCGGAGGAGAGCAATGCGCGGATAAGGGGCAAGGGTAGTTTCGCAAAGTCACTTCGGGCAGTCGACCTCTTTGTGAGAGCGGGTGTAAAGGTCGAGGTGGCGGTTACGCCTATGCTTAACGATTCGCTTGAGGATGATGCCCCACGCTTCGTCGCTTGGGCTAAGGAGTTGAAGCGGATGTATCACGATTATGATTTTAGTTTTCGTTTTACTGGCGAGCTGATTGACGGTCGTAATGTCCAACTCACACCCGAAGAGCAGGAACGATACGGTCGCATAATGACCTCCATTCACGACGGCTATTGGGGCGGAGACTCCGAGGCCGAGTCGTTCATCTCGTTTGTCAAGTCCAGAGAGCTGAGGTCAGGATGCACTTTCGGCTCGTTCAATGTGAGTGCCAACGGCGACATCTACGCTTGCGGCCGTGTGGCGGGGATGCGGCCGTTGGCCAATGTCCGTAGGGATAATTTGGCTGAGATTTTCAGAAGTCTGCGGAGGCTCACACGTCTCTCGCAGGTTGAGAACCTATCTCCGTGCAAAGGATGTGAACTGCGTTATTTTTGTGGGGGTAAGTGTCGTATAAAGTATTTCGATGCGTTCATCCAGTTGGACGACCTAAGCCGACTGCCAGAGCCAGCACAACTCGTCCGCGACTGCCCCTCGTCCGTGAAAGAGCATTTTTACCGCCTTATGCTCGACGCTAACGAGCGTCTCTTCGCCTGATTCTCACCTTTCCAGAACTGTGCATAACATAAAAAAACAAGTCAGCCCCCCGAGACGACCGGTCCCGGGGGGCTGACCCAATTTATTTGCGGAATGTCCGTTTAGTCGAACATGAACAGCATCTCGCGATACTTAGGCAGAGGCCACATTTCGTTGTCGACGATGAGCTCCAGCTTGTCCACGTGGTAGCGGATGATATCAAGGAGCGGGCGCACGTTCTTGTCATATGCGTATGCCTTCTCGCGCTCGTCCTCAATCTTGTTGGCGGCCTTGCGGGCGTCAATCATCGTCTGGACTGTCGTGCGGATTGTCTTAACGTGGTCTGATACCTTGCGGATCAGCTCGCGCTCGTTCTCCGTCATCGCGTCAGCGTCTGCGCCCATGACTTCCTTCATGCCCTTCACATTCTTGATGAGGATGTTCTGGTAAGCCAGGGCGGTCGGGACGATGTGGTTGATGACGAGGTCGCCCATGACGCGTGCCTCAATCTGCACTTTCTTGACGAATTTCTCCATCTCCACGTCATGACGGACGGTGAGCTCACGCTCGGTAAGGACGCCACCACCCACGAAAACCTTCTTGCTCCAGTCCGACAGCATGGTGTCGATACTCTCAGGCACGCTGGTTATGTTGGTCAGGCCGCGCCTCTTGGCCTCCTCTTTCCACTCGTCGGAGTAGCCGTTGCCGTCGAAGTGGGCGGGGGCGCTCTCTACGATGAGTTTGCGAATCTCCTGGAAGATGGCCTCGTCCTTCTTCACGCCCTTCTCAATGAGAGCGTCGACGTCGGTCTTGAACTCGCGGAGCTGCTCGGCCACGATAGAGTTGACTGCCGTCATTGCGCCTGCGCAGTTGGCTGACGAGCCTACGGCGCGGAACTCGAAGCGGTCGCCCGTGAAGGCGAAAGGCGATGTCCTGTTGCGATCCGTGTTGTCCACAAGAATCTCGGGCAGCCGTCCGATGCCAAGCTTGAGTGCGGTTTTCTCCTCGGGGGTCATCTTGCTGTCGGATACCTTCTCAACGATGCTGTTGAGCATCGCCGACACCTGAGTGCCGAGGAAGACGGACATGATGGCTGGAGGCGCCTCGTTGGCGCCAAGACGATGGCTGTTGCTCGCGTTGAGCACCTGGGCGCGGAGGATGTCCTGTCCCTTATGGACGGCTGCCACCACGCAGCTCAGGAAGGTGAGGAAGAGCATGTTGCCCTTCGGGTTCTTGCCCGGGGCGAAGAGGTTGATGCCAGTGTCGGTGCAGAGGCTCCAGTTGTTGTGCTTGCCACTGCCGTTCACGCCTGCGAAAGGCTTCTCGTGGAGGAGTACCTCGAAGCCGTGATGCCTTGCCAGCTTCCTCATAACGTCCATCAGGAGGAGGTTGTGGTCGTTGGCTACGTTGACCTCCTCATATATCGGGGCGAGCTCGAACTGACCAGGGGCGACCTCGTTATGACGGGTCTTGGCCGGGATGCCGAGCTTGTGGCACTCTACCTCAAGGTCGCGCATGAATAGCGACACGCGCTCCGGAATTGAGCCGAAGTAGTGATCCTCAAGCTGCTGGTTCTTAGCCGACGATGCGCCCATAAGGGTGCGGCCGGTGAGAACCAAGTCCGGGCGGGCGAGGTACAGACCCCTGTCCACAAGGAAGTACTCCTGCTCCCAACCAAGGTTGGAAATGACGCGGGTGACGTTCTTGTCAAAATACTGGCATACGTCGACTGCTGCCTTGTCTACGGCGTGGAGGGCCTTCAAGAGCGGGGTCTTGTAGTCAAGAGCGTCGCCCGTGTAGGCTATGAATATGGTCGGGATGCAAAGGGTCGAGTCTACGATGAAAGCGGGGCTGGTGACATCCCATGCCGTGTAGCCGCGTGCCTCGAATGTGGCGCGGATGCCACCGTTAGGGAACGACGACGCGTCCGGCTCCTGCTGAGCGAGGTGCTTGCCGGCAAACTCCTCTATCACTTTGCCGTCAGGACCGTAGTTGATGAAGCCGTCGTGCTTCTCGGCCGTGCCGTCCGTGAGGGGCTGGAACCAGTGGGTGTAGTGCACTGCGCCATGGTCAATCGCCCATGCCTTCATTCCTGCGGCAACGCCGTCGGCCAACTCGCGGCTGATGAATTCGCCGTTCGCGATGGCCTTCTTCACCTGCTTGTAGACCGAGCTCTGAAGATATTTCTTCATGGCCTCGTCGTTGAAGACGAGCTCGCCGTAGAGTTCGGGCACGCGCTTCTCGGGAAACTTGATCGTGGGTGGCTGCTTGTGCATCAAGTCAACCAGAGCCTGAAATCTGAGTGTTGCCATAGTATTTTTATGGGTTTGGTTTTCTGTTTTTACCTCTGTCTTACAAAGAAGAATGTCGGCGTTTTCTGTGTCAACCCCTCAAAAAATGGGGGTGTTGCGCCGTTTTGTTTGCCTTTTTGCCGCTTGACCCTCTCTTTTGTTCGACATCGCAAATTTAAGTCGGGATATGATAATTAGCAAGAAATTTGCCGAGAAAATTGCGATTTCTTTTTTAAATATCGCTTCTGCTTACGTTTTTAATAGATTTTGCGCCCCAATTTACGTTTTGTAAGCGTACGCCGCAATTTTCGAACTTACGAAGCCCAACCGGTTTTTGCTTTCCCGATTATGGCGTTTGCGACTCCCAGACCTTATTATATATATGCGCGGCGTCATCCCGCTCTCGGTTTGGACAGGTGTCTAAATTGCCGTCATCCGTTTCGCTTTGAGGGTCTAATTACTTTTTTGGCTTATATTCGCGGTCGCAGTTCAAGCGGGATGCGTCCCGCTATGTTTAACCAATTTGTTTTGTTATGGACGACTACCCTCCGGCGAACAATCAGGCGCGCGCCAGCGTCTCCGCATCGCATTCTGCCAAAAGGGAGGGCCGTCTCGCAAATTGAGGCGCGGCCTTGCGCTTAGGGAGGTCTGAAATCCGGAGATCGCCAACGGGCGGCTGCTTTAGGGGATATAAATCCTGATTTCTAACAACACCTACTTCCTACGTTAAGGCCATGATGACATTCTACATCAACGATAAGGGCTACGAGGTTACGGACAAATGGCAGCCAAACTGCTGGGTGTCCGTCGAGTGTCCTACTTCCGAAGAGCGCAACTTTCTCATCTCGGGGCTCGAGATCCCCGATTCTTTCATCTCAGATATTGAGGATAACGACGAGCGGCCACGCCGAGATGAGGAGGACGACGGCTGGCAGCTCATCGTGCTTCGTGTCCCGGTCCGCCGCAACGACGGCCGCCTCGACTTCACCACAGTGCCGCTCGGCATCATCATCCGCGAGGATGTCTGCGTCACCATCTGCAACCATAAGACGGATATGCTCGACGACTTCGTGGTCTACTCCATCCGTAAGAAGATTACCGTCGCCAACTCCTACGAGCTCACCCTCCGCCTCATGCTTTCCGCCTCGGTCTGGTACCTCAAATACTTGAAAAACATCAATGTCCAGATAATGAACTCCGAGGCCGAGCTGCAAGATTCCGTCCGCAACGATGAGATTCTCAAGCTCCAGCGCGTCGAGAACTCGCTCGTCTACTTCCTCACCAGCCTCAAGGGTAACGATGTGCTCTTCTACAGGCTCATCCACACCAAGACTTTCCGCGACGCCTGCGACGAAGACCTTGCCGAGGATGTCGAGATTGAGCTCAAGCAGGCCGAGGAGACGACCAGCATCTACCGGAACATTATCCATAATATGAGCAACTCCTACTCGTCGGTCATCTCTAACAACATCAATGCGACGATGAAGACGCTCACGAGCATCAACATCATCCTCATGCTCCCAACGCTCATAGCCAGCGTCTTCGGCATGAATGTGGGCAATTTCCTTGAGGGCTATCGCTATGCGTTTTTCTTCATCATTGGCGGCTCGCTCATCCTGTCCATTCTCATGTCGCTCTTTTTCCGCCGCAAGGATCTTCTTTAGCCCTGCTGTCGGCTCTTTATAATATATAGGCGTCGTGCGGGTGTCCCGTGCGGCGCCTTTCCTTTGGATTTTACCCTTCGTTTCATCTACTGTTTCCCTCTCCAATGATTTCTGTCAAAACACTCGTTGACGACAATTTAAGGCTGCCAAGGCGGGCCGAGCATGGCCTGTCGCTCTGGGTTGATGTCGCTCCGCTGTCGGGATGCCGTATGTCTTTTCTGCTCGATTCGGGGCAACGCGCCGCCATACTTTCTCAAAATGCGCTCTTGGCGGATGTCGATTTGCGGTCGGCCGATGCTGTGGTTCTCAGCCACGGCCACTATGACCATTCGGGCGGCCTTCCGGCCTTGGCGGAGCTTGGGCTGAAGTGCGATGTCTTCTTGGGCGTCGATTCCGAAAGGCGGCGTTTCTCTACCCAGGTGGGCGCCGGTAAGGGTGGGCGCCGGATGCTGAAGCCCATCGGTATGCCATCCCCTGGCACTTTGGCTTCAATGCCAGTGCGCCGCATCGATGGCGTGCTGAGGGTGTCGCCGTGGCTCACGGTCTTTTCTCTGCCCGTGGCTGCTCCTCCCAATGCGAGGCTTCTGGCTGCTGACGGGGTGTCGCCCGATACGTTTTCCGACGAGGTTTTCGCTCTAATATCCGATGGCAAGCGGGATGTTCTCTTCGGTGGATGCACTCACCACGGGTTGCCACTTTTGCTCGATTTCGTTTTTGGCAATCTTGGCGTGACGAGGGTCGATTGCTTTGTCGGCGGGCTTCATCTGCAGGGGCTTCCGGAGGATGAGGTGAGGCGCGTGGCTCGCATTGCGGAGCAATACGACGTGGTGTCCTATGCGCCGATGCACTGCACGGGCGAGTCCGCTCTGGCTGTCTGGCGTGAGATGTTCCGTGTGGTGGACGGCCCCGACTTCGCCCTTTGAGAGTTTTTGGCCATTATGATATGTTCGTTTACCAAAAAGAACACATCTGTCCACCTTTTTTAAGAATATAAGGGTGATATTTGCACTTGCCTTTCCTGGTTAAACACTTTTTATTGTAAAACCTCGGCAAGTCAACTTTCTGTTAATCTGTATAAAACTAACCACTCTTATTTCTATATGGCAAACCTCAGCAAGATTCTGGGCTTGGCGACTGTCGCTTCGCTCTTAGCTGCCTGCTCTTCGCCTAAGGCCGACGAGCCTGCTGCTGTCGAGGGTACAACCGTCATTATCGACGCTTCCGGTGCCGACTCGATTATCATCAATCGCAATATCTATGGCCATTTTTCCGAACACCTCGGTCACTGTATCTACGGAGGCTTTTGGGTCGGCAAGGATTCCAAAATCCCGAATGTCAATGGCGTGCGTAAGGATGTCATCGATGCCCTTAAAAAGATCCACATCCCAAATCTCCGTTGGCCGGGCGGCTGCTTCGCAGACGAGTACCATTGGAAGAATGGCATAGGTCCCAAGGAGAACAGGGCCAAGATGGTGAACACCCACTGGGGCGGTGTGGTCGAGGATAACTCTTTCGGAACAAACGAGTTCCTCAATATGTGCGAGGAGATTGGCACGGAGCCTTACATCTGTGGCAATGTCGGCTCGGGTTCCGTAGAGGAGATGAGCGAGTGGGTCGAGTACATGACCTTCGACGGCGAGAGCCCTATGGCCAACCTCCGCAAGAAGTATGGCCGCGAGAAGCCTTGGAATGTCAAGTTCTTCGCCGTGGGCAACGAGAGCTGGGGGTGCGGCGGCAATATGACGCCCGACTATTATTCCGACCTCTATCGCCGTTACCAGACTTTCGCCCGTGACTATGGCAACAACCACCTCCTCAAGGTGGCCGGCGGCCCCAATGTCGATGACTACAACTGGACGGAGACCGTTATGCGCAACGTGCCCCTCTGGCAGATGTGGGGCCTGTCGCTCCATTATTATACCCACCCGGGCGGATGGGACAACAAGGGCAGCGCGACAAAGTTCTCCGACGAGCAGTACGTGCAGACCATGCAGAGGGCTTACCATATGGATGAGCTCATTACGAAGCACGATTCCATCATGACGAAGTACGACCCCGAGAAGAAAGTCGCGCTCGTCGTCGATGAGTGGGGCGCATGGTACGATGTCGAGCCCGGTACCAACCCCGGCTTCCTCTTCCAGCAGAATACGATGCGCGACGCTCTCATCGCCGCCGTCACGCTCAACATATTCCACAAGCATGCCGACCGTGTACGCATGGCAAACCTCGCCCAGGTGATCAATGTCCTCCAGTCCATCATCTTCACCGATGGCGACAAGATGATGCTCACCCCTACCTATCACATATTCGACATGTACAAGGTTCATCAGGATGCGCTCCTTCTGCCGTCTGTGACCAAGTGCGACGATATCAAGATGGGCGACTTCACGGCCGCGCAGATTTCCGCCTCCGCGTCGAAGGACAGTACCGGCGTCATCCACGTTTCGCTCGCCAACCTCGACCTCAACAAGGCCGTCGATGTCAAGGTCGACCTCAAGGGCTTCAAGGCGTCATCCGTGTCCGATGCCCTCATCGTCAAGGCGGACAACATTGCCACCTACAATACGTTTGACGAGCCTGACAACATCGCGCTCAATGGTTTCGATGGCGCCAAGGTCGATGCCGATGGCGTCGTCACAGTCTCCATGCCGGCCATGTCCGTCGTGACTTTCGCTGTTAAGTAAAATAGGCTCGTCGACTATGAAGTGTATGAATATTAATGCCTTGGCGGCAGCTGGCTGCGTGGCCTTGGCTGGCTGCTCTGGCGGACAGCCTGGTTCGGCGAGCCGTGTCTTTGAGGTCGATGCCTCCAGTCCCGAGAGCGGCGCGCCCATCTCGTCCACTATGTATGGTCTCTTCTTCGAGGATATCAACTACGCTGCCGATGGCGGTCTCTACGCCGAGATGGTGAAAAACCGCTCGTTCGAGTTCCCGCAGTCCCTGATGGGGTGGGAGACCTTTGGCAATGTTGAGGTGCGGACGGCAGGCGCTCCTTTTCCCAGGAATCCGCACTATGTCCATCTCGAACCTGTCGGCCATCCGCACAAGCGGACGGGCTTGCAGAACGAGGGCTTCTTCGGAGTCTCGGCGCAAGAGGGGCGTGACTACCGTTTCTCTGTCTGGGCGAGGGCTTCCAAGGGGCGTAGCAAGATTACGGTCGAGATGACCGACCCCGCCTCTATGGGCGAGACGCAGGTCCTCGCCTCGGCCGACATCGAGGTCGGTGGGGGCGAGTGGAAGAAATACTCGGCTGTGCTTAAGCCCGCGGGCTCGGTCGCTAAGGGCAAGCTCCGCATTTTCCTCTATGGCGATGCCGTCGACCTTGAGCATGTATCCCTCTTCCCCGCCGATACTTGGCAGGGGCGTGAGAACGGACTTCGCAAGGATCTTGCCCAGGCTCTTGCCGACATCCATCCCGGCGTCCTCCGCTTCCCCGGCGGCTGCATTGTCGAGGGTACCGACCTCAACAGCCGCTACCAGTGGAAGAACAGTGTGGGCCCTGTCGAGAACCGCCCTCTCAACGAGAACCGTTGGCACTACACTTTCCCACATCGTTTCTTCCCTGACTACTATCAGAGCTACGGTCTCGGCTTCTACGAGTTCTTCCTCCTTGCGGAGGATATCAAGTGCGAGCCGCTCCCCATCCTGAGCGTAGGCCTCGCCTGCCAGTTCCAGAACGAGAATGAGAGCGCCCACGTGCCGGCCACGGCAAAGGATCTCGCTCCCTACATTCAGGACTGCCTCGACCTCATCGAGTTCGCCAATGGCGACTCGACGTCCACTTGGGGCGGGCTCCGCGCCCAGATGGGTCATCCTCAGCCGTTCAACCTCAAGTTCATCGGCGTGGGCAATGAGCAGTGGGGGTATTTCTACCCCGAGCGTCTCAAGTTCTTCGTCGAGGCCATCCGCAAAGCTCATCCCGAGATTAAGATTGTCGGCTCTTCAGGCCCCGACTCGGAGGGCGAGCAGTTCGACTACCTGTGGCCCGAGATGAAAAAGCTCGGCGCCGACCTCGTCGACGAGCATTTCTACCGTCCCGAGGCGTGGTTCCTCGCCCAGGGCAACAGGTATGACAGCTACGACCGCAAGGGTCCCAAGGTCTTCGCCGGCGAGTATGCCTGCCACGGGGCTGGCAAAAAGTGGAATCACTTCGAGGCGAGCCTTCTCGAGGCCGCCTTTATGACCGGTCTTGAGCGCAATGCCGACATCGTCGAGATGGCCACCTACGCCCCCCTCTTCGCCCACGTCGAGGGCTGGCAGTGGAGGCCCGATATGATTTGGTTCGACAATACGCGCTCCGTCCGCACGGCTTCCTACTATGTCCAGCAGCTCTTTAGCCTCAATAAGGGTACAAACGCCCTCTCGCTGACAATGGATGGCAAGGCCGTGGCTGGCAATGACGGCCAGGCTGGCCTCTTCGCCTCTGCCGTCTACGACTCCGCCGATGGCTCGTTCGTTGTCAAGGCTGCCAATGTGTCGGACACTGCGCAGTCTGTCTCCATCGCCCTCAAAGGTCTTGCCGCCGGCAAGAGCATAGCCTCGTGCGTCGTCACCACCCTCCACTCCGGGGACCCCGATGCCGACAACACCCTCGATTGCCCCGATCGCGTCGTTCCTCAGGTCAAGGAGAACAAGCAAGTCAGCGGTGGCAATATCGACGCGCGACTTGAACCCCGCACGTTCTACGTCTTCCGTGTCAAAGTCAATTAAGGCTCGGCACGTCTCGTAATAGTTATTTTGGTTGTTAAGCTTCCCTCCTGGCGGGTGTTTCCCCGCTTCGGAGGGGAGTTTTTTTATACTACATGATACAATTAGCAATAGTCATTAACGCGGCTGTAAAACTCAAATTCGATTTTTAGTTTTATCTTCGCCTCTGCTATGAAAAGGCTAATTGTCATCATAATATATATCGCGGCGGCTCTCGCCCTGCCTCTTGCGGCGTCGGCTCAGAGCAAAAGCGCTGCGAGGCGTGGGCGGCGTGCCGCGACGGCTCAGCCCGCTAAGCCGCGCACTGGTCCCGACAGGAAGGTGGCCGGTTGGCTTGTCGACAGCCAGAGCGGCGAGACGTTGCCGTTCTCCAATGTGTTCGTGCGCGGCTCGCTTATCGGGACCCAGACCGACCTCGATGGCCGTTTCCAACTCTCCATCCCGGCAAGGTACGATACCCTGCGTTTCTCCGCCATGGGCTACGATGAGCAGTTCCGCCTTGTTGACGACCTTGCTCGGTCCGTTGCTAAGGGCGATTCCGTCATCATCAAGATGAAGCCCGACAACCTGAAGCTCGACGAGGTCCTTGTCCGTCCCGACGATAAGCCGCACCGTCTCCTTCGGGCCGTGGTGCTCAGCAAGCCGCAAAACGACCCTGCGGCTCACGACAGGGCTGAGTATGAGAAGTATACACGCTGGGAGTATAGCCTCGCCAACATCTCGGACCGCTCCGCCGCCAAGGGGCTAATCCTCCGCGGCGCCAAAGACCTTATGCAGATTTCGCCCGAGGACAGCTCACGCTACCTGCCGGTCTATTTTTCCGAGACGCTCAGCCACAACGAGACGCAGTCCGACCCTTCTAAGGCTCGGACTACCATCCTCGCCGACCGCACCCGCGGTATCGACATTTTCAAACAGTACGAGGTCGGCGGCTTCTCCAATGCCCTCGACAACGAGGTCAACTTCTACGACGACGTTGTCAAGATGCTCGGTGTGGGCTTCGTCAGCCCCATCGCCAAGGATGGCGAGCGGTACTACGATTATTTTATCATCGACAGTTCCCTTGTCGCCAACAAGGCTCCGCAGGCGGCTCTTGCTCCGCAGGGCGTCGACCTTGGCGGACTGAAGTGCGCAAACCCCGATTCCACGAGGCTCTATACGGTCAAGTTCCGCCCTAAGAACGTGGGCGACAAGGTCTTCGAGGGCACGATGGTCATCGAGACCGGGCGTTTCTCGCCTCTGAAGATTGACGCCGCGATGCCAAAGGGTACCAACATCAACTTTGTCAAGAAGCTCAATCTCAAGAGCTCGTTCCAGATGGTGGGCGACTCCATCCCTTTCTTCGGGACGAACGAGATGGAGGTCCACGTCGACTATATGCCGGTCAACTCCGACAAGAAAAGGCTCGAGATCCTCTGCCGTATGATGAACTCACAGAGCAGGGTCCGCCTCGATATCCCCGAGCCTCTCGAACTCTCGAAAAAGGCTCTCGCCATCGAGACTATCAAGGCCGACGAGTATAAGGAGAAGGACGACAACTTCTGGAATGAGCGTCGCCATACGGCAATGTCCGCCGAGGAGCAGAAGGCCAATGAGATGATAGATTCGCTCAACAATGTCGGTTCCATCAAGGCGTTCAACTACCTTGCAAAGGCCGCCATAACCGGCTATCTCGACATCGGCAAGGTGGAGATTGGCTCAATCAGCGAGATGTTCAATACTAATAAGATCGAGGGGCTCCACCTCGGCTTCGGACTACGCACGAGCAAGGAGATATCTGAGAGCTGGGTGGTCAGCGGCATCGTGGGCTACGGCTTTAAGAATACTCGCCCCACCTACGGTGTCGGCGTAGGCTATCGCTTCAAGTCGCCCATGCGGCGTACTATCGAGTTCAACTACTCCGACCGTATCCAGAAGATTGGCGAGGACGAGAACATCCTCTACCTCTATGAGAACATGCTCTCGACTTCCGAGACCAACATAGTCGCGCAGCTCTTCAAGCGCGAGGAGATCGACGAGCTTCTCTATAACCAGAAGTTCCGCCTCCGTTTCGACAATGAGTGGCTCACTGGGTTCCAGACCCGCCTTCAGGCCATGTCCTTATGCCTCGAGTCGCCCAAGTACTACCCGTTCACTCGCGGGGGCGAGAATGTCGCGACAGTGCGTCAGCAAGAGGTCACTCTCGATTTCCGATTCTCATGGCGCGAAAAGTTTATGGACGATGGCCTCCAGCGCATGTATCTGACCACGTATCACCCAATCGTCCATTTCACGGTGGGCGGCGGTCACGCGTCGGCGGGCGGCAAGGGCGGCGCCTACGCCCGTCTCCATTCCACTGTCAAGCACAGGTTCTACATCGGGCAGACTAAGCTCGACCTCGCAGTCGAGGACGGCATCTACTTCGGCAAACTCCCATACCCCGTTCTCAACGTGGCCCGCGGCAACAAGACCTACGGCTTCTATCGCTACGACTTCAACCTGATGGACTACCTCCAGTTCGTGTGCGACAAGTATGTCTACGTCCACGCCGATTATCAGCTCGACGGCCTGCTGCTCCATAAGCTCCCCGCGGTCTATAAGCTTGGCTTGCGCGAGGTCGTGGGCTTCAAGGCGATGTTTGGCGGCCTGTCGTCGCGACATCTCGAGTTGCTCGATTTGCCCGAGGGCGTCGGCGGCCCGACAAAACCATATGTCGAGGTCAATGTGGGAATTGACAACATCCTGAGGTTCTTCAGGGTCGATTACATCTACCGTGTCTGTGGCGACGATTTTGGCAATTCGCCCCTGTGGGGCTTCCGTGCGCAGTTTGCGCTGAAGCTCTGATCCCTGTCTTGCTGGTTTCATAGCATAGCCCCCTCGTGCCACTTGGTGCAGGGGGCTTATTTATTTCCATCGGTAATCGGTTTGCGCAATTGCGGCGTTCGCTTAACCCTATTTAATACGCTCTTGTTGTAAAAACGCATAGCTTGTGTTATTTTTGCGTCGATATGTTGCAGGTCAACAAATCGGCGTGAGGCATCGCCACTTCGGTACGCCCACGGGTACTGACATTTACTAATTTTCCCTATGCGCTACGCTGAACTGACGGCCGAGGAGGCCGCCGACTTCATTAAGAACGACTTTGTGATTGGTATCGGAGGCTTCTCCTCCGTCGGAACCCCTAAGGCCGTGCCGTCCGCCATCGCCGCCAAGGCTGAGGCCGAGCACGCCAAGGGCAACAAGTTCCAAGTGGGCCTGATAACCGGAGGCGCCACGGGCGACCCCATCGATGGTGCGCTCGCCCGAGCCCGGGCCGTCAAGTTCCGTACGCCTTTCCAGAGCCATAAGGATATGCGTGCTGCCATAAACAGGCAGGAGGTGCAGTACTTCGATCTTAACCTCAGCCACGTGGCGCAGGATCTACGCTACGGCTTCCTCGGCCATATGGATGTCGCCATCGTCGAGGCCAGCTCCATCACCGCCGATGGCGAGATTGTCCCCACAAGCTCTGTCGGCATATCCCCTACAATATGCGCTGCGGCCGATAAGATTATCATCGAGCTCAATGCCCACCACCCCGAGACCATCCGCGGCATGCACGACATATATGAGCCGGCCAACCCTCCCTACCGCCGCGAGATCCCCATCTACACCCCGGGCGACCGTATCGGCTCTGAGGCCATAAAGGTCGACCCCGCCAAGGTCCTCGGTGTCGTGCGTACCAATATGCCCGACACCATCGCGGCTTTCACTGAGCCGAACCCTGTCACGACGAAGATTGGCCTCAACGTGGCTGAGTTCCTTATCAATGAGCTCCACAAGGGCATCATTCCCAAGGAGTTCCTCCCTCTCCAGAGCGGTGTAGGCAACATTGCCAATGCTGTTCTCGGCGCGCTCGGCGAGTGCAAGGACATCCCGCCTTTCACCATGTTCACCGAGGTCATCCAGAACTCCGTGATTCCCCTCATGGAGAGTGGCCGGGTCTCTTTCGCGTCGGGCAGCTCGCTCACGCTCTCCGACGACATGCTCGAGCGCGTCTACTCCAATCTCGATTTCTTCAAGGGCAAGCTCATGCTCCGCCCTCAGGAGATTACTAACCACCCTGAGCTCATCCGCCGCCTCGGCATCATAGCCATCAACACGGCTCTTGAGGTCGACATTTTCGGCAATGTCAACTCGACAAATGTCTCGGGCCAGAAGATTATGAACGGCATCGGCGGCTCGGCCGACTTTGCGCGCAATTCGTTCCTCTCCATCTTCACATGCCCCTCTGTCGCCAAGGGCGGTGTCATCTCGGCCATCGTGCCTATGGTCGCTCACACCGACAGCAATGAGCACTCCGTCAAGATTGTCGCCACAGAGTACGGCGTGGCCGACCTTCGCGGCAAGAGCCCCCTCCAGAGGGCGCATGCCATCATCGAGAACTGCGCTCACCCCGACTATAAGCAGCTCCTTTGGGACTATCTCAAGCTCATGGAGGGCAAGTGCCATACGCCTGCCGTCCTCTCCAAGGCTTTCGCCATGCATATAGCTCTCGCCGAGACTGGCGATATGAGGAACGCTAAGATTTAGCGAGTCTTGCCAATATAAGCAATCAGGACGCGGACGGCCATATGACCGTCCGCGTCCTGATTCTTGCTTTATGCGGCTTCTCGCTCATAAGCATTAGAACGCACTTCAAATGGTTTTTAAAGACCGTTCAAAACATGTTTGAGCCGGAGCCGAATTTATAGCCAATCTGCGCAAAGGAGTGTCCGCCTGCAAAAGAAACGTGATTGCCGCATCCACGGATAAAGATGTCATACTGAGCGGCGAGCTCCGCTACCAGACGAGACTTTAGCTTCCTGTCCGGCAAGAGGAGTTCGTCAATGCTCCCATAGCCTCTGGCAAACCTGCTGTCCTCGTTGTGTCCAGTTGACGTGAGCGGAACCGTCCGTCCCGCAGACGGCAGGTCGTCAGGCTTAGGTTCTAAAAGCGAAGGCTCCGTCGGTCAAACGATACCGACGGAGCCTTCGCTTTTCCATTACAAAATAGGCGCCCCTAATTCCTCAACGGTGTCGCCGTCAGCTGCTCCACATCGAGCAGGGCGTCGGCAAGGTCGCCGCTCGTGGCTCTTACGGGGTTTATGTCTATGCCGCCGCGGCGGGTGTACATGCACGTGACCATAAGGTGCGAGGGGGTGAACTTGTCCATTATGCGTTTGAATACGAGTTCGCAAATCTCCTCGTGAAAATGGTTTTCGCCGCGGAGCGAGACAATGTATCGCAGCAGGTCTGCTCGTTTTGGGGTCAGGCCTTCGCCCATCTTGATGAAGATTGTCCCCCAGTCCGGCTGATGCGTCACTCGGCAGTTCGAGCGCAGCAGGTGGCTCTTCACGCTCAGCCCGTCTGTCTCTTCGCCCTCTCCGAGTAGGTCGGGCTGTTCTGTATAATGCTCTATGCCTATGTCGCCAACGCTGTCCTCCAGGGTCTCGTATTCGCTCATCTCGCCCAGATGCGCTTCCGTGGCCGCCATCCCGAATATTTTCACCTTCACGTCGGCGCAAAGTAGGGTGGACAGGTCTTGCCACACCCTCGTCTCCATGGCGTGCGTAGCTTCAGCTCTTGTAGCCCCCATATGTTCCATGTTGAAGGAGTTGAGGTATAGCTTGAGCGACTTGCTCTCCACAATCGACGGGCTTGAGCATGGTACCACTATTTTCATCACACCGGCCGTGGGCAGTCCCGAGTCCGTGAGGCATGACACTTCGTAGGCGTGCCATGCGTCTGCGCCCGCAAATGGTAGGGCGTCGTCACGTATCGCGAGGCTCTTTCTGTTCAGTTGCCTCGGTACCGCCACGAGGACGTCGGGCGAATACCGCTGCGGGTAGGTCACCCGTTGTCCGAGTACGGAGTCTATGCTGTTCATTTATGTGTCGTTTTCCGCTTCCTAAGTGCCCTCTTTGTTGCCGAAGAGCGATATGTGGAGGCGCGGGCCGAACCGCCAGCCGTTCTTTATGGCCATGGTCAGTGCCGCCGGGCTCGTCTGCCGCAGCTGATCCACGGTCGAGCCAAGTGGCATTACCACTATGTCGCTCGGTTTCAGCAGCCTTAGGGTCAGATAGAAATACTCTTTTATCTCGGCCTCGTCAGCTTCTGTGGCTACGACGAATTTCACCTGGACGTCGCCATGGGCTCGTTTTGCGGCGTGTACGAGGATCCCCGTACCCTGGGCGCTCATCTCCACGCCTTCGTAGTCGAGTCCGCTGTTGCTCAGCTTGGGCGATATGCTCGTGAGGTTGGCCAGTGGCATTCCGCCCATCTTGGTCATCTTGCCGTAGATCCCGTTGGTCTCTATGGTCGTGTGGATCCCGCGTTCCTCCAGGCTCAGTAGCAGGTCCTGAAGTCCGTCGGGCTGGAGGTACGGCTCGCCGCCCGTTATCACCACGTGCCGCATTTTGCCAATGTTGAGGTCTATCGTCCTTACGATGTCCTCCACGTCCATCACCGTGCCGCCGTCCACGGGCCATGTGTGGGCGGTGTCGCACATGCTTACGCTCCCGTCGGGCATCCGCCACCGGCAGCGCAGGTTGCACCCTTGCAGGCGCACGAAGAGCGACGGCGTGCCGGCAAGCTTGCCTTCGCCTTGGATGGTGCCCGCCATCGCGAGCCCTGTGGCGCGGGCCACGCTCTCGCCCCTGTGGTCGACTGTTATTGGGAATATGCCCTCGCGGGAGAGCCTTAGGTAGCTTTTGTTCACTTGTATCGTTTATCTTGTCAAGGCGGGGTCGGGTATTCCGACCTCGGCGAAGGCCTTGGCCCTGAGCAGGCAGCTGTCGCACGTGCCGCATGGCTTCTCGCCGCCGCGGTAGCATGACCACGTGAGTCCGAAGTCCACGCCCAGTTTCAGGCCAAGGCGTATCTCGTCAGCCTTTGTCATGTTCTCGAACGGGGCGTGGATGGTTATCTTCCTGCCTTTCTCGGCGGCCATGACGGTGCCGAGGTTTATGGCACGCTCCATCGCGTCGATGAACACTTTCCGGCAGTCCACGTAGCCCGAGTAGTCCACCTGGCTCACGCCTATGTAGATGTGCTCCGCTCCGCGGGCCTCGGCCAGCGATGCGGCCACCGACAGGAACACCATGTTGCGCGCCGGCACGTAGGTGGCCGGAATCTCTTTCGAGTCCACGTCGCCGTCAGCCACGCTCATGCTCATGTCGGTGAGCGACGATCCGCCCCATTGGGCGAGGTTGAGGCTCACGACGCTGTGGTCTGTCACTCCGGCGTGGGCTGCAATGGCGCGGGCGCACACGAGCTCTTTCCTGTGACGCTGGCCGTAGTCGAAAGACAGGGCGCTGACTTCATGCCCGTCGTGGAGGGCGACGTGGAGGGCGACGCAAGAGTCGAGGCCGCCCGATAGAAGTACGATGGCTTTACTCATAATTCTTCTCTCTTTTGAAAAACTGTTAGTTGTGAATAAGACTGGGGGGAGCGTGGTCTGCGCCATTCGTAAACATAGCAAGGACTCTCGGGGCGGCGGATTGCTGAGCCCTTTGGCTCTTCCGCACAGCCCGTCGTGCGCAGCTGTCACCTGCTCCGCCTCTGCGGCCGCCTTGGTAATGTCACCTCCCCCCGCGTCCGTCAGCGTGTGAGCTTGCGCCGCGGATGCTTGTCCGCGGGCTGCGCCTCGTCCCTATAGTTTTGTTTAAAGACAGGATGGTTGCGAACTGTCTCCCTTGCGCCTGAGGGGAAGAATCGCCCCTCGCTTGCGCACCCCGCGAAGTTAGTGCTTTTCCCTCTTCCGTTGCCCGTACTCCGCCAAAATCAATTACTTTCGCGTAGGGCAGATTTGCCTGAGAAATATATTCTTTTATGGAGTTCGAACCACTGACAGCCATTTCGCCCATCGACGGGCGTTACCGCGGCAAGGCTGAGCCGCTCGCCAACTACTTCTCTGAGTTTGCGCTCATTCGCTACCGAGTGCGAGTCGAGGTCGAGTATTTCATCGCACTCTCTGAAATCCCGCTCCCTCAGATTGGCCGCCTCTCCGACGACGTCAAGGAGAGCCTGCGTGACGCCTACCGCAACCTGACGCTCGATGACGCTCGCCACGTCAAGGAGATCGAGTCCGTCACCAACCACGATGTCAAGGCCATCGAGTATTTCCTCAAAGAGAAATTCGATGCCGCCGGACTCTCCCATGTCAAGGAGTTCATCCACTTCGGGCTCACGTCACAGGATATTAACAACACGTCCGTCCCCCTCTCCGTCAAGGAGGCTCTCGCCGATGTCTTCATCCCTCAGGTCGAGAAGCTCATCGCGCGCCTTCAGGAGCTCGCCGACGAGTGGGCCGACGTCTCCATGCTCGCCCGCACGCACGGCCAGCCCGCAAGCCCCACGAGGCTCGGCAAGGAGATGATGGTCTTCGTGAGCCGACTCACGCGTCAGCTCGATGAGCTCAAGGCTCTCCAGCTTCCCGCCAAGTTCGGCGGCGCCACGGGCAATTTCAATGCCCATCATGTGGCCTTCCCCGAGATCGACTGGGCCGAGTTCGGCAACAGGTTCGTCAGCGAGAAGCTCGGCCTCCGTCGCGAGCCTTACACCACCCAGATCTCCAACTACGACGACCTCGGCACCGTCCTCGATAACGTCCGTCGCATCCACGTCATTATGATCGACCTATGCCGCGACTTCTGGATGTACATTATGATGGAGTACTTCAAGCAGAAGATTAAGGCGGGCGAGGTCGGTTCGAGCGCCATGCCCCACAAGGTCAACCCTATCGACTACGAGAACGCCGAGGGCAACCTCGGCATCGCCAACGCCATCCTCGACCATCTCAGCAACAAGCTCCCCGTCAGCCGCCTCCAGAGGGACCTTACCGACTCTACCGTCCTCCGCAACCTCGGCGTGCCTCTCGCCCATGGCGTCATCGCCATCCAGAGCATCCTCAAGGGCCTCGGCAAGGTTATCCTCAACCCCGACGCCATAGCGGCCGACCTTGAGAACAACTGGGCCGTGGTGGCCGAGGGCATCCAGACCATCCTCCGCCGCGAGGCTTACCCCAACCCCTACGAGGCTCTCAAGGCTCTCACAAGGACCAATAAGCACATCGACCATAAGACTATGGCGGACTTCATCGAGACCCTCGATGTGTCCGACGCCGTCAAGGCCGAGCTCAGGGCCATCACGCCTCAGTCCTACACTGGCATCTATAAGCGCTAAGCCCCGAAACTGACGCCCGGCCGCTGCGCCGGTGCCTCTTCCCCTCCCCATCAAACGCCTTTTCTTACACACCATCTTTAATCCATTCCATTGAGATACTTTTTTCAGGTTGTCCGCAGATACGTCCCGCCATATTGGCCGCAAGTTGTCCTGAGCTTCGTCTTCAACATCCTTTCGGCGCTCTTCTCCGTGCTCTCCATGGCACTCATGATTCCTGTCCTCGAAATCATCTTCCAGCAGGATAGCGAGGTGACGACGCTTATGCCGTGGGCTATTGACAATCAGGTCATCGTCAACAACTTCTACTACTACGTCACTCTGGTCAAGATTGACTACGGGGCGGGCTACTCGCTGCTCTTCGCGGGCCTCTTCATGGTCCTTGGCACGGTTCTCAAATGCTCCACGGCCTACCTCTCGGCCTATGCCAGCATCGGGCTCCGCAACAACGTCATCCGCGACATCCGTATCGATATCTACAACAAGATAATCTCCCTCCCCGTAGGCTTTTTCCAGAAGGAGCGCAAGGGCGACGTCCTCCAGCGCGCCACGGGCGATGTGGTAGAGGTCGAGGGTTCCGTCATGGCGTCCATCGACATGTTCCTTAAGAATCCCGTCCTCATCATCGTCTATTTTGGTGCGATGATTGTCATGAGTCCGCAGCTCACCCTCTTCGCGCTCATCATGCTGCCTCTGGCGGGTACTGTCATCGGCCGCATAGGCAAGAACTTGAAGCGCGCGAGCAAGGAGGGGCAGGACAAGCTTGGCGAGATTCTCGGCATCCTTGAGGAGACGCTCGGCGGCCTGCGCATCGTCAAGGCTTTCAATGCCGAGGAGCGTATGAGCAAACGCTACGCCGAGCAGGCTGAGCAGTATTGCCGCATCGCCAAGCGCATCAACCGCAGGCGCGACCTCGCCCACCCGGTGTCCGAGATGCTCGGCACTCTCCTTGTCATCATCGTCGTCTGGTTCGGGGGCACGCTCATCCTCAGCGGCACGAGCACCCTCTCTGTGGCCAAGTTCCTCGCGTACCTTGGCATCTTCTACCAGATAATAAACCCCGCCAAGGCCTTCTCGTCCGCTTTCTTCAGCATCCAGAAAGGCATGGCCGCCATGGAGCGTATAGATAAGATTCTCCTCGCCGACGACCGGATCTTCGAGAAGCCCGAGGGCAAGCCTCTTGCACAGTTTACCAGCAAGATTGAGTACAAGAATGTCTCTTTCGCCTACGAACCCGACATCCAGGTCCTCAAAGATGTCTCGGTTGAGATTCCGCGTGGCAAGATGGTCGCCCTTGTCGGGCAGAGCGGCGGCGGTAAGTCGACCTTTGTCGACCTGCTCCCCCGTTTCTGGGATGTCAATTCCGGTTCGATATGCATCGACGGGGTGGATATCCGCGACTATAAGCTCTACGACCTCCGCCGCCGGATGGGCATAGTGAGTCAGGACCCAATCCTCTTCAATGATACTATTTACAATAATATAGCTTTCGGCGTTGAGAACGCTACGCAGCAGGATGTCGAGAACGCCGCCCGCGTCGCCAACGCCCACGACTTCATCCTCCAGCAGGAGAATGGCTATCAGACCATCGTGGGCGATCGCGGCTCTAACCTCTCCGGCGGCCAGAGGCAGCGCATCAGCATAGCCAGGGCCGTCCTCCGCAACCCCGATATACTCATTCTCGACGAGGCTACGTCAGCCCTCGACACGCAGAGCGAGAAGCTCGTCCAGGAGGCTCTCGACAACCTGCTCAAGGATCGCACTTCTATCGTTGTGGCGCACAGGCTCTCTACTATTCGCCACGCCGACCTCATCTGCGTCTTCAGCGATGGGCGCATCGTTGAGCGTGGCACCCACGATGAGCTTATGGCCCTCGGCGGCGTCTATAAGAAGCTCAATGATTTGCAGAATAATTAGCCCGCGGGGTGTCGCCCAAGATCTTGCCCTTTAATCATCAAAAATTGCTTATGAGGCCACTTATCTCTCTTCTTGCCGCGCCCGTCGCTCTGCTGTTTTGTGCTTGCGGAGGCTACGAGGCCGCCCAAAAGGCGTACAACCTTGGCGAGTATAGCAAGGCCGCCGGGCTTTTTGACGATGCGCAGCGGGCTGAGAAAAACAATGGCCGAAAGGCTGAGGAGTTTTTCCTCCTCGGCGAGTGCTATCGCAACCTTGGGCAGGTCTCCAAGGCTGCCACGGCCTATCAGAGGGCTTACCGCCTGAAGTACGACGACGACATTGTCATGCTCCGCCTCGCCGATTGCTATCGCGCCATAGGCCGGTTCGACGAAGCCACGGAGATATACAATGCCTATTACGATAGGCACAAGACGGATCGGCGCGCCTCTACTGGCATGGCCTCCGTCTCTCTGGCCGAGGGCGTGTGGCCCGAACTGAGCAAAATCAAGGAGGAGGCGGAGAAGGCCGATAGCGGCTACGTCGTCAAGCCTTTTAGGGAGATTAACAGCAAATATTCCGATTTCTGCCCCGTATATGTGGGTGAGGGCTTCGATGTCGTCTACTTCTCTTCCATGCGCATGGAGAAGAAGAAGCGGCGCACGAACAAGATAACAGGTCAGGGCGGCTCTTGCCTCTATATGTCAAAAGTCGATGGTCGTGGCAAATGGACTGTGCCCCAGCCTCTTGGTGAGCCTTTCGGCGGATCGGGCAATGATGATGGCGTAGCGTCGGTCTCGTCCGATGGGCGCACGATGGTTTTCACTCGCTGCCCTGTCAACAATCAGGACGGCTCTCCTGTCCACGCCTACGAGGTCAAGCGCGAGGGCGGCAGGTGGTCGGACCCGCAGCGCATTTTGCCAGGCTCGGACTCGACCCTTATGGTGGCGCATCCCGCGCTTTCGCCCGACGGGCAGACCCTCTACTTCGTAAGCGACTGCGAAAAAGGCTCGTTCGGCGGACTCGATTTGTGGAAGTCGCTCCGTAACGTCGACGGCTCATGGGGTCCGGCGCAGAACCTCGGCCCTATGATAAATACTGCTGGCGATGAGGTCTTCCCGTCCGTCCGGCAGGATGGCACGCTCTATTTCAGCAGCGACGGCCGCAAGGGCTTTGGCGGTCTCGATATCTATAAGGCGGTGACTGATGACGATGGCCGCGTGCAGGTGACAAATCTCGGCCTGCCTATCAATAGTGCGGGCGACGATTTCGGCATCACGTTCGTCGGCCTCGCCGAGGAGGGGCTGTTCTCCAGCAACAGAGGGAACTCTAAGGGCTACGACGACATCTATTCGTTCTACCTCCCGCCTGTCATCCTCACCATCGAGGCTCATATCGGCGAAAGCGGCAAGAAGGCATTCGCCGATGGCAGCTCCAAGCCAAAGAGCAAGATTTTAAGGCTATCGTCCGTCGCGAAGCCTGCGACCGACAATCCTCTCGACGCGTCTTCAAGCTCCGCCGATGACTTTGCCGATAAGTCTTTAGCGGCGGTTACTTTGCAAAAGTCTTCCCCATCGCCCGATGCCCTCGTGCCAGTTCCGTCCGAGGCGCAGGGCGCGGCCAAGCAAGCGGAGCCGGCGCCTTCAAGGCAGTCTGCCAAGTCCACGACGACGAAGAAGTCTACAACCACTAAGTCTTCGTCTTCAAAGAAGTCGACCACAAAGAAGACGACTACAAAGAAATCGACCTCAAAGTCGTCTTCTTCCTCTAAGTCCACTACGGCAAAAGCGTCAACGGCAAAGTCTTCAACATCAAAGCAGCAAGCCTCGGCTTCCTCAACATCAAAGAAGTCAACGACTTCGGCCACAAACAAGTCTTCCACCAAGCCCGCGGCGCAGCCATCTTCTTCTAAACGGCAGACGGCCTCTTCATCCAGGAAGTCTGCGGCCAAGCGCAAGTTCGTGCCCATCCCCGACGCCTATGTCCGCATCGTGGGGTCCGATGGCACTAACGTGAAACTTCCGGTCGATGCCAATGGCAAGGTCACTTTCGTGGCTGAGAAGGATGTCCGCTACGTCATTCTCTCCGCCGCCCCCGGCCATGCTAACGCCCGTGCGGAGCTCTCTACGGAGGGTGCGAACAAGTCGCAAACCATAAAACTGACTTCCCTGCTCGATAAGATTGACATGTAGCCCGCTCTGCCTATGCTGAAGCTCACGACTCCATCCGACCTCTCCGATGAGGAACTGCTCAAGGCTCTTCAGGCCGATGGGTCGGAAATGGTGTTCCGTGAACTCTTCAACAGGTACTATACGCCACTTGTCACATTCGCCTCGCGCATCCTGTCCGCCTCTGACGACCCCTACGAACTGGCCACCGATGTGGTTCAGAATATGTTCGTCTCGCTCTATGAGCATCCGGTGGCTGAGGTCTCCTCTTCAGTCCGCACCCTCCTCTTCAGCTCTGTCAAAAACGCGTGCCTCAATGTCATAAAGCACCAGAAGGTTGTCCGCAAATATGAGGAGGAGGCCGCTTCTTCGTTCTCCGACGAGGCTGCCGATTCTGACAGTGCCGAGTCGCTCATCGAGCAGAGCGAGGCCGATGCAAAGGTGGCCTCGGCTTTGGCAAAGCTCCCTGAGCAATGCCGTAAGATTTTTATTATGAGCCGTTTCGACGGGGCTACAAACCAGCAGATCGCTGATATGCTCGACATCTCGAAGCGCACCGTGGAGACGCAAATATCCAACGCCCTCCGGACTCTCCGTAAGCTGCTTCTTACCGTCATCCTATTTTTCAGCCTGACTTAAAGACATTATGAAATTTACTGAAAACAGCAAGCTCGGCGATGTCCTGACTGAGCATTACCAGATTCTGCTCCTCCTCAGCCGGTTCGGCATCTCCATCGGCTTTGGCGACAAGTCTGTCAAGGCCGTTTGCGACGACAATGGCGTCCATTGCCCCACTTTCCTCGCCGTCTGCAACTACGTGGCTTCGGGCGACAGCTCGCTCTATCATAATGTCGACATCAAGTCGATGATGCGGTTCCTCCGCTTGGCGCACAAGTACTACCTTGAGTTCCTGCTGCCAGAGTTGAGGGTCAAGCTCGCGGGCATCATCAGCTCTTTGCCCGACGATAAGTTCTCAAGCCTCGTCATAAAGCTCTTCGACAGCTATGCCGACGAGGTCCGCAAGCACCTGAGCTATGAGGATAAGGTCCTTTTCGAATACACGGAGCGTCTCGTGGCGGGTGAGCCTAACATGCCCGCTCTGAGCCTCTCGTCTTTTATCCGTCAGCACGATAATATCGATACGCAGCTCTTTGAGCTGAAGAATGCCATGATTCGCTATTACCCTGCCGGAGACAATCTGCGCGAGGTCAACCAGGTGCTCTATGACATCTTCGCTTTTGAGGACGACCTCAAGTCCCATTGCGATATCGAGGGCAACCTCTTCATCCCGGCAGTGGTCGAGCTTGAACTGTCGCGCCGCAGCTGATTTTTTATGACTTTGAGTGTGTTATGAGCCAGAGCAGTATCAAAATAGCGGTGGCCGATACCCAAATCATTGTGCGGATGGGGGTCGTGGCCGCTCTCAAGCGCGTCCTTGGAGCCAGCGTCTCGTGCCTCGAAATCGCCAATCCTGACGATTTCGAGACTAAAGTCATCTCCTTTTCCCCTAATGTGATAGTCGTCTCTCCTTACTTCGGTGGCAAGTTTGATGTCCGTCAACGGCGCTCCGCCATAGCGGACTATGCGAGGGATGTCAGTTTCGTGGCTCTCATCTCTCGTGCCACTCCTGTCTCCGCATTGGACGATTTCGATTCGCAGATTTCCGTAGCTGACGCCGAGGACGACATTATGTCGGCTCTCCGTACACTGGGGGTTCTGGATGATGGCGACGACGGAGAGTCGCTCTCCTCTCGCGAGAAGCAGGTGCTCCGCGGCATTGTCAAAGGAATGACCAACAAGGAGATAGCGGAGGAGATGAACATATCCATATATACCGTCCTGACTCACAGGCGCAACATCGCCAAGAAGCTCAACATCCACTCCTCCATCGCATTGGCCATCTACGCCATCTCTAACAAGATTGTGACCGTCGACGAGGTCAATGGCTGACCGACGGCCGGCGCACCCCCCTTTCGGCGATATCGCGCAGCACTCCGCCTATGTCCTCCGCGAACGGGATGTGGTGGCCTGTGGTTGACATGAAGCCGGGGAAGTCCCTGTTCAGCCTCACAAGGGTAACTCCATCCATATTTGCCGCCATGCGCTCAAACGGGTAGCGTATTATGGCGGACGTGTTAAAGCCCACACCCAGTTCAATCAGCAGGGTCTTCCCTTCGCCCGCCTTATCCGCGAACGACTGGTATCTTTTTAGGCTCTCGAACCACTGCTTGTCCTCCACGAAATTGAAATCTTTCCGGATGTGAAGTTCCATCCTCCCGCCGCACTTAGGGCAGTGCGGGACAAGGACCGGCGGAACCTGGCAGTCTGCTGTCAGGTCTACCATTTTGCGGACAAGACTCTCGTTATAGTATAGCCCGTCGTGGCATCCGTCGCCGCATTGCATATAGCCATAGTTGCCCTGCACCTCGAAAATCCTATCGGCCGCAAATCCGCTTTTGCCAAAAAGACCGTCAACGTTGGTCGTTATCACAAAGTAGTCCTTCCCCTCCAACAGCTTGAGCAACAGTTCGTACAGAGGTTTATAGCTGTCGTTGTCATAGCGGTTCAGTAGTACGTGGCGCGCCGTGTAGGCCCACCGCTCCTCTTCTGTCGCGAAGTGGTAGAACATCCCGGCGTACATGTCTTCTATGCCATATCGCGAAGCGAAGTCGCCGAAGTTGCGTGTGAATCTCTCGCCTCCGTACTCTTGACCGGCGGCTGCGGAAAAGCCCGCACCCGCGCCCACAATCACCCTGTCGGCCTCCCGCAATGCTTGGCAAAACTCCTCCTCGCGTTCGTCAATCCCTTTGCCGCAAACGCTCGGCCTATCGCAACAACCCGCTGTAAATGGCATAGTCCGAATCTTTGAACACGTTGAATATGACGCAGTCTATGTCAGTGCCCGCCATTGAGTCAAGATGTTGTAGCACAGTGCTGACCGCGATCTCTGCCGCCCTTTGGGGAGGGAAGCCGAACTCGCCCGTGGATATGCAGCAGAAGGCGATGCTTCGCAGCCCGTTCATGTCGGCTGCGCGAAGGCACGAGGCGTAACAATCCGCCAGTTCCATTTCTTGCCGGGGCGTGGCCTTCACTCCCCGTACAATAGGCCCGACGGTGTGAATGACATGGCGCGCAGGAAGGTTGTACCCGTCCGTCAATTTCGCTCGTCCCGTCGGCTCTGGTTCTCCTTGCTCCTTCATGATGCGCTCGCACTCAAGGCGCAGCTGAACTCCGGCGGCCGAGTGTATAGCGTTGTCAATGCAGCGGTGCATCGGCACGAAGCACCCTATCAGCGCGCTGTTGGCTGCATTGACAATGGCGTCAACCTCAAGCCGAGTTATGTCACCTTGCCACAGCCGCAAACGCTTGTCCTTACCGCACTGTTCTGTGCTCTGCAATGTGACGATGCCCTTGTCTCTCAATTGCCACTGAAGCTCAGCGTCTTGCGCCGTCAGGAAGTCCTCTCCTATTGGCAACGGCGGACGCACGTTGAGCAGCGAGCGCATCATTGCCTGAAGTTGTGGCAATGAGTCGGGTATTTGCGCACCAGCTTTCCCGGATTGCTCTTCGAGCAGCGTGCGGACGATAAACCGCAGGTTCTCAATCCTGTCCATATTCGTAGTGCTCTTGGAGGGGTGGGGTGGGCGTGAGGTCGTAGTAGTCGAGTGTGGCCACGGGCATTCGGAAGTAGACAAGGTCGGTGTGCTTCTTATAAAGTCTTGGCAGGACCGGGTTCGTGTCGTATATCTCCAGCGCCGTCTTGTCGTCCACGTCGAATATGGCTCTGCCCGCCGCGCGCACGAATATGTCGCTCGCCATGCATAGAATCTCAATGTCCGGGTTCGCCCGCAACTGCTTATAGACCTCTTTCCCGGGCGCGGTTACGAAATAGAGCGTCCGGCCGTCCTGTTTCATTATCTGGAAGACGCGGATTTTCGGTTTCCCGCCCTCTACCGTCGCGAAGGCCACGTCCTTGTGGCTCTTTAGGAACTCAAATGCCTTTTCCATACTTCGTATTTGCTTGCGTGTTAAACTCTTCTGTCGCTTCATTTGTGTAATATAATTGGCATCCCGCCTCATTCCGATGGCGGAATGCGCAATTACCATTTACACCTTATTTGTAGAGGGCTTTGGCCAGCTCTCCCAAGCCTTCCTCGCCTGGCAGGTTGGGGTAGGCTTTCTTTATGGCCGCGATGAACGTCTCTTGCGTCTTGCTCTTTTTGAGCTGCTTTTTAAGAGTCTTCAGATAGCCTATTTTGAACTTGACCGCGTCGGCCTTAGCCGCTCCGCCGTGCCCGCCTATGAAAATGTCGGCTCCCGACTTCAACGCGTTCTCGCTCTCGGCAATCTCAGCGTCAATGGCCGCGGCCGACGATATTTGCAGATGGCTCATGTGAGCCTTGGCGGGAGTCCAGTGCGTGTAGTACGCCTTGCCGCCCACGATGATGCTCGCCCCAGGGAAGTCGCTCGCCGCGCCGTGGCGGAATTCGAAACTCACGCCGGCCCACACCCTCGTGTCGCCAAAGGCGACCTCCGAAGTCTTGCCGGTTGGCAGTGCGGTGATGGCGTCGCCAAACGCCTGCGCGAAGCCCTTCATCATTCCGCCGTAGACTGGCCCTTTGGCGAAGGCGGGCATGCCCTCGGCCATGACGATGTCATTGTCGCCCGTTCCTCCTACGTGATAGTCCGTAACCCGTTGTGCGACAGGCTTGCCCAGTCCGGCAACGTAAGCGTCGAACTCCGCGATGTTGTCTTTGAAGAGCGGCTGCTCCATCGTCACGAGGGAGTCCCGTCCCTCCACCACGTAGCTCGCGTCGCCCATGACGTCGTTCGTGTAGTAGACGTGCAGTTTGAAATTGTCGAAATCATAGGTCTCGACCCGTCCCTTGTCCTGAGCGGCTGCCCCGACGGTGGCGATGCTCATTGCGAAGAGTGCCAATGCCTTGGCGTTCACCCTTCTTTTCTCCCGTGCGGCAGAGTAAGACAAGTTTTTGCTCTGCGCCCGCTTAATCGAAACGTTATTCATATTACAGCTTTTTTGAAGATTTAATTTGTTCGGCCCGAAGGCGAAGCGGATGTTCCGGACACATTCCCTTGCTCCTGAGCCTTGTTTCTTATTTGACACTGCAAATCTAAGTCAGTCTGATACTTTTGACAAGTAGGTACTTGGACTTCAATTAGTTACCTCTGCGTAACCTTTGCTGTGCGATAACATATTACGCCGCTGATTTTTTTGAAAAAATATTTCCATTGCTCTTTATCCGGCGTTTGATTACTTTTATATACCAATTTGAAGTACACGCATATGGACAGGACTATCATACAAGACGCGGTCTTCCCGGGCTGCCCCATACGCAACATTCTCGCGCGCATAAGCGACAAATGGTCGCTCCTCGCCATCTTCACGCTCAATAAGAACGGCGGGCCTATGCGCTTTAAGGAGATTCAGCGCGCCATTCCGGACATCTCGCAGAAGATGCTGACTGTGACGCTCCGGACTCTTGAGGAGGACGGCTTCGTCACACGGACCGTCTATCCTGAGGTCCCGCCCCGCGTGGAGTATGCCCTTACGGGCAGGGCCTTGTCGCTCCTCCCGCACGTAAACGCCCTTATCGGCTGGGCGCTGGACAATATGGAGGCTATCCTGCGGGACAGGGTGTCAAATTCGAAACGCTGACCCCACCTCAACCCCGATGTGCGAGCTTGTGGCAAGTGTGCGCAAGATGTCTCACTCCAATGAGTTTTATCCCTTTTTGTTCGGCAATCACGAGATTTGTGTTACCTTTGCAGCCGGATGAGGGGAAGCCCTACGGCGCTGATGGCGTTGGTGGCGGTTCTTCTTTTCGGCCCCGTAGTTCAATGGATAGAATGTCAGATTCCGGTTCTGCTGATTGGAGTTCGAGTCTCCACGGGGTCACTTTCTCTTAGTGGTGATGCTAACCTCGAGGCGAGAGCCGCTGGGTTAGTGTCTTTTTTTTTGTTATAGGCTATGCCTATTCTCACCTCCATTTCGTAGGGGTTGGCTCCAGCCCCGGGCCTCATCGCCGTCTCCAGGCTTTTGATGACGCCTCGGCTGGCATCAAACCACTGAATTTTCTCTTCTTTTATGGCAAAGGAATACAACTTCAGAGACATCGAGACGCGCTGGCAAAAGGCGTGGGCCGAGAACGGAACCTACAAGGTCGAGATTAACCTCGACAAGCCCAAGTTCTACGTGCTCGACATGTTCCCTTACCCCTCAGGCGCAGGTCTGCACGTCGGCCACCCGCTTGGCTACATCGCGTCCGACATCTACGCCCGCTTCAAACGGCTCAACGGCTTCAATGTCCTCCACCCAATGGGCTACGACGCCTACGGACTGCCCGCCGAGCAATACGCCATCCAGACCGGTCAGCACCCTGCCGTGACGACGGAGAACAACATCCGCCGCTACCGTGAGCAGCTCGACAAGATCGGCTTCAGCTTCGACTGGAGCCGCGAGGTGCGCACCTGCTCGCCCGACTATTACAAGTGGACGCAGTGGGCCTTCGAGAAGATGTTCGGCTCGTTCTACGACACCAAGCTCAATAAGGCGCGCCCCATAGAGGTCCTGACGCAGCACTTCGCCAAGTTCGGCACGGCCGACGTCAACGCCGCCCAGTCCGAGGAACTCTCGTTCACGGCCGAGGAGTGGAACGCCATGACTAAGAGCCAGCAGCTCGACACCCTGATGAACTACCGCATCGCCTACCTCGGCAACATGATGGTCAACTGGTGCCCGAAGCTCGGGACCGTCCTCGCCAACGACGAGGTCGTCGAGGGCGTCTCCATCCGCGGCGGCTACCCTGTCGTCCAGAAGGTCATGAAGCAGTGGTGCCTGCGCGTGTCGGCCTACTCCCAGAGGCTTCTCGACGGGCTTGAGACCCTCGACTGGTCCGACTCCATCAAGGAGACGCAGCGCAACTGGATTGGCCGCTCCGAGGGTGCCGAGATGAAGTTCAAAATCAAGGGCTCCGACGAGTCCCTCACGATATTCACCACCCGCGCCGATACCGTCTTCGGCGTGACGTTCATGGTTCTCGCCCCTGAGAGCGAGTACACAGCCAAGCTCACCACGCCCGAGCAGAGCGAGGCCGTCAAGGACTACGTTGACCAGACGAGCAAGCGCACCGAGCGCGAGCGCATTGCCGACCGCAAGGTGACGGGCGTCTTCACCGGCTCTTACGCCATCAACCCGCTCACCCTTGAGGAGATCCCCGTCTGGGTGTCCGACTACGTCCTCGCGGGCTATGGAACTGGCGCCATAATGGCGGTCCCCGCCCACGACTCCCGCGACTACGCCTTCGCCAAGGCGTTCAACCTTGAGATTCGCACCGTCGTCGAGGGAGCCGACGTCTCGGAGCAGAGCTTCGACGCCAAGGAGGGCATTGTCTGCAATTCGCCTATGCCGGGACGTGAGGCCGTAGGTGGCCTCAACCTCAATGGCCTCACCATCAAGCAATCCATCGCCGCGACTAAGAAATTCATCGCGGAGCACGGCATTGGCCGCGTAAAGGTCAACTACCGCCTCCGCGACGCCATCTTCTCGCGCCAGAGGTATTGGGGTGAGCCGTTCCCCGTCTACTACAAGGACGGCCAGCCGCAGATGCTCCCCGTCGAGAAGCTCCCTCTTGAGCTCCCCGAGGTCGATAAGTACTTGCCCACCGAGACTGGCGAGCCGCCCCTGGGCCGCGCTAAGAACTGGTGCACACCCGAGGGCTATCCCTATGAGCTTTGCACCATGCCGGGCTTCGCAGGCTCAAGCGCCTACTACCTCAGGTATATGGATCCCCATAACAACGAGGCTCTCGTCTCACCCGAGGCTAACCACTACTGGCAGTGTGTCGACATCTATGTCGGCGGCGCGGAGCACGCCACGGGTCACCTCATCTACTCGCGTTTCTGGAACAAGTTCCTTTTCGACATAGGAATCTCTACGACGGAGGAGCCGTTCAAGAAGCTCGTCAACCAGGGCATGATTCAGGGCAGGTCGAACTTCGTCTACCGAATCAAGGACACCAACACCTTCGTCTCCCTTGGCCTTAAGGATAAGTATGACGTCACGCCCATCCACGTCGATGTCAATATCGTGAGCGGCGACATCCTCGATGTTGAGGCTTTCAAGGCTTGGAGGCCCGAGTATAACACGGCTGAGTTCATCCTTGAGGATGGCAAGTACGTCTGCGGATGGGCTGTCGAGAAGATGTCGAAGTCGATGTTCAACGTCGTCAACCCCGACATGGTTGTCGAGCGTTTTGGCGCCGACACTCTCCGTATGTATGAGATGTTCCTCGGCCCCGTCGAACTCTCTAAGCCTTGGGACACCAACGGCATCGACGGCGTATCCCGCTTCCTCAAGAAGCTCTGGCGCCACTACTATGGAGACTCCGAGCAGCTCTCCCTCTCCGACGAGAAGCCGACTGCCGCCGAGTATAAGGCTCTGCACACCTGCATCAAGAAGGTGACGGAGGCCATCGAGCGTTTCTCGTTCAACACTTGCATAAGCCAGTTTATGATCACGCTCAGCGAGCTGCAGAACCTCAAGTGCCGCAAGGCCGCCATCCTCGAGCCTTTCATAGTGCTCATCGCGCCCTTCGCCCCGCACATCGCCGAGGAGATCTGGCACGCCCTTGGTCACGACACTACTGTCTGCGACGCCAAGTGGCCCGAGCTTGACGAGGCGCACCTCGTGCAGGACACCGTCAAGTACCCCGTGGCCTTCAACGGCAAGACCCGCTTCACGATGGAGTTCCCCGCCTCGGCCGACCCCAAGGCCATCGAGAACGCCGTCATAGCCTCGGAGCAGGCCGCCAAGTACATCGATGGCAAGCCCGTCCGCAAGGTGATCGTCGTCCCTGGCAAGATGGTCAACGTGGTGATTTAAAGAGCCTGAACTTGGCGGGAACGCTCCCGCTGTTTGGTGGATATGCTAAAAGCCTGCGCCCGTGATACAACGGGCGCAGGCTTTTGTTTAAAGTCCGAAGAGCCGACAAGTTATAGCTTGGCGGGGCTTCGCTTTTAATACCCTCCTCTTTTTCGCTATTCAGCGGAAGGGCAAACCGGGCGAACCGAGAAACCACTGTAGCGGTAGCCCTTGCTGGTCGCACTCCAGTAGCCCGACATGAAGAACAGGTCGCATGCATAGCTGGAGTTTGAGTCGAGTTCAGCAGACCAGTAGTAGCCGCCCTTGCCAACGTAGTCGAGACTGGTGTCATGACGGCCAGCGGCGGGGAGGAAGAGCGTCTTGCCGTTAGCTTTGCTCGTCAGAAGGTAGCCTGCGAGGGAGCCGTTGGCGTCCCAGTCGGCCTCTTCCCACTCTGCGGTGCACTCGTCAAAGAGTTCCTTGATCTGAGCCTGTGTTGGCATCCGCCACTTGCCGCCCCAGTTCTGGGCAGCGGCGTCGTCGGCGGTCTCGAGGGAGGTCTTGCCGTCGCCCACGAACTTCACTTCGGTGTACCAGTCGGCGGTTGTCTGGCCATCTTTTATCGTGTATTTGGTTATGTGGGTCTCGTCGCTCTCGCCCTCCTTCATCCATTTGTAGGATTCCCAGGCGTAGTTCTCCTTGGCGGTAGTCTCGCCCCAGGCGAAGTACGCCCCCGTCTCGCCAGCTTTGGTGGCTCCGACGTTGTAGGGTGCCCAGAGGGTTCCGGACGGCAGTCCGAGATCTACGGCCTCGGCGGCAGTGGGCACTTGGCCGCCCACGCTGCTGTCGGGGGTGTTGTACACCTTGGTCGCCTCTGCGGAAGGGAAAACCGGGCGAACCGGGAAACCGGTGTGGCGGTAGTCGTCGGTGGTCGCGCTCCAGAAGTCCGAGCCGAAAAAGAGGTTGTTGGCCTGGCTGGATTTGCCGGAGTTGAGTTCGGCGTACCAGTAGTTGCCGCGCTCGCCAAGGAAGTGGACGCGGGAAAGACGGCGGCCTGCGGCTGGGAGGAAGAGCGTCTTGCCGTTGGTTTTGCTCGTCAGGAGGTAGCCGGCGAGGGAGCCGTTGGCATCCCAGTTGGCATCTTTCCACTCCCGAGTACAGTAGTCTGAGAGTTCCTTGAATTGCGCCTGGGTAGGAGTCCGCCATCCGCCGCCCCAGTTCACGGCAGCCGCATCGTCGTCCTCGTCGAGGCTGGTCTTGCCGTCGCCCACGAACTTCACTTCGGTGTACCAGTCGGCGGTTGTCTGGCCATCTTTTATCGTGTATTTGGTTATGTGGGTCTCGTCGCTCTCGCCCTCCTTCATCCATTTGTAGGATTCCCAGTCGTAGTTCTCCTTGGCGGTCGTCTCGCCCCAGGCGAGGTAGGCGCCGGCCTCGCCGGGCTTGGTTGCTCCGACGTTCCACGGAGCCCAGAGGGTGCCAGAGGTCAGACCGAGGTCAACTGCGGCGGACTCGTCAGGCACAGCCCCGCCCACGGAGGGGTCTGGATTGGCTTCGGCAAGGGAGCCGACGGGGGCATAGTCGAAGGTGACGTAGTCGGCGCGTCCATCTTCGAGGGCGTAGACGGAGATGCCGTCCTTCCAGACTGTGAACTGGGCGGCTGACTTGTTCCCGCCCACGGAGGGGGCGGGAACGTCCTCGGCAAGGGATTCTATGGGTGAGTAGTCGAACGTGACGTAGTCGGCGCTGCCTTCCTCAAGGGCGTAGACCGACACTCCGTCCTTCCAGACTGTGAACTGGGCGGAGGACACCGTTGGAGCGAGGGTCGCGAGGGCGAGTGCGCCCGACAATGACAGTAGCGTTTTCTCCATTTTATTCTTGATGTTTTGTTCCGATGTTACTTGACGGTGACGCGGGCGGCTGCGTTACCCGCCACGACAATGTAGAGTCCAGGCTGGAGGCCTGACAGGCTCACTGTGGGGGCTGCCCCCCTGAGGGCGAGCGTGCCCGAGAGGGAGTGTACCATGACGGGCGAGCCGTCGGTCAGGCCCTCGGTGCGGACGGAGCGGGTGGCTGGCTCGGCGACGATTCGTACCTCAGAGTTGGCCGATGGGGCATCGGCGAGAGCCGTGGGCGTCCCCTGCCCGAAAGAGACGCGGCTGGTCTCGGCTATCGGGCTGGAGTAGATGACGGTGCCGTCGGCGGCGGAGATGAGCCGCACGGCGTCGTCGGTGAACGTGACGCGCGCCACACGGGCTATGGCGGCGGAGTAGGCGGCTCCGGTGAGCGGCTCGACGGTGACTACATCCGTCTCACCCGCAACGGCGGGCAGGGCAGCCGCAACAAGGGCGGCGATGGTCAAAAGTTTCTTGCGCATTGTCGTTTTTTACTTTCTGTTTCTCCCACACGGCAGAGCGAAACAAGTTTTTCAGCTCTGCGCTCGTTTAATCAATCGAAACGTCGGGTTTATTTCTTCGTCTTATACGCTTGGCAGACCATAAGTGTTTGCTCTGCTTTAGCTTAATCGAAACGTCGGGTTTTTAGTCGCTTAAACAAAATGGTTAATCTTGGGAATGGGGCATCCTTCGGCGGGGGGCGGCGGTGGCGGACTTATAAGGAAAGCCCTGTCAAGCAACAGGCTTGACAGGGCTTCTTTCTGCTCAAACGTGTTTTAATCGCCTTTTAAATACCTTTTAAACGGAGCTCAAACGCCTTTTAAAACCCCTTCATCGAGAGGTTGATGCGGCCGCGGGCCGTGTCGACGTCCAGCACCCGCACGATGACGTGCTGGTGGAGGCTCACGACGTCCGACACGTTTTTCACGAACTTGTCCGCCAACTGGCTGATGTGCACAAGCCCGTCGGTGTGCACCCCGAGGTCCACAAATGCGCCAAAGGCCGTGATGTTCGTCACGATGCCCGGCAGCTCCATCCCGGCGCGCAGGTCCTCGATGCTGTGGACGCTCTCGTCGAAACTGAAGTCCTTGATTGTGTCGCGGGGGTCGCGGCCGGGCTTCTCAAGCTCGCTCATGATGTCATGCAACGTCGGCAGCCCCACGTCGCCCTTGACGTACTTGCTCAGGTCCACGCTCGCCCTCTTGTCCTTGTCCTTCATCAGGTCGACCACGGTGCACCCGGCGTCGGCCGCCATCTGCTTCACCAGGTCGTAACGCTCGGGGTGGACTGCCGACGCGTCGAGCGGGTTCTTCGCTCCCGAAATCCTGAGGAAGCCGGCGCACTGCTCAAAGGCCTTAGGGCCAAGCCGCGGCACTTTCTTCAGCTCCGCGCGGGATGAGAACGGGCCATTGGCCGCCCTGTAGTCCACAATGTTCTTGGCCAAGGTGGGGCCGAGTCCCGACACGTAGGTCAGCAGGTGGCGGCTGGCCGTGTTGAGCTCCACGCCCACCTGGTTCACGCAGCTCACGACCACGGAGTCGAGCGACTGCTTGAGCCTCGCCTGGTCCACGTCGTGCTGATATTGGCCGATGCCGAGGCTCTTGGGGTCTATCTTCACGAGCTCGGCGAGCGGGTCCATTAGCCTGCGGCCTATCGACACTGCGCCGCGGACCGTCACGTCCTCATCGGGGAACTCCTCGCGCGCCGTGGCCGATGCAGAGTATATGGATGCGCCGTCTTCCGACACCACGAAGATGCGTAGCCTCTTTTCCTTGTCAAAGTCCCTTACGAAAGTCTCCGTCTCGCGGCTGGCGGTGCCATTGCCTATGGCCACGGCCTCGATGTCGTAGAGGTCGATGAGGCGCCGCAGCTCGGCCTGCGCCTCGGCCACTTTGGCGTGGGGAGGGTGGGGGAAGATGACGGAGTGGCAGAGCATCTGGCCCTGCTCGTCGAGGCACACCACTTTGCAGCCGGTGCGGAAGCCCGGGTCGAGGGCCAGCGTGCGGTGGCGGCCCAGGGGAGCGGCGAGGAGCAGCTGGCGGAGGTTGGTCTCGAAGACCTTTATGGCCTCGGTGTCGGCCTTCTCTTTGGCCTCGGTCTCCATCTCGGTCTCCATGGCCGGGGCGATGAGCCGCTTGTAGCTGTCCGAGATGGCCATCTCGACCTGGGTGGCCGTCTTGGGGCAGCGGGCGTATTTACGGCAGAGCCTGTCGGTAATCCTCTCTGGCTCGGTAGGGGCGACGGAGAGCTTCAGCACGCCCTCGCGCTCGGCCCTCATCATGGCCAGGAGCCTGTGGCTCGGGCAACGGGCGAGGTTCTCGCTGCGGTCTATGTAGTCCCTGTACTTCTCGCCCTCGGCCTCTTTGCCTTTTGTCAGTTTGGTGGAGACCACGCCGTCGCGGCGGAACACGTTGCGCGCCGCCTCGCGTGTCTCGGGCTGGTCGGCCACCCATTCGGCTATTATGTCCCTCGCGCCTTGCAGGGCGTCGTCCGTCGTCGGGACGTCGTCGGTCAGGAACTTGGTGGCGGCCGCCTCGAGATCCGCCGCGCTGCCGCTCATGAGGGCGAGGGCCAGAGGTTCCAGCCCGGCCTCGCGGGCCTTTGTGGCGCGGGTCTTCCGTTTGGGCTTGTAGGGCTGGTAGAGATCCTCCAGGCGGGTCGGGTCCCATGTGTTGTCAATCTCGGAGCGAAGCTCGGGCGTCAGTTTGCCTTGCTCCTCGATGGTCTTGATTATCGTCTCTTTGCGAGCTGCGGTCTCCTTCAACTTGGTGTAGCTCTGCGCGATATTTCCAATCTGCACCTCGTCGAGGTTGCCAGTGGCCTCTTTGCGGTAGCGGCTGATGAATGGCACCGTCGCCCCGTCGTCGAGCAGTTTGATGGTGTTCTCCACCTGCTGCGGGCGGAGTCCTAATTCCTTGTGTATTAAGGCTGAGAATATGTTGTCCATTATGTGTTTGTTGTCAGTTTCTTACTGTGGCGGACGGCGCGTTACAGCTCATTGGCGTCGATGCTTACGGTGTCGTCCATCTTCAGGTCGTGTTCCTCAGTGGGCAGATTGTCCATAATTTGGCATTCGTAGCATACGCCGATTCTCTTCGCGCGCTCTATTTGGCTGAGAGCCCTGTCGTAGAATCCGCGTCCGCGTCCGAGCCGGTCGCCTTGGCTGGTGAAGGCCATGCCCGGGACTATGGCTATCACGCCTTCGCCCTTGCGCGACAGGTCGAGTTCAGGCGTGCCTTGGGGCTCCAGGATGCCGAACCTCTCCTCGCGGTGCAGGCACTTGTAGCCCGTATACTGCTTGAAAACGAGGTCTTTGCCTACAATGACGGGCAGGAAGACGCGTTTGCCCGCCTTCACGCAGTCCGTGATGAAAGGCCCGGTGTTCAGTTCGTCGGGCAGAGGCCAGTAGGCCACGATGTTTTCCGCCTCGGATATGTCGGCGCGCCTGGTCAGCTCCTCTGAGAGCCGTTTGCCTGCGGCCACGTACTCCTCGCTCCTCAATGTCGGCTTCGCCGCGCGTGCCTTTTTGCGCGCCTCTTTCTTTAGCTCTTTTGCGTCCATAGCGTTATGTCTGTTTTTTATTGGCCAAAAATAAGCCCACCAAATCTTCCATATGAAGAGATGGTGGGCTTGTACTCATTGGCTTCCCCGCGCTCCGCTTTGCGGCGGGATGCGAAGGGCTGATGCTTACAGTTGGATGGTCTGCTCGCGGTCCGGGCCTACGGACACGATTTTCACGGGGACGCCGAGGTAGCTCTCGATGAACGCGACGTAGTCCTTGAAGTTCTTGGGGAACTGGTCGGCGCTGGTCATCTTGCTCATCGGGGTCTTCCATCCCTCGAACCCCATATATATGGGCTCCACGCCCTCCGTGATGTCGAAAGGCATCTCGTCGGTCTCCTTGCCGTCCACCTTGTAGGCCACGCAGGCCTTCACGGTGTCGAAGTCGTCGAGGATGTCGCTCTTCATCATGATGAGCTGCGACACGCCGTTAATCATCACGGCGTAGCGGAGCGCGACGAGGTCTATCCAGCCGCAGCGGCGCGGGCGACCCGTGACTGCGCCGAACTCATGGCCGAGCTGACGGAGCTTCTCGCCAGTCTCGTCGAACAGCTCCGTGGGGAACGGGCCCGAGCCTACGCGTGTGCAGTATGCCTTGAAGATGCCGAACACCTCGCCAATGTTGCGCGGGGCGACACCCAGGCCGGTGCATGCGCCGGCGCAGACGGTGTTGCTCGACGTCACGAAGGGGTACGAGCCGAAGTCGACGTCGAGCATCGTGCCCTGTGCGCCCTCGGCCAGGACGTCCTTGCCGTCGGCGAGCAGATGGTTGATGTAGTGCTCGCTGTCGACGAACTTGAACTGCTTGAGCTTCTCAAGTCCCTCGAACCATGCCTTCTCAAGCTCCGGGAGTTTGTCGAGCGGGTAGTTGTAGTCGCTAAGGATCTTCTTGTGGCGGTCGATGGCCGCCTTGTACTTCTCGTCGAAGTTGAACTCGATGTCGCCGACGCGCAGGCCGTTGCGGCTCACCTTGTCGGTGTATGTGGGGCCGATGCCCTTGCCCGTGGTGCCGATTTTGCCGCTGCCCTTGGCGCTCTCGTATGCGGCGTCGAGGAGGCGGTGGGTGGGGAGTATGAGGTGCGCTTTGCGCGAAATGAAGAGACGGCTCGTAAGGTCGTGCCCCGAAGCCTCGAGCTGCTCGACCTCAGTCTTGAAGAGGGCGGGGTCCAGGACTACGCCGTTGCCTATGATGTTCACCTTGTCGCCCTGGAAAATGCCAGACGGCACTGAGCGCAGGACGTATTTCTGCCCCTCGAACTCGAGCGTATGGCCAGCGTTGGGGCCGCCCTGGAACCGGGTCACTGCCGCATAGCGCGGGGTCAGGACGTCAACTACTTTGCCCTTGCCCTCATCGCCCCACTGGAGGCCCAACAGAACATCTACTTTCATCTGTTATGAACTCTTTGAAAAATGAATGACATAAAAAACCGGAAGCGGCCTACGCCACAACCCCTTAAAATAAGGTGGGCGAAGCCCGTTCCCGACCCGCTAAGATATGCGTAAAAGTCCTTTTTAACAAATTATGCCGCATTAAAACGCCCCGTGGGGGCTTTTTTGCATGTGAGCCTCGAACCCCTATCGATTTTTTCTGTAACTTCACGACATTATTGTTATTTGTTTAACGCATCCGCAATCAGTATGATTAAGACAACAACAGCCTTCGCCCTTATGGCCGCCATGCTCTGCGTGGCCCCCGTCTCTGCCTCGGCGCAAGACGACAAAGAGGCGAAAAAGGAGGAGGGCTTCGTGTTCTCCACCGTCAAGGAGAACCCCATCACCTCCATCAAGAACCAGAACAAGAGCGGCACGTGCTGGGCATACTCCAGCCTCGGCTTCTTTGAGGCCGAGCTGCTCAGGCTCGGCAAGGGTGAGTATAACCTCTGCGAGATGTTCCTCGCCCACAAGACCTACGAGGATCGCGCAGTGGCGTCGGTCCGCCTCCATGGCGACATCTCCTTCTCGGAGGGCGGCAGCTTCTACGATGCCGTCTACTGCATGAAGAACTACGGCATGATTCCCGAGGAGGCCATGCCACTGCCCGGCACCCTCTACGGCGACACTCTTGCCAACTTCAACGAGATGTGGCCTGTGGCTGAGGGCGTAGTGAAGGCCGTCACCGACAGCAAGCTCAAGAAGATATCTAAGGCCTGGTTCGGCAGCCTCAACTCGGTGCTCGACACCTATCTCGGCCAGGTCCCTGCCGAGTTCACCTACAAGGGCAAGAAGTACACGCCTAAGAGCTTCCAGGAGAGCCTCGGCCTCAATATGGACGACTACGTCTCCCTCACCTCCTTCACCCACCATCCGTTCTACACCCAGTTCGTCATCGAGGTGCAGGACAACTGGCGTTGGGGCATGAGCTACAACCTCCCCATTGACGAGCTTATGGAGGTCATGGATAACGCCATCAACAGCGGCTACACCTTCGCCTGGGGAGCCGACGTCTCCGAGACGGGCTTCACCCGCGACGGCATTGCCGTCTGCCCCGATGCCGACCACGGTGCCGACATCACTGGCTCCGACATGGCCCGCTGGACCGGCCTGAGCGTAATCGAGAAGCGCAAGGAGCTGACCTCGAGGCCGCTGCCCGAAATAACCGTCACCCAGGAGATGCGCCAGGACGCTTATGACAGCTGGGAGACGACGGACGACCACGGCATGCTCATCTACGGCATAGCCAAGGACCAGAACGGCAAGGAGTACTACATGGTCAAGAACTCTTGGGGCCTGAGCGGCAAGTACAAGGGCGTGTGGTACGCCTCGAAGACTTTCGCCAAGTACAAGACATTGAACATCCTCGTGCATAAGGATGCCCTGCCCAAGGCCATCCGCAAGAAGCTCGGCCTGTAAAACGTCGGGTTGACGAGAAATAAGGCGGCCGCCCGGAAGTGTTGAGATTCCGGGCGGCCGCTGTTTTTTCGTGTTAGTGGTGATTATACTATCGAAGTGGCAATCACTCTCCAGCATCCATTTTCAAGGCGGGCTATGTAACCGCGCTCCGCTATGCGCTTCACCAGCTTCTGGACTGCGGACGCACTGATGCCCAATGAGTTCGCCAATTCCGCATATGTTATATTGGGGTCGTCCTTCATCATCCGCAGGATGCGTGCCGTGTTCTTGCCTCTGGCCGAAATAATCTCGCCGTCATACCACCAGATATCCTTGTCTCTCCGCGTCACGAAGTCAATATCCGTCTTGATTTCGTCGGCCACAAGTTTCTCAAAATATCTCAGAAAGACGCCAATCTGCTTGATTGTGGCGTGCGCCCCTGCGGACGGGACGGCGCCGACAACCATGTCCGTCTGATGCAGAGCTTCAATATATTCTTGTTTTTCCCGGCTTCGCACGACAATCATCGGCCAACCGTGGCGCGACAGGATGTAGTTCACCATCAACCGGGCTATCCTGCCGTTGCCATCCTCAAAAGGGAGGATTCGTATGTAACGATAATGGAAAAGCGCGGCCAACTCTACCGGTGTCAATTCGCCACTACTTTCAGCCCCGTTGTACCAGTCGACGAGGTCCGACATGAGGGCGGGAGTCTCTTCGGGTGAGGCGTATTCGAATCTGTCGCCGTAGCGTGTTATGACGCTGTTCGGACGTGTCTTATATTGACCCGCATGGATGATGTGACTTGTCTGTACGCCATTGGGTAGAGTACAGTACTCCGTGTAATCCTCGCGAAGCAATGTCTGGTGGAGAGTCCTGATGAAATTTTGCGTCAGTGGCTCTTGCTTGTTCCCCGCCTCTTCCATCATCATCCTTACTGACACGTCGCTCGCTTTTATGTCATTGAAGTCTTTAAGGTGTCCTTCGCCGCTTACTTTCCCAAAGAGTAGCAGGAGTTCTGTCTGCACGTATGTCAGGGTGTTGCCCTCAATGTGGTTGCTATTGTAGTTATACTCCACGGTGAACCAAAGTCCGCTAGGCCTCGGTCAGCGGCTGGATTGACAGCCATTGGCTGTATACTGCGTCTAATGTCTTAATTCTTCGGGTCGTGTGAGTGGGGGCAAAAACGCAATGCCGCCCTGGGAAACTGACTCCCAAGGGCGGCTTGACTTATGATGGCGTGTGGCCGGTCTACATCATCCCGAGCTCGAGGCGGGCCTCGTCGGAGAGGTTGTCCTGGCTCCAGGCCGGGTCGAAGGTCAGGTTGACCTCCACGCTCGCGACGCCGGGGATGGCCTTCAGCTTGTCCATGACCTCCTCGGGCAGGCTGTCCGCCACGGGGCAGTTGGGCGCGGTGAGGGTCATGAGGATGCGGACCTCGTTATTTGTCGAAATCTCGAGCTTGTAGATGAGGCCGAGGTCGTATATGTTGACGGGGATCTCGGGATCGTAGATTGTCTTGAGCTGCTCTATGACGAGCTGCTCGAGCGTCTTCTCCGGCCCCTGGGCTTTTTCGTTGTTCTCCATCGGTAAAGTCGTTGAGGCTATGACAACTTGTTCTTTGCGGCGTAGGCCATCGCGTAGAGGCGGATTTGCTTGATCATGGCCAGGAGACCGTTAGACCTCGTGGGCGTGAGGTTCTCCTTCAGGCCGATGCGGTCGATGAAGTAGAGGTCGGCCTCCTCAATGTCCTTCGGCTTCTGCCCGTCCACCACTTTGAGCAGCAGGGCCACGATGCCCTTCACTATTATGGCGTCGGAGTCGCCCTTGAACGAGAGCGTGCCGTCGGCGTTCTGCTCGCAGTATATCCACACCGTGCTCTGGCATCCCTCTATTATGTATTCCGGCTTGCGGTGCTCCTCGGGGTAGGGGGGCATGTCGTTGCCCAGCTCTATCAGCAGGGAGTATTTGTCCATCCATTCGTCGTAGGCCGAGAACTCGTCCACGATTTCGTCTTGCACTTCGTTTATGGTCATGCCGTTGCCTTTCTTGTTTTCGTGCGCGAATTTACTCAGTTTGAGGCTTGTTTTTCATCGGCTCGGCGGCTTATTTGGGCAATTATGCTTAATTTGCTATCAGTTTAAGAATAACGACAGATATGCCTACACGCCCGAAACTGATGATGGAGGAGATGGGGAGGCTCTCGGCCGACGAGTATAAGAAGGCCGACAAGACACCCCTCGTCATCGTGGCCGACGAAATCAGGAGCCTCAACAACATTGGTTCGCTTTTCCGCACGGCGGACGCTTTCCGCCTTGAGCGCATCTACCTCTGCGGGGCTGTCGGCGAGCCTCCGCACCCCGAAATCCATAAGACGGCCCTCGGCGCCGAGTTCTCCGTCGACTGGGTGAAGTCCGACTCGACCCTCGACGTAGTCCGCGGACTCAACGCGGCGGGCTACGTCACCCTCGCCCTTGAGCAGGCGCGCGGCAGCGTGAGCCTTGAAAGCCTCAAGGTCGACAAGGCGAGGAAGTACGCCATAGTGGCCGGCAATGAGATACGCGGCGTGCGGCAGGATGTCGTCGACGAGTGCGCCGCCTGCATCGAGATACCGCAGTTCGGCACTAAGCATTCGCTCAACGTGTCGGTCTCCACGGGCATTGCCGTGTGGGAGGTCGTAAAGCAATTGAGGCTCAGTAAATAACGAGCAGTCCCTGCCGCGTGCGCGAAGAGACGTCCTCAAGACTCAAAAGGCGGCACGATAATTGGTTTCCGCCTGATAGTATAGATTTTGATGAATATGAATAATATGAGAAAGTTGTTTGCTCTTTTGGCGGCCGCGGTCTTTACGCCGGTCTGCGCATTGGCCCAGTCAAGCATTTACTCCTACGAGGGCGATGGCTTCGCCGTCAAGCTCCTCTCGGCCTACGATATCCGCATAGCCTCAACCTCGGGCATGGTCTTCGAGGCGGATGATGACGACCGGAAGGCCGACGTGGAGGTGTGCCAAGGAGTAGGGGCGAAGGGCTACAGCCTTGCGCGCAAGGAGATTGATGATGCCGACTTCTTCGTCAACGACGACGGCTCTGAGATGATGGTCGAGAGCCCGCGCGAGGCGAGGCGTTTCCTCTCTTATATTTCCTATGGCCGCTCGACTGGCGTCTCGCTCAAAGTGGAGGTCGTCGACAAGGACGCGCCAAAGGGGCGCAAGAGCGTCTACCTCGACATTCCCGCCAAGCCGTTGAACGAGCTGCTGGAAGCCCAAAGGGAAGCCACACGAAGATAAAATATCACTTGCCCGCTTGCCGTGTCTTTATTTTGCTCTTTTCATATTGATAATTGATAAGATACGGTAATTAGTGGTATAATTGTTTGATTATTATTGCACTCCGAAATCATATGCGAAAGGCGGTGTCCGACCGTAAGCTCGATAAGGCGAGTTTGCGCAAAAAGGATGGCCTCGCATAGGGTGAAATCAGTTAAAATACAATCACTGTGGAGACAATAAAATTCAAACCGATTTGGAAGCCGACCCTCTGGGGTGGCGAGTGGTGGCTCATTTCCGCCGTAAAGGGTTCGGAGTCTGTGGCCGAAGGCGGCGAGTTCGCCGGGATGCAGCTGCCGCAGATCCTTGCCGAGCGCAAGCAGTGCCTCGTGGGTAATGCGGCATGGGATAAATATGGCGAGACGTTCCCGCTCCTCGTCAAGTTCATCGACGCGCGTCAGGACCTCTCGATCCAGGTTCACCCCGATGACGCGATGGCGGCCCGCGTCCACGGCAAGCTCGGCAAGAACGAGATGTGGTACGTGGTCGACGCGCTCAAGGGTGCCAACCTCATCGACGGCTTCAGGAAGCCACTTGCGGAGGCTGACTACGCGGCAAGTGTGGCCGACGGCTCGATAGAGGACTACCTGAACAAGGTGGACGTCGAGGTCGGCGACGTGTTCTACATCCCCGCGGGACGCGTCCATGGCATAGGCGGCGGCACTTTCATTGCCGAGATTCAGCAGAGCAGCGATGTCACCTACCGCCTCTACGACTACAACCGCCGCGACAAGGACGGCAACCTCCGCGAACTCCACACCGAGCTCGCCAGGCAGGCCATCAAGTTCGGCGAAATCACGCCGGACCCCCGCTCGCACTATAAGGAGGTTCCCGACGCCCTCAACGAGGTCGTCCGCAGCCCGTTCTTCACCACGTCGGTCGCCCACCTCACGCGCCCTCTCACGGCCGATGTCGCGGCTGTCGACTCGTTCGTGATTGTGATGACGCTCTCCGGCTCGTGCTGCCTGACGGACGAGAATGGGTCGGCCGTCATCCTCCACGAGCATGAGGCGGCTCTCGTCCCGGCATCCGCCAAGCGTCTCACCTTCACGCCCGACGGCAAGGCGAAGCTCCTTGTAAGTCATCTTTAACCAGACGACCATATATGGTAAAAACGATACTCGCCGCCGCGGCGGCACTTGGCCTCATGGCGGCCAACGCTGAGGCGCAGAGCCTCGTAAGCGTCAGTGACGGGCATTTCGTCCGCGACGGCAAGCCCTACTACTATGTCGGCACCAACTTCTGGTATGGCGCCATCTTGGCATCGGAGGGGCAGGGGGGCGACCGCGCCCGATTGGCAAAAGAGCTCGATGAGCTGAAAGCCAACGGGATGGACAATCTCCGAATCCTCGTCGGAAGCGACGGCCTGCCCGGTGTGAAGACGAAAGTAGAGCCGACGTTGCAGACCGCGCCGGGCGTGTATAACGACACAATCCTCGCCGGCCTCGACTATCTGCTCGCCGAGATGGGCAAGCGGAACATGGTGGCAGTCCTCTACCTCAACAACTCGTGGGAGTGGAGCGGCGGCTACGGCTTCTACCTTGAGCATGCCGGGGCAGGCAAAGCCCCGAGGCCCAACGAGGCCGGCTACCCCGCCTACATGTCCTTCGTCAGCCAGTTCGCCTCGAACGAGAAGGCGCATCAGCTGTTCTACGACTACGTCCGCTTCATCGTGAGCCGCACCAACCGCTACACCGGCAAGAAGTACGCTGATGACCCCGCCATCATGAGCTGGCAGGTGGGCAACGAGCCGCGCGCCTTCAGCGACGAGGCTAAAGAGCCTTTCGCCAAATGGCTCTCAGAGACCACGCGCCTCATAAAGTCGCTCGACCCCAATCACCTCGTCTCGCTCGGCAGCGAAGGCTCATGGGGGTGCGAGGGCGACATGGCTCTCTACGAGAAGATTTGCGCCGACGCCAATGTCGACTATATGAACATCCACCTCTGGCCATACAATTGGGGCTGGGCTCGTGCCCGTCATCTGAGGGCGGACTTCAAGCGCGCGTGCGCCAACACAAAGGCCTACATCGACGAGCATCTCAGTGTGAGCGCGCGCCTGCGCAAGCCCCTCGTCATGGAGGAGTTCGGCTTCCCGCGTGACGGCTTCTCGTTCTCCAACGAGGCGACGACAACCGTGCGCGACGACTACTACGACTACGTCTTCGGCCTCATCTACGACGCCCGCCGCAAAGGCGGACTCTTCGCCGGTTGCAACTTCTGGGGCTGGGGCGGCTTCGCCACTCCCGAGCATGACGACTGGCAGGTGGGCGACCCGTACACTGGCGACCCCGCTCAGGAGGCTCAGGGGCTCAACTCGGTCTTCGCGACCGACAAGTCGACCCTCTCAGTCATCTCGCGGTGGAATAAGAAACTGCGGTAGAGTATAACCCGTCTCATCATGCGCGGCTGAGGTCCTCTGTGGGAACTTCGGCCGCGCGTTCTTTTCCCTGCCCGTCTCGCTCTGCCTATGCTCCACTCTTTCCCGCAAAATCTTTGCATATCCCGTGGATCATGACGAAATTAGTCGGCTGATTGTCAATTGCGGCGGGAGTCACTCCGCAAGACAGAAAGAAGTCAACCAACTTTGAAATGGCAAACTATCTCGTAATCCGGAACAACAAGGCGTTTGGACCCTACGATGCGCCGACCCTTGCCGACATGGTGAGCCGCGGGCGCGTCCTGCGATGCGACAAGGCGTTTATTGACGGGACCGTCTATGACGGCAAGACGACGGTAGGCTCGCTGCTCGCCGCCGCGGGCTGGAACCCGAAGGTCAGGAGCGATGAGGGCATCTTCAGGCAGATAAGCAACATAGGCACTGAGATACTCCTGCCGACGCAGGACATGCGCCCCTATGTCTGGCGGCAGGACTCCAAGCTGATAATGATGGCCGCCGTGGGGCTTCTGCCACTGTCGGTAGGACTCTTCGGCTGGTGGCCCTTTATGACGTTCTATCTCATATCGCTCTATTTCTCAGCCATATGGGCCTTGTTCTACTACTACCTTTTCAAGACGAGGCAAGTATCGGCGCGCTCCACATTCGCCGTGTTCTTCCTCACTCAGGCCTTTGTGTTCATTGCGTGGGACTTGCTCGGCATCGTGAGGCTCAACCCGTTCTACGCCTTTGAGGAGTCCCGCACCCTGATAGGTCAGGCTCTGTTCTACGTCTGCGGCGTGGGCATCACGGAAGAGTTTGCCAAGGCGTTGCCGCTCTTCATCATAACGGCGAGGGCGCGCGAGCCGCTCGTGCCGCAGACCATGGTGTTCTACGGCCTCATCTCCGGCATCGCGTTCGGAGTCTTCGAGGGCGTCCAGTATCAGATGGGCGTCAATGCCGAGCTTGAGTATACGCAGTCGTTCCTTATGAACATAGCGAGGCTCACAACCCTCCCGTTCGCCCATTCCCTTTGGGCGGGCATAGCCGGCTACTTCATATCCTTCGCGCTGCTCTACCCCGCCTATAAGTGGGCCTTGTGGACATTGGCCATCGCGGTGCCGGCCGTCCTGCACGGGACGTACGACCTGACGTGCAATCTGGGCATCCTGGGCTTCTCCGTCAATGTGGCCATCCTGTTCGTCTCTGCCCTTCTGCTCGTGACGTACCTCAAGCGAGGCTCCGACCTCCAGAACCGTCTCTCGTCCCTCACGCGTTAAAAATAAGGAGCGTGACCACTCTGCCAAGGCTCAATTTGCCACACGTCGCCCTCCGTCTGCGCGAGCCTGAGCGTGATGGCGGGCGGGCCTCGATACTCTGCCTTTGCCGCCGCCGATACGTGGCTCTGACCCCGGAGGAGTGGGTGAGGCAGAATTTCATAGGTTATATGGTCTTCTCGCTTGGCTATCCGCAGGCTCTCGTGGCGGCTGAGATGCCAGTGGATGTCAATGGGCAGCGGCAGAGGGCGGACATTGTGGCATTCTCCCGCACTCAGAGGCCGCTCGTCATCGTGGAGTGCAAAGCTCCGAGCGTCGCCTTGTCGCAAGCCACCCTCAACCAGGCGTGCCGCTACCTCTCGTCGATAGGGGCTGTGGCGGTCGTCCTGACCAACGGGCTGCGTCACTATTGCGTCGGTCTCGGTCTCGGTGTCGGCGGAGGCGCGGCATTCCTGAGCCATGTGCCCTCATGGGCCGAGGTGAGCGAGATGGCGCGAGGGGGAGGGCAAGGCGAGTGAGCCGGCGTGAAACCACACGTCCGCTGTCGTCGTAACAGTGTAACAGTTTTCACCTTAAAAACTATGTTGATAATGAAAAGCCTTATCAGAGTGATTGTCACTGTGGTTGTCTGGGTCATGGCGGTCATTGGCGCATTGGCGCAGAACTGCACGCCGACGGCGGCCGACTACGAGAATTTCCCTAAGACTAAGACGCTTGTCGTGCTCGACGACAACCTGATGTCCGATTACAACCTCGCAATCAAGAAAGACATTAAAAACAACTGGTCGGTGACGGAGACGGCCTTCATCACCCGCAAAGAGTTCGAAGCCAAGAGGACAGACCCGCAATACTCGTTCCTCCTGACCACGACCGTCACCTATCCCGACGATAAGACTCACACCAAGTACCTCTACTTCAGCCTCCTGATGGGCAAGAAGACCAAGAAGGTGAAGGACATGCCCGACCTCATATCCGTACCTCTCGCCTACGCTCAGGTCGACGATCAGGAACTCTGGGTCTACAAGATGCCCGTCATCATACGCTTCATGCTCAAGCACGTAGAGATGATGACAGCAAACCCCAAGCTCATTTCCGAGACCCCGCTGCTCATGTACAACAAGTACAGCAAGTCGCTCGCCAATAAGACGCTCTACCTCATCAAGACCGACCTGGAGAAGGGCTGCCAGACGGAGTCCGCCATCAAGAAGGTGTACCCTTACAAGTTCAAGCTCGTCACGGAGGACGAGGTGCGCAAAGCCCTTGAGGCCAAGGACGACAATGTCGTCATCCTCCACAAGATTGGCCCGCGCAAGAACTTCAAGAGCCGTTGCTTCAAGATGCTTATGGGCGCGGGCGACGCCAGCGTCTACTATTTCGACTACCATACGGTCAGTCTCAGCAAGCCCGACGCGCTGCTTGAGAAGGACCTCAAGGCCATCGGGAAGCAGTAGCGCGGACTGACTTCACATTATTGAAGCCCGGACGGATGTCCGGGCTTTTCTTTTTGCCCATCCGCATCCGAGGTTGTTTAAATCATATCAACCGGCGGGCGGGCCTGATTTATGCTCTGGAGTTGCTTAATGCACTGTATGTTAATTTGTTGCATTTGATTGAATATTATCTATTTTTGTCATTATCTCATAAGTTGACTAAAAGACGTTAAACTCATTGAGCGTATTCTATTTCTTTGTGATAAAAAAGTATTTGCCACGGCGGGGCAATATCCGTAAAATTGTAATCGAAAAAGGAGGTGCTCCTCCAATGATAAAATAACACGTTTTTCCAGTACGAAAAATGAGCAGCAATATCTTCGACGAGCGCAAGCAGAAAATCACTCAGGATTTCGAGGCGCTCATAGCACGCCCCAACGAGAAGCTCTTCAGCGTCAACGGCGTATACAACAAGTATAAGTACCCCGTCGTGACGCGCGAGCATGTGCCCCTTGAGTGGCGTTACGACTTCGACCCGCAGTCGAACCCCTATTTTATGGAGCGCATCAGCTTCAACGCCGCGTTTAACGCTGGCGCGATGAAGCTCGGCGACAAGTATGTCGTCGTTGTCCGCACCGAGGGCGTCGACCGCAAGTCGTTCTTCGCTGTGGCCGAGAGTCCCAATGGCGTCGACAATTTCCGTTTCTGGCCTCGCCCCATAACCCTGCCGCAGGTGCCGGGCTGCCCCGACACGAACGTCTACGACATGCGCGTCACTAAGCACGACGATGGCTACATCTACGGCATCTTCTGCTCCGAGCGCAAGGACCCTCAGGCCGCCCCTGGCGACACGAGCAGCGCGGTGGCCGCCGCCGGCATTGTCCGCACTAAGGACCTCAAGACCTGGCAGCGCCTGCCGGACCTCATCAGCCATGCGGGCCAGCAGCGCAATGTCGTCCTCTTCCCTCACTTCATCGACGGCAAGTACGCTTTCTACACCCGTCCGCAGGATGGCTTCATCGACACCGGTTCGGGCGGCGGCATCGGCTGGGGCCTGTGCGACGACATCCGTCGCGCCGAGGTCAAGGACGAGTATATCATGGACGCTAAGACGTACCACACCATCTACGAGGTGAAGAACGGCATGGGCCCTGCGCCCATCAAGACGAAGTACGGCTGGCTCAACCTGGCCCACGGCGTGCGCAACACCGCGGCTGGCCTCCGCTACGTCCTCTACATGTTCATGACCGACCTTGAGAAGCCCTGGATTGTGACCCACAAGCCCGCGGGCCACTTCATCGCCCCCTACGGCGCAGAGCGCGTTGGCGACGTCTCGAACGTGGTCTTCTCGAACGGCTGGATTGAGGACGAGGATGGCAAGGTGTTCATCTACTACGCTTCGTCCGACACCCGCCTCCACGTGGCTACGACGACCGTCGACCAGCTCGTGGACTACTGCCTCAACACTCCGGAGGACGAGCTTACGAGCTCCGCTTCGGTGGCGCGCATCAATGCGCTCGTCGACAAGAACGAGAAGCATGCGTAGGGCGAGGCCGTCTCACTTGAAAATTTTTGCGATGCGTCCAAAGGGACTCGTCATGATTGTTTAGTTTGTAGTTTTCCCGGCGGATGTGGCCTCCTTCCTTGGCGGCTACATCCGCTTTCTTTTTCCTACTGAAATGAAAATCAGTTATTTTATATCTGCGCTCTTGACCTTGGCGTCGTCGTCGGCGGCCTTGGCCAATGTCACGATCCCCTCTGTGCTGTCCGACGGAATGGTCATTGAGCAGAATTCGACCGTCAAGATTTGGGGCTGGGCCAAACCTTACGAGAAGGTCACCGTCCGTACCTCATGGGACGGGAAGGAGTACACTGCCGACCCGGCTGTCGACACCCGCTGGAGCGTCGAGGTGCAGACACCTGCGGGGTCCGACGCCCCGCAGACTATTGAAATAACAGGCTATAATAAGATTACGATATCCGACGTCCTCATAGGCGAGGTAATCCTCTGCTCGGGCCAGAGCAACATGGAGTTCCAGCCCGTGTGGTCGATGTGGGACGGCTACGCGCCCAAGGACTCGCTCCTCAGGCAGGCCACGCAGGACGACATCCGAATGTTCCGCGTGGAGTACCGCACGTCCGAGACGCCCAACCACGACGTCTCCGGCCAATGGGTACGCACGACGCCCCAGAACGCTGAGCGTTTCACTGTCATCGGCTACGTCCTCGCATGCAAGCTGCGCAAGGAGCTTGGCGTGCCTGTCGGCATTGTCGACTCCAGTTGGGGCGGTACGCCCATTGAGAGCTGGACGGACAACAAGATTTTCGAGGCTGACGAGCGTCTTGCCGCGGCGAACAAGAGGCTCAAGGACGTGCCCTGGGGCCCTGTGCGCCCTGGCCTAATCTACAACGCCATGCTCTATCCGCTCGCCAACTACAAGTTCCGGGCCGTGGCGTGGTATCAGGGCGAGCAGAATTGCGAGAATGCCGACATGTACTGCGAGTTCCTCCAGACCCTTGTGAACAACTGGAGGTCGGTATTCTACCAAGGCGAGAGCCTGCCGTTCGTCTTCGCCCAGATAGCCCCCTACCACTACGACGAGCCGGGCATGGCGGTGGTGGTGCGCGACCAGCAGCGCAAGGCGGCTCAGCTCATACCGAACTCGGCCCTTGTCGTCATCGGCAACCTTGGCGACGTGAAGGACATCCACCCGCGTTTCAAGGTAGAGGCGGGCAACCGTTTTGCCAATGCGCTCCTCACCCTCGCCTATGGCAAGGCCGGCTTCCCCTATGCGGCCCCCGTACTTTCCAAGGCGGCCCTGGCTAAGAATGGCAAGTCGGTCGTCGTGACGTTCGACAACGCCAATGGTCTCCACACGGCCGACAAGGCAAAGACGGCCGACTGGTTCGAGTTGGCGGGCGACGATGGCGTGTTCCACAAGGCCTCCGGCAAGGTTATGAAGGACGGCACTGTCGCGGTCTCGTCCAAGGAGGTGAGGGACCCTCGCAGCGTCCGCTTCGCATGGGCCGACGACGCATGGCCTAATCTGGAGAACGCCGCCGGAATCCAGGCCTCGTGCTTCGGGCGGGTCGATGTCCGATAACCAAAGGACGCGCTTTTGCGTAGCAACACAAAGTTTCGGGTAGCCCCAATTTCTAAAACATAATAAGTATGAAGAATATACTGACAACAGCCATCGCAATGCTTGGCCTGACCACGGCCGTGGCGCAGACTCCTGTCAACCCCAATGCCACGCCCGAGGCGCGGCAGCTCCTGCAATTCATCTACGACCAGTCGGGCAAAGGCCTCCTGGCCGGCCAGCACAGCTACCCCCTCTATGGCGACATATATATGGAGCGCGCCTACCACCAGAGCGGCGAGGTGGGCCATCCCGCCGTCTTCGGGCAGGACTTCGGCTACAGCAAACCCGGCTCGCTCGACGGCATCAACTTCCGTCAGAGGGTGGTGGACAACGCCATCAAGTGGCACGAGAAGGGCGCTATAATCACCCTTATGTGGCACGCCGTGCCGCCCACGACGGACGCCAACTACACGACGTGGAAAGGCGATAACGGAATCCAGAGCAAGTTGACCGACGAGCAGTGGAAGCAGCTCCTCACGCCAGGCACGGAAATAAACCTCCGCTGGCAGGCCCAGGTCGATGTCGTGGCCTTCTTCCTGAAGCAGTTGCAGGACGAGAACATCCCGGTCATCTGGCGCCCCTACCACGAGATGAACGGCGACTGGTTCTGGTGGGGCTACAAGCCCGGCAATTATCAGAAGCTCTTCCGTATGCTCTACGACAGGCTGACCAACTACCACCACCTGAACAACCTCCTTTGGGTTTTCAACGCCAACGAGATTGGCTCGCCTAACGTCATGGACTACGACAAGTTCTACCCCGGCAAGGATGTCGTCGACATCCTCGCGACGGATGTCTACAGCAAGAACTATGAGAAGGGCGACTACGAGGCCCTGCTCAAGCTGGCCGACGGCAAGCCTGTCGCTTGGGGCGAGTGCGGTCAGATACCCACACCCGAGATTGCTAAGAAACAGCCGAAGATGGTGTGGTTCATGACATGGTGCGAGTTCCTTGAGACCGACAACACATGGGAGAGCCGCAGCGCCATATATAACTACGCTGTGACGCTTGAGAAGCTCAACGCGTCGAAAGCTCTCAGGAAATAATTAAATTAGGTAAACATGCTGCGGCCTGTGCGTCGCCCCGCCCCCTCAGGGCGAGGCGACGCAAGTCCGCAAATAAAAACATATTGTAAGATGGCTATTAATTATAAGGAAGTTAGGGATCAGATGAGGGCGGAGTACGCCAACATTATGAATTTCTGGATCGGTCGTATGGAGGATCACGAGTACGGTGGCTTCTACGGCGGGCGCGAGAAGGATGGTGAGCTTATGGCCAACGCCGACAAGGGCGCCATCCTCAACGCGCGTATTCTTTGGGCGTTCTCCTCCGCGGCGCGCATCTTTGGCAAGCCCGAGTATAAGGAGGCCGCCAACAGGGCGTTCAACTACCTCTGCGACTTCTTCTACGATAAGGAGAACGGCGGATTCTACTGGGCTGTCGACGCCAAGGGCGCCCCGGTTGACACCAAGAAACAGGCTTACGCCCAGGGCTTCTGCATCTACGGCCTGTCGGAGTACTACCGTCAGAGCAAGGACGAGAAGGCCCTGAACCTTGCCGTCGAGACCTACCACCTCATCGAGAAGCATTTCCGCGACCCCAAGTACGGCGGCTACATAGAGGCCCTCGCCGCCGACTGGACACCCCTTGCCGATGTCAGGCTCAGCGAGAAGGACGAGAACACGCCCAAGAGCATGAACACCCACCTTCACATCATTGAGCCTTACACCAACCTTTACAGGGCCAACCCGACCCCGGAGCTCCGCGAGAGCATACTCCATTGCCTCGACGTCTTCCTGAACCATATCATTGACGACAAGACGGGCCACTTCAACCTCTTCTTCGACATGGACTGGGCGGTCAAGAGCCGTATAGACTCCTACGGGCATGACATAGAGGGCTCGTGGCTCCTCTACGAGGCGGCCGAGGTTCTTGACGACGCCGACCTCAAGAAGAGGCTCAGGCCCATCTGCAAACGCCTCACCGACGTGACGCTCGCCGAGGGCTGGGACGGCGACTCCATCTTCTACGAGAAGGTGGACGGCCACCTGGACACCGACAAGCACTGGTGGCCCCAGGCTGAGGCTATGGTCGGCCTGGCCGACACTTGGAGGCTGACGCGCGACGAGGGCTACCTTGAGAAGCTCGTCAAAGTATGGAACTTCATTTCCACCAAGCTTATTGACCGCAAGCGCGGCGAGTGGCTATGGCGCACCGACAAGGAGGGTCGCGACGTCTACAACGATTGCAAGGCCGGCTTCTGGAAGTGTCCTTACCACAATTCGAGGGCCATCATCGAAGTCCTTCTGCGCATCAGCGCGGCGTAATCCCGTCACACATTTAACCCCTCTTTGGCTATGAAGATATTAAGTGTTATCGCGGGCGCTGCTTCTGTCGTTTTGGCATCGTGCGCTGCCGGGCCGCAGACGGTCTCAGGCTACGATGACGTCATCACATACATCGGCCGCCTTGACAGGACGGACTCCGTCGGTCCCCGCCAATGGGGCGCCGGCACGTATTTCACTTTCGCCTTCAATGGCGACGGCGCCGACATTGTCATTGCCGACCAGCGTCTTTATGGCGACGGCTACAATTACCTTGAGGTCGTCCTCGATGGCGACACCGTGGGTCGCATAGCGACGGGTGGCCCACTTAACCGCCTCATTGTCGGAAAGTCGCAAACGGCGGCCGTGCCCGACACTCAGGTCTACGTCATGCAGGTGGCGGACGGCCTAAAGGGCGGGAGGCATACGCTCCTCGTCTGCCGCGACACGGAGTGCGGGATGGGCTATACGCAGGTCATGAGCGTCACGGCGCGCGGTATTGAGAAGTGGCAGCCCGCCACCGCGCACCGTATAGAGTTCATAGGAAACTCCATTACGAGCGGGATGGAGATATACGACGGCGTCCTTCCGTTTGGCGAGGGCAGGTGGTACGACCACCATCGCGCCTACTTCGCCTACGGGCCGCGCACGGCGCGCAACCTCAATGCGCAATGGAGCCTCGCCAGTGTATCGGGCATCGGCCTCATCCACAGTTGCTGCGACCACAAGTACGTCCTGCCTCAGACCTACGGCAAGGTGGACCTCGTCGGCAACCAGATTGACTACGACTTCTCGTTCAACCCGGATCTCGTGGTCTCCGCCCTGGGCCAGAACGACGGAGTGCAGGACTCGTCGAAGTTCGCCACGGCGTATGTCGACTTCATCCGCCTCCTCCGCGAGAAGAACCCCGAGGCCGACATAGCCCTCATCTCCAGCCCGATGGCTAACGACACCCTCCGCGCCTTCTTCAAGTCGGTCCTCCCGGCCATAGCCTCCGAGGCCGAGGCGCAGGGGCTTGCGGGCAAGAGCGGTAAGATTCCTTACCACATCTTCGAGCAGAGCTATAACGCAGGCGGCGCGGAGCACCCCAATATGGCTGAGCATGAGGTGATTGCTGCTGAGGTGACAAGCTTCATCAAGGAGGAGCTTGGATTCTGAGCCTCCGCCTGAAATCAGAAAGTAGAAAACAAATAAACTATCAGAAGTGGTAAAACTATATGAAAAGATAGGCTACGGCTTCGGCGACATGGCGTCGTCGATGTTCTGGAAGCTCTTCGGGGCCTACCTTGCGGTGTTCTATACGGATGTCTTTGGCATCTCGGCCGCCGTGGTCGGCACGTTGTTCGTCGTCACCCGAATTTGGGACACGATGGTGGACCCTATTGTGGGCATTGTCGCCGACCGAACCGAGACGAAGTGGGGCAAGTTCCGCCCGTTCCTCCTATGGCTGGCCGTGCCGTTTGGCGTGCTTGGCATGCTCACGTTCTGCACGCCGGACCTTGGCAACACGGGCAAGATAATCTACGCCTTTGTCACGTATACGCTCATGATGGTTGTCTACTCCTCCATCAACGTGCCATACGCGTCGTTGCTTGGCGTCATGAGCCCGATACCTGCGGAGCGTAACGCCCTCTCCACGTTCCGCATGTCGTTCGCCTATCTTGGCAGCTTCGCGGCCCTCTTCTTCTTCATGACTGTCGTCGAGAAGTTTGGCGGTCGTGCCGACCAGCCCATAGGGCAGCAGCAGACGGCATGGATGGCCGCGGCGGGCATATTTGCCGCGGCGTGCGTAGTCCTCTTCCTGCTCTGCTTCCTGCTCACGCGTGAGCGCGTCAAGCAGATAAAGGTCGAGCATTCGAGCCTCAAGGACGACTTCAGCGACCTGTTCCACAACCGCCCGTGGTGGATACTCCTCGGAGCGGGCATCGCTGCCCTGATTTTCAACTCGGTGCGCGACGGGGCTACGGTCTACTATTTTAAATATTTCGTGCTTGAGGACAGCTTGAAGGACGTCACGATGTTCGGCTACAATGTGAGCGACATCACGATATTCGGCGAGCCGATATTCACGGCGTTCAAGCTCAGCGCCGTCTACCTTGGCCTTGGCCAGTTGGCCAACATAATAGGCGTGGTGGCCGCGGGCCCGATAAGCAACGTCATCGGCAAGAAGAACACGTTCCTCATGGCTATGCTCATAGCCTCCGTGCTTAGCGTCATCTTCTACTGGTTCGAGGCTGACCAGCTTGGCCTCATCTTCCTCTTCCAGCTCCTCATCTCCATCTGCGCGGGCGCCATATTCCCGCTCCTCTGGAGCATGTACGCCGATTGCGCCGACTACAATGAGCTCACCACTGGCAACCGCGCCACGGGCCTCATCTTCTCCTCGTCCAGCATGAGCCAGAAACTTGGCTGGACCATCGGCTCCGGCGTCTCGATGTGGCTGCTCGCCGCCTTTGGCTTCCAGCCGAACATGGCTCAGAGCCCTGAGACGATTGACGGAATCAAGATGTGCCTCAGCCTCTTGCCGGCCGTAGGCACAATCCTGAGTGTCATCTTCATCTCGATGTATCCGCTCTCGGCTCAGCGTGTGGCCGACAACGCCGCGAAGCTTGAGGCCCTCAGGGCGAAGAAGCCCGCCAACTCGTAGGGAGGCTTTGATATAGTATTAAAAAGTGAGCCCGCCGCGACATATATGTGTCGCGGCGGGCTTTCTGTTTTTTTATAGGCGGGCTTACCACCAAACGGCTTTTAAATGGTGTTCAAATGCCGTTTGAAAAGCGTTTAAACGAGTTTTGGGAGACTTGGCTGCGGAATAACTCAGAAAAGGTAGTTGAGGTTGACATAGAAGCCGCTTGCGCCGTCGTCGCCGCTAAGGGCGTGGCCGTAGTCGGCGGAGACTATGAAATTGCTGTTCATATGAATCTTCAGGCCCAGGCCAGCCGAGCCATGCGGCTTGTCATTGCCATCCCTCAGGAAGTCGGCGGACTCGGAGAGTGGCACGCCGCCCGTGTCGATCTTATAGTCCTGCGTCGTCACGCCCCAGTCGGTGAAGACGTTGGCGCCTATGGCCCACTGCTGGCCGAAGAGACTGAGCCGTTTAATAATCCATCGCAGCTCGACATTGGCGAGGGCCACGCCGTCGGCCACAATCCTGTTCCTCTTCACGCCCCTCAGCGTCTTGCTGCCGCCCAGGCCCTGGCTTGTCGCGCTCGTGAGGGTGTTCGTAGTGATGTGCGGGAGAAGGTAGTAGGCCACGCGGCCGCAGAGGCGGTTCTGGGCTGAGAGGCGGTAGGCGAGGACGAGGTCGCGCGAGCCGAGGCTGAAATACTGACGATGGCTGGCCGTGACGCGGATGAAGCCCTTGCCGTTGGAATTGAAGCAGTTGGGTTCCAAGGCGAGGAGAATCTCGCTCCAGACGCCCTTCGTGGGGAAGCCCTCCGCGTCGCGCGTATCGAGGCCGAGGCCCAGCCTCAGGAAGACATCCGTGCCGCCGCGCGCCTCGTCGGCGCGGATCAGTCCCCACTGGCGGTAGAGGTCGTAGATCGTAGGCACGTCGGGCACGCTGTGGCGCAGCTCGTCGCGCTTTATAGGACCGCAGTCGAAGTCGAATGCCGTGACGCCAAATTGGGCGTACGCCTTGTCGCCAGGCAGGTCGTAGCGCACGCCGGCCATGAGCCTCGTCATGAGCCGATGGTGGGCGTAGAAGGCGCGGCTGCGGTAGGCGGCGGCATTATCGTCGGCCCACGCCTCGTGGTAGACGGCCTTGCGGCCGTTGAAGCCGTAGAAGTCGTTCAGGAGGTCGCGGTACCACGTGAAGTCGGCCGTGAGGCGAAGCCCGTCGCTCAACGCGCTTAGCACCCGTGGCGAGTCGTAGTAGGCGCGGCAGAGCATGGTCCCGGCCGGGTAGCGGCTGCACTCAAGGTAGAGCGAATGGTCGTAGGCGGGGTAGCGGCTGCCGTCGCCGTACCAGTAGAGGTTGGAGAGGACTCCGTACTGGAAGCCGAGGTCGGAGTCGTATGAAATTGCGGGCAGGACGCCGAACGAGAATCCTCTCTTGACGAAAGTAGAGTCGGCCTCGGCGGCCAGCGCGCATGCGCAGAACGACAAGGCGGCTATGGCGGCCAAAGCGGCGCGGCGGGTTTGGGGCATGGTGTGGAGTGTGCATTAGACGGCGTAAAGATATGCAATTTGCCGAACCTTGCATTGCCCCGACGGGTAGGTCTTATGGCGGCAAGAACGCATATTTTGAGTAACTTCGCATAGGCTGCCGGGGTGGAATGCCGCCCCAAAGCGCAGCTATATTTATCAGGAAAGTGGCGTTTTCTCCAGAATGGCGCACGACAGGCATTGCGCCAATCCTAAAAGTGAAAACGCGAAACATAAACCAAGGGTAAAACCCAACTCCACGGTGGCCAAATCTTTTACCGACACGCCCCTCATGAAGCAATACATGAGCATCAAGGCCAAGCACCCTGATGCCATGCTCCTCTTCCGTGTGGGCGACTTCTATGAAACATATCTGGACGACGCCCCCAAGGCCGCCAAAATCCTGGGCATAACCCTCACGCAGCGCAGCGGCACGAACCCCGAGCTTGGCGCCTTGGCCGGATTCCCCTACCATGCTCTCGACACCTACCTGCCCAAGCTCGTGAGGGCGGGACTGAGGGTGGCCGTATGCGACCAGCTCGAGGACCCTAAGCAGGCCAAGGGCATAGTCAAGCGAGGCATAACGGAACTCGTCACCCCCGGCGTGGCGATAACCGACGGGGTCCTCGTGACCACGGAGAACAACTTCCTCTGCTGCGTCAACTTCACGGCGGCGAGCATCGGCGTCGCCTTCCTCGACATCTCGACCGGCGAATTCATGATGGGGCAGGGCGACGCCCAGTATGTCGACCGACTGCTCGCCACGTTCCGCCCCAAGGAGGTCCTTTTTGAGAAAGGGCGCAGACAGAGCTTCGTCGAGGCCTTTGGCGGCAAATGGACTACATACCCCTTCGACGACTGGGCATTCCAGCCCCAATCGGCAAAGGACAGGCTAATCAAGCATTTCGACACGCAGAGCTTGAAGGGCTTCGGCGTGGAGGACCTCGTGGCCGGCGTAACCGCCGCGGGGGCCATACTCTACTACCTCGATGTCACTCAGCACGACGGGCAGTCCCACATAAGCCGTCTGCAGCGGATCGACGAGCAGTCCTACGTATGGATAGACAGGTTCTCAATCCGCAACCTTGAGCTGTTCAACGACGGCCGCGACGGGTCGTACTCCCTTGCCGACATAGAGGACCGCTCCACCACGCCCATGGGCAGCCGCCTGCTCAAGAGGTGGCTCTCGATGCCCCTGCGCGACGTGCGCGCCATAGGGCGGCGGCACGACGTGGTGCAGTCGTTCGTCGACGACCCCGTCCTCACGGACGACGTCCTTGCCGCCCTGCGCGAGGTGGGCGACATGGAGAGGCTCGTGGGCAAGATAGCGTGCTGCCGCATCACGCCGCGCGAGGTGGTGATGCTCAAGCGCGCCCTTGAGGCCATCCCGAGGCTCAAGGAGACGGTGAGGAAGGCCGCCCCGGGGTCGCAGCTGCTCGCGATGGTCGAGACGCTCGACGACTGCGAGGCGCTGAGGGAGAGGATAGGACACGACATAGTCCCCGACCCGCCCACCACGATACAGAAATGCGGCGTGATAGCCGAGGGCGTCTCGGCCGAGCTCGACGAGCTCCGCCACATATCCTCCTCCGGCCGCGACTACCTCAACGAGTTGCAGACGCGCCTGTCGGCCGAGACCGGCATCCCCTCGCTCAAGGTGGCGTTCAACAACGTGTTCGGATATTACATAGAGGTCCGCAACACGCATAAGGACAAGGTCCCGGCCGACTGGATGCGCAAGCAGACCATGACGGCGGCCGAACGCTACGTCACTCCCGAACTTAAAGAGTACGAGGAGCGCATTGTCGGCGCCGACCAGCGCATAGCCACCATTGAGGCTGAGCTCTACTCTGCCCTCATAGCCGAGCTGAGCGCGCACCTTGGCACCGTGCAGTCCGACGCCGCGCGTCTGGCTGAGGTCGACGTACTCCACACATTCGCCAGGAACGCCGTCGACTACTCCTATTGCCGCCCCGTGGTGGACGACTCCGACAGGCTCGACATAGTGGAGGGCCGCCACCCCGTCATAGAGCGGCTCATGCCCGACGGAGAGTCGTACGTCTCCAACAGCGTCCATCTCGACTCTGACGAGCAGCAGATAATCATTGTCACGGGACCCAACATGGCGGGCAAGAGCGCGTTGCTCCGGCAGACGGCACTCATCGTCCTCCTTGCGCAGTGCGGGTCGTTCGTCCCGGCCAAGAGCGCGGCCATAGGCGTGGTGGACAAGATATTCACGAGGGTGGGGGCTAACGACAACCTGTCGCAGGGCGAGAGTACCTTCATGGTCGAGATGACCGAGGCCGCCAACATCCTCAACAACGTCACGCCGCGCAGCCTCGTGCTCTTCGACGAGCTTGGCCGCGGCACGAGCACCTACGACGGCATCTCGCTCGCGTGGGCCATTGTCGAGTTCCTTCACAACTGCGACAGGGCCAGGGCCAAGACCCTCTTCGCCACGCACTACCACGAGCTGAACGACATGGAGCGCAAGTATGACCGGATTAAGAACTTCAACGTCTCGGTCCGCGAGACGGGGGGCAAGGTCATATTCCTCCGCAAGCTGCTGCCGGGCGGCTCCGAACACAGCTTCGGCATCCACGTGGCGCGCCTAGCCGGAATGCCCAAAGCCGTCGTCGACAGGGCGAACGAGATACTCTCCCAACTGGAGCGCGAGCGCGACGGGCAGCCCTCCGAGACGCGGGAGGTGAAGGGCTTCAAGAAGACTGAGGCCAAGAAGGACGGCGGAGTGCAGCTGAGCCTGTTCCAGCTCGACGACCCGCTTGTGGAGAGCATCCGCAAGGAGATAATGGGGCTCGACATAGACAACCTCACGCCCCTTGAGGCCCTCAACAAGCTCAACGACATCAAGCGGCTGCTCGGCCTGGGCAAGTAAGACGACCGAGACGCGCCAATTTATGTGCGCATATTACGCCGAAATCTTTATCTTTGCACTGATTATCAAAAGGTAATTAACACAAACAGATAACAATGAAGAGAATAGTCCTCATCCGCCACGGCCAGAGCGCCTGGAACCTGGAGAACCGCTTCACCGGTTGGACCAATGTAGACCTGACAGAGAACGGCGTCAACGAGGCCATCAAGGCCGGCAAGACCCTCAAGGAGCAAGGCTTCACTTTCGACGTGGCCTACACCTCTTTCCTCAAGCGCGCCGTCAAGACCCTCAACAATGTGCTTGACCAGATGGACCTCGACTGGATCCCTGTCGAGAAGAGCTGGCGCCTCAACGAGAAGCACTACGGCGACCTCCAGGGCCTCAACAAGGCTGAGACCGCCAAGCAGTACGGCGACGAGCAGGTCAAGATCTGGCGCCGCAGCTACGACGTGGCTCCTAACCCGATCCCTGATGACGACGAGCGCAGCGCGACCAAGGACCCCCGCTACGCGAGCTACGTGCCCGATTGCGAGATCCCCCGCACCGAGAGCCTGAAGGACTGCATAGAGCGCGCTCTCCCCTACTGGAAGAGCGTCATCTTCCCTGAGCTCAAGAAGGTCGACAACATCGTTGTCGTAGCCCATGGCAACTCGCTCCGCGGCATCATCAAGTTCCTCAAGGGCATCTCCGATCAGGATATCATCTCACTCAACCTCCCGACCGCAGTACCTTACTGCTTCGAGTTCGACGACAAGACCTTCAAGCTCGTGAAGGACTACTTCGTAGGCGATCCTGAGGAGATCAAGAAACTCCAGGAGGCTGTCGCAAACCAGGGCAAGGCTAAGTAATTAGTCAATTTGCGCTTACATAAGGATGGAGGCTCGGCGTTCACTCGCCGAGCCTCCTCTGTTTTAAGTCATGGCAGGCTGTTGGTGCTTAATAAAAGTTAATTGTTCTATTGCCTAACTGCGGGC
>JBJEGU010000024.1:0-10877 GCA_051875415.1 Marinilabiliaceae bacterium
AGGCCAACAGGCTCCACGCCGCGCCCAAGCTCTTCGTCCGCGAGCTGAAGTCCATCTCCACCCACGACGTGAAGCTCCTCTACGGTCAGAGCTACCCCGCCAAACCTCACGATATTGAGATTCCGTACAGTCAGAACTCCATATGCCTCACTTACGGCTGCCCGCTCTTCCGCAGCATCACGGCGCAATACAGTTGTCAGCTCAGGCGTGAGGGCGAGAACGCCGAGTTCGGCGAGTGGACGCAGAATGTCGAGAAGGAATATTCGTTTCTCAAACCAGGGCGTTACACTTTCACCGTCCGCATGAAAGGCGACTACGACACCGCGCCGCAGACCGCCAAACTTGAGTTCCGGATACTCCCGCCGTGGTATCGCACGTGGTGGGCCTACTCCATCTGGACTCTCCTCGCGGCAGGTGCGCTGACCTCCTTCCTCTTCGTCTCACATCGTCGCGCCGAGAAGCAGCGTGAGCGGATGCAGCTGACCTATGCGCTGGAGTCGCAGCAAAAGGAGAAGGAGATTCTCCAGCTCCAGAACGAGAAAATTGAGACCGAGTTGAAGGGCAAGAGTCAGGAACTGGCCAACATACTGCTCAATAATTTGGAACGTAATGACCTGATATATAAGGTGAAGCATGATCTTACCAAGATAGCTGACGACCTGCAGGGCAACGATACCGCCCTTGCTCTCAAACGAATTTCGTCCATGCAGTCCCGACTGACAGAGGACAGCGCGCAGAAAGTCAACTGGGGGCAGTTCGAGGAGAATTTCGACATCGTCAACGACAAGTTCATGAAGAAGCTTCAGGCGCGTTTCCCGTGGATTAGCGCGAACGAGAAGAAACTGTGCGTCTATATCCATATGGGGCTCATCAGTAAGGAGATTGCCCCTCTTATGAACATCAGCGTCCGCGGGGTCGAGATGCTCCGCTACCGTATGCGAAAGAAGATGGATCTTCAGCGTGAGGACGATCTTGAGACCATATTCAAGCAGCTTGATTAAGGCCGCCTTGCTTATCTTATCTTTGCGTTCTCCACAAAATCATTATATTTAGGCGATCAACGCATCAGCATATGGAAGTCATCAACCCGTTATACGACACGTCGTTCAAGTACCTTATGGAGGACGAGCGGTCCGCCAAGATACTCTTGTCCGCCCTCCTCCGGCAAAAGGTGCTGAACCTCTCGCCGCGTCAGCAGGAGACCACTGTCCTCAGGAAAAAGCAGGACATAGCCATCTACCGTCTCGACTATTCGGCCCACGTCCTGACGGACGACGGCCGCGAGGAGGACGTCTGCATAGAGTTGCAAAAGGTGTGGCTCAAGACGGAGTTGGGGCGTTTCCGCACATACATAGCCAGCCAGTATGGCGACAAGAAAAATGTGCAGTCGGATCATAAGACACCCCGCCATATCATTGTCATCTACCTCCTTGGCCACGTTATTTCTGAAACCGACGAGCCTGTCGCCTACTGCTATGGCGGCCATATGACGGACTACTACGGCAAGCCCATCAAGCCATGCGACGGCAAGTTCGTCCGCAGCCTGACGCACGACGTCATCATAGTCCAGATTCCCCGCCTGCCCGCCAAGCCCCGCAATGCGACGGAGCGCGTGCTGTCAATCTTCGCTCAGCGCAACCTGAGGGGCAACGGCCACCTGATAGAGGTGCCTGACACCCCCGACGAGGGCTCCGACCTCGACATCCTCCAGCGCCGCCTGTGCCGTGCCGCCTGCGATAGCGGCATGCGGCGCAAGATGGATCTTGAGGATGAGTACATCGAGGAGATACAGCAGCGCGAGGAGGAGAATGAACTGCAAAAGATAAAGATTGGCGAGCAGGAAAAACAGCTCAAGGAGAAAGATAAACAGCTCCAGCAAAAGGACGAGCAGCTCCAGCAAAAGGACGAGCAGCTGGGCGATGTCCTCCGCAAGTCGATACGCTCACTCAGCGGGGCGGGGCTGGCAGCCGAGACCATCGCTTCGTCGCTCGGTGTCGAGGTGGGCTACGTCGATAGTGTCCTAAACAAAAAATGATTATATGCGAACGTTTCGGTTAAGAGAGAGCATAGCAAACTTGTTTGCTATGCCGAGCGTAAGAAACGAAGGGAGAATCCCAACGTTTCGGTTAAGAGAGAGCATAGCAAACTTGTTTGCTATGCCGAGCGTAAGAAACGAAGGGAGAATCCCAAACATGTTTCTCATCGCCGCATCGGCGACCCTCATTGCCTGCTCATCGCCCATCAGCAAGTCCGCCAACTCATTAGAGGGCAAGACTTTCGTCGTCCTTGGCGATTCTTACTCCACCTTTGCGGGGAGGGTCGACCCCGACACTAACTTCGTGTGGTACGACACCGCTCAGGTGAACCGCGGCGGCACCGACGTATGCGAAGCCAGCCAGATGTGGTGGGCCATTCTCTCCGACAGCCTCGGTATGCGAATGGTGCAGAATAACTCGTTCTCTGGCTCAACTATCGGCTACCACGGCTACGACGATGACAAGGACGGACGCCCCGATGACTACTCCGACCGCGCCTTCATCTCCCGTATGCCCAATCTGGCCAAGGCCGATTATATCCTCATCTTCGGCGGCACTAACGACAGCTGGTCTGGCGAGCCTGTTGGCTCCTATGGCCAGTTCTCGCGTGACAGTCTCTACACTTTCCGTCCTGCCATGGAGCGTCTGCTCGCCGGACTTAAGGAGCTGTACCCCGAGGCGAAGCCAGTCGTTATCATAAACAGCGAGTTGCGTAGCGAGATAACGGCCAGTGAGCAGGCTTTGGCCGATAAGTTCGATGTGCCGTACGTCGTCCTCTATGACATTGCCAAGCACTGGGGGCATCCGACCCGGGCCGGCCAACGTGCCATAGCCGAGCAGGTAATCCGCACTCTCCGCAGGCAATAGGCTCTGCCAAGTTGCATCTTACGCCTCCGTGCCGTATCTCTGGCGCGGGGGCGTTTGCTTATTTTGTAGCGCGTGCTGAGCTACGGTTGGTGGAATTAGCATAACTTTGGGCTGAAAACAAAAGAACCGAGACTACAGAAGCCGTGAAGACACGCCTTGAGCGCATAATGGACACGACCGACGTTCACTATCTTGACTGTGAGCGCCTCTATCTTGACGCCTTTCCCGCCGATGAGAGGCGTTCCGCCGCTGAGGAACGTCGGCTGACCGACTCCGAGCCACATTTCCACCCCCACGCCATCCTACACGACGGACACCTTTGCGGCCTTGCCAATACTTGGCATTTGGCGGGGGTGCGGTACATTGAGCATCTCGCCATCATGCCGTCGCAGCGGGCGCATGGCATAGCGTCCGATGTCCTGACCATCCTCAAAGGGCAGGGCGACCCCATAATCCTTGAGGTCGAGCCGCCCGAGACCGATGAGGCGCGGAGGCGCGTGGCGTTCTATGAGCGTAACGGTTTCCGGATGCTGCGGGTGGAGTATGAGCAGCCCTATGAGGATGCCGCTGGTGAGACGGAGAACCTCAAGATGAACCTTATGGTTTGGGGGGAGATTGATAATCTTAGCGAGGTGATAAAAGAAATTCAGAGCGTGTAGACCCCAGTGAAAGTCTCCGCGTTCTGAAGAAGATGACAATCGTTGCCGCAGTGGGGTGGGGTGCTATCCCATTCGGCTGCGGTAGTCCTCGTATGTGAACGTCCGGACAACCCTCAGCCCGCCGTGCTCGGGGTCGAATATGGCTATCGACGGGTGCGTCACCCCGTTGAACATCGTAGTCTTCACCGTAGTGTAGTGAATCATGTCCTCGAAAATAATTTTGTCGCCCACTTTCAGCGGCTCGTCGAACGACCAGCTGCCGACGTAGTCGCCCGAGAGGCATGAGTTGCCGCCCATCCGGTATGTCGGCAGCCCGTCCACGGGGTCGAAATGCGCGCCGCGTATCACTGGCTTATACGGCATCTCAAGGCAGTCCGGCATATGGCATGCGAACGACACGTTGAGCATGGCCGTCCTTATGCCGCAATTCTCCACAATGTCCTCTACCGTCGAGAGCAGGAAGCCCGTCTGCCAAGCGAAGGCCGACCCTGGCTCCAATATCACTTGCAGGTGCGGGTGACGGGATCGGAAGCCCTTGACGGCGGCAATGAGCCTCTCTACATCGTAGCCTTTGCGGGTCATGAGATGCCCGCCGCCAAAGTTGACCCATTTTATGTGTTTCAAGTACTGGGCGAAGCGCGACTCGAAAGCCGCTATCATATTCTCGCTTTGCTCAGCCGAACTCTCGCACAGGGCGTGGCAATGCAGCCCCTCCACGATGCTCGGCAGCTGAGCCGGAATGTCCGACGCCCTTACGCCGAGGCGCGACCCGGGCACGCACGGGTTGTAGAGGTCGGTCTCCACTTGCGCAAGCTCGGGGTTCACCCTCAGCCCTACCGACACGGGGTGGTCGGCCGCCATGACGTTTGGCGTATACCTCTCCACCTGTGCCAACGAGTTGAACGTTATGTGTTTGCTGCACTGCAAAATCTCGTCAATCTCATTGGGTGAGTATACGGGTGCGTACGTGTAGCTGGGGCTGCCAAGCTCCTCATTTGCCAAGCGCGCCTCCGCCAGAGAGCTTGCTGTCGCGCTGTCGAACTGCTCGCGGATGATAGGGAAGGCGTCCCACAGGGCGAATGCCTTGAACGCGAGTATTATCTTTGCTCCGCTCTCGTCCTGCACTCGGCGTATCAGCCGCAGGTTGGTGCGCAGCTTATCCGCCTCGAGCACGTAGCACGGGCTCGGAATCTGATCTAAGTCTATCTGCTGTTGCATTTTGTTTGTCATTACCCCCTTCCTCTTTCTTTTGTTCAGACGGCCGACCTTACGAACTCCGATGGCGTGAGTCCTGTCTCTTTCTTGAAGAAGCGGATAAAGTGCTGCGGATATTGGAACCCGAGCGAGATGGCTGTCTGCTTCACCGTGGCGGCAGGCTCGAGCATCAGGCTCTTGGCGAGGCTCAGCACTTTGCGGTTGATTAGCTCCTTGGGGGCGAAGCCCGTCTCGCGTTTCACCATGTCGCCAAAGTAGTTCGGCGAGAGGCAAATCTTGTCGGCAAAGTAGCCCACGGTGGGCAGCCCGTCGGACTCGGCTTTGCCATTGGCGAAGTAGCCGTTCAGCAACTCCTCGAATTTCGAGACCGCGCTGCGGTTCATCGGCGTGCGGGCTTCAAATTGCCTCTCGTAGAAACGGAGGCAGTAGTTGAGCAGAACCTCGATGTGGCTGACTATTATTCGCCGCGACACCTTGTCGGCCGGCCGCCTTATCTCCTCCTCTATCAGCTCCATGCAGCACAGGATCGACTCTTTCTCTTCGGGCGACGGGTGGAGTGCCTCGTTGCTCGAGTAGCTGAAGAAGCCGAAGTCGTCCATTTGCTTTTCGAGGTGCGTGCCGGCGATGAGATCGGGCGAGAAGAGCAGGGCTGTCGCGCTCGGTATCACGCCTGGTATTGGCCGCGACGTTATTGTCTGGTTCGGGGCGTGGCAGACTATCGACCCCTCGTCGTAGTCGTACGTCGTGCGGCCGTAGCTTATCTGGCAGCCCTTGTTCTGCTTGACGAAGACCGAGTAGAAGCCCATGTTGAAAGTCTTCTCGCTGCTGCCAGACGGGCGGCTGTTGATTCTCAAAATGTCGGCGAAGGGGACTGCCGGCGCAGGGTAGCCCATGTACTCGTTGTACTGCGCTATAGTCTGCAAATCTTTAATTTCCATCGAATAGGCAAGTTTCGTATTCTATCGTGAATTTCAGCGACAGCTCTTCGCTCCGCCGCTATACTGTTCTCACAAATATACGGAAAAATGCGCTTATATTATTTGCAGCTTGAGGCCCAGGGATAGGTGGAACATGTCCTTGAAACCAATGTACTTGTTTCCGAATCCGCTAAGAAGGTATGTGTCGGTCGTCGACATGTCATAGAAAAAGCCTATGGCGCGCCACCGTCGCCTCTTGTCATACGATATGTTGTACGTCCACTGCTGGCCGAACGATGCCACGACGTGGAATTTCGTCGAGAAGAAGTAGTAGCCCTCGGGGTAACGCTCGGGGTTGCTCGTCCAGAACTCGTGGCCTATGATGGCGTTCATTCCGATCGACGCGCGTAACGGGTGGAAGTCTATGGGCGACGTCCCCATCGCTATTCTCCACGGCCGTATGTTCTCGCGGAGCGTGAATGTCAGCTTGGCCCTGTTGCTCTCGAAGCGGGGAACGAAGCCGACGAGGAGGTCTGTCTCCCACCTTCGGCCTTTCCCGTAGTCCCACCCGACGCCGCCCGACAACATGCCGATGCTGCCGGCAAACTGTATTTTCGTGTAGCGCGGGATGAGGCGTGAATGGAACTCCTGATACTTATCTATGCGGATGTCGTAGTGCGTGACACCTTCGGGCAGTGAGTCGCGCCTGATGCCTTCTTCCGCATTGGCTGTGAGGTTGGCGGCAAGCATCGTGACCGCCAAAAGGAACTTAAAAATTGGCGATTTCATAGGTGTAGCCGTCTTCTTTGATGTCGAAAATGAGGTATTTGCGGCCCTCGACGCAAGTCGTGGTGTGATATATTATCCCGTCGCCAAAAAGGTCGTCGTGCGTTATGCGGTGGATGTGGCCCGAGACTATGAACATCAGGCCAGGCATGCGTTTTATGACCTCGTGGTAGAAGCGCGCTATGTTATTGTTGAACTCGTCGTCGAATGGCCGGCAGTGCTCTACGATGATTGTCCTGTCGCACTCCTCGGGGAAGTTGTCCATCTCGGAATACAGGTAGTTGAGGTCCGGCACCGGGTGGGAGTAGTCGAATTCGAGGGAGTTGGTGTTCTGGCATATGAAGCGGATGTCGCCAGCGGTGAACGAGAAGTCGAGGTCGCCCCACACCCTGCGGAATGTCTGTTTGCCCGTGCCGAGGCAGTCATGGTTGCCTATCACGGCAATGTACGGGGTCGTGAGGCCTTGCAGGATGTCCCTTTGCCAAAGGAACTCCTTGTTCGCTCCGAAGTCCGTGAGGTCGCCGGCGTGGACTATGAAGTCGATGTCGTCATGCTTGTTGAGGTCGCTCACGAGGTCCTCCGTCTCGTCATACCACCTCTGGGTGTCCGATATGAGGGCGAAACGGAACGATTTGCGCCCTTTCGTGATTTCCTCAATCCTGGCGATGTTAGTCTGGTTGATGTCTGTCTCGCCGCTTATGTCTACGCAATACGGGTGGTAGTCGAACCATTCGCAAGCGGCGAGAAGAGGGACGGCGCACACCGCCGCCACTATGGCGGCAAGGCGCATTGGCCCGATTCCTTTTGTCATGCTGAGCTTTGTGTTTGAATTAGTTCCGCAAATGTAACGAAAAATTCAAAATTCGCTCAAAATCAATAGCGCGGCCAGACCGGTGCCGGGTCTGGCCGCGCTAACCTATAAAAAGGCAGGCGGGTCCTGGAGTCAATGGATGGTAGTGAGCTGTCCGCGCTGTGCTCTTGTGTGCTGTCCTGCGTCGGCGTGAGCTGTGAACGCTGTTCGAATCAGAATCGAATTACTCCGCATTTGTTATTTTTCGCCTTGTCGGGAGCGTCAGTCAAGGCTATCTATTCGCCCTCTCAGACCCGCTTTGCCTTGTCTCTTAATGCGTTGCCCTATTCCACGAGATCCGTGCACCAATTCAGCATCTGGATTTTGTTGTCGAGCTCGCGGAACCTTTTAGCTGCGTCATCCACCATTTTTTGAGCGTCCTTCGCCTTGAACGTGGATATTATCTTAAGCTCCGCGCCTCTCGCGCGCCACGATTTCTCGCCGTAGACCGCCACAATCCCGTCATACGTCTCTTTCTCCATCTTCGCGGCCTCGCGCTCCACGAGCAGGTCGGCCAGCGTCTTGCCCGTCTCCTCGTCCTTGGCCGTATGGTTAGTCCGCCCGATGCGCCCGACGAGCGACCTCCACTCCCCCATCAGCTCGTTGAACTCCCCGCAAAGCTGTCTGACGTCGTAGTCGGCCTCCGCACCCTCCTGCACGAGGATGTTGGCCTTCATCGTGTTCCCCACTGAGTCTATCTTTTGGCGCAAATCGGCCCTGCGCTGGAGGGCTTCGGCAAGTTTCATATCACTGCGTTTTTTTGTTGCGATACGCTCCTACGCTTACAAAAGTTTCGCTGGGCTTTCTCATAGCTCAAAGCTGAGCTTCACGTTCACCCGTCGCGCCGTCAGGTAGTTCGGCACTCCGTATTTATTGCCCTGAGTGTCCGCCACCCAGAAATGCGATATCGTGTTGGCGAAGTCGAACAGGTTGAACACCTCCACGCCCGCCTTCGCGGAGCGCAGTCCTTTCTTCTTCTGCTCGCCCTCTTTGGTCAGGGCGAAATCCTTATACAGCCCGAGGTCTACTCTCTTGTAGCCGGGCATCCGGCTCGTCTGCTGCCACCTCTCGCTGCCTGCCGGCCCGAAGGGCAGCCCCGAGCCGAAGAACATGCTCAGCATGGCGGTGGCGCTCTTGTTGCCGGGCATGTAGTCCTGCACCATCATGGAGAACTGCACCCTCTGGTCCGTTGGGCGCGGGATGTAGCCATGCCCGTCGCCCTCGATGTCCTCCATTGTCTTCATGAAGCTCAGGGTGGCCCAGCTCTCCGCGCCTTTCACCAGCTCACCGTTCAGCTTGAAGTCCACTCCGGCGGCGTAGCCTCTGGCGCAGTTGTCGGCCTCGTAGCGGATCCGCACATTGTCAATGCTGTAGGGGTTTATGCCCCTCATCCATTTGCCGTAAGCCTCAACGGAGAATTTCATCGGCCTCTCGGCCGAGCCGAAATAGAGGTCGGCCCCGCCTATCAGCTGCCAGCTCTTCTGCGGCCCAACGTCGTAGCGCAGTTTGGCGTCGTCGCCTTTCATCTCGCGCAGACCCGGCAATTGGCAGTATCGCCCTGTGGCCAGCCTCAGCCTCCATTTGCCAAGGCCGAGCGTGGCCGACACCCTCGGCCCGAACACCCACTTGCCTATGTCCGACTGCCTCACCCAGCGGGTGCCGGCCACGAGGGTAAGGCTGCCGCCGCCCACGGAGATGCCCCTCTTCGTGTTGCACAGGTAGGCCTCGAAGCGGTTGTGGCGCAGCGTGTTGTCGGCGTTGCGGGCCGATGTCATGACGAGCGCGCCGGCCGAGGGCGATGTTATGTAGCCCGCCGAGTCGGTATATTCCCATTCGTCCGTCAGGTCGGAGTAATGCTCGAATGTCATTTTGGCCTGCGCCCTCAGCTCGTCGGCCGTGCCGAGGCGCACCGTGGCGCCCGTGCTGACTGAGTATACTTCGCCAAAGAGGAAGTTGCGCGCATGCTGCATGTAGCCGCCTACGCCAATGTTCTCGCTCTGGTCCACCGTGGTCGGGCTCTGCGAGTTGGCCGCCTGCTGAAGCCAGTATTCGCCCAGGATGTCATATCTCTCCTCCTCCTCCGTCCTGAACATCGATGCCGACATGTTCCACGACCCTATTCTCCAGGCTCGTCTCTCGGTCTGGGCGGCCACCACGCATGTCCGGTAGCGGTCCCGCTCGTGGCCGTCGAAATATATGGTCAGCTTCTTCGCGTCGGATATTGTGCCGAAGGTCGTCTCGCGGTCCTCGGGTGTGAACCTGTACGTGTTCTGTGAGTAGTAGGCAAGCAGGCCAACGGTCGTCTTTCCGTCGCTCGGCGTGAGGGTCCAGTAGGTCTGGGCGTCGAGAAACGTGGGCGCGTAGTCGCCTTTAGTGTCCAGGCTGCCAAAGAGATACTGGTTGGTCTTGTACCTCACGCCCGTTATGTGCGTCAGCCTCCCTCCCGCCGCCGACCCTTCGGCGTGAGCCTGCGCCCCGAGCAGCGACACTCTCGCCCCGGCGTGGAATTCCCGGGGCCGCTTGTAGCGCACGTCAAGCACGCTCGACAGCTTGTCGCCATACGACGCGTCGAAACCTCCCGCCGAGAAGTTGAGTTCCTCCACCATGTCGGGGTTCACGAAGCTCAGTCCCTCCTGTTCGCCCGACCTTATTAGGAAAGGGCGGTATATCTCAATGCCGTTCACGTACACGAGGTTCTCGTCGAAGCTGCCGCCGCGCACCCTGTATTGGCTGCTCAGCTCGTTGTTGCTCGCTACGCCCATCTGGCTCTTTATCACGGCCTCCACGCCGGCGTCCACTCCCGCCACGCTCGTGGCCAACGCCGCGTCGATGCTCTCGAAGCCGGCCTCGCCCCGCCTTGCGGTCACCGATACCTCGTCGCTCTCGATGTCCTCTATGTTCATCACGATCCTTATGTTGCGGCTCCGTGTCGGGACGGACAGCGTGTCCGCCCTGTAGCCCAGGCAGCGCACCGACACTCGTGCGGGGTACGCTCCGTCGTAGCGTATGGCGAACCGCCCCTGGGAGTCTGTCACGGCTCCCGTCAGGGTGCTTATCTCCATTATTGTCGCTCCCTCTATGGGTCGCCCGCCCTTGTCCTCTATCCGGCCTGCGAACCCTTGCGCATATGCCGCCACTGCGCAGGTCGCAATCGCTATTGTCATAGCCACCCGTGCCAACGTTTGGCCAAATAACCCTATCTTGTACATAATGAGGGCAAATATAACACAAAAGGGCGGAGGGCAGGCTTTCTCTTTGTCCTGGCGTATGGCTTTTCCCCTCATATCCCCAAATCGGATTCTTATACTTTGATTAGTTAATAATGGTTAAAACGGGGGTAAAGTTTAATTTATATATTTGCCCCGAAGCCAAGGCCCGCAGGGGTGAGGCGGGATGTTGAGGTCCGCCACCACCAGACCCGCCGAGGGCTTCCTACTTCCCGAGATTACACGTTTGGATAAAACAACTCGAAGCCCGACTTCTCGACTGAGCGAGCGCAAGGCAGACGCCCGTTTGCCCCGCCAAGCATGAGAGACTGAGGGTGAAA
>JBJEGU010000025.1:0-10847 GCA_051875415.1 Marinilabiliaceae bacterium
AAATACCCCAACGTCATCTACATTCCCGAGACCGCCGACATCCACATCGAGAAGACAAAAATCTCGTGGATGCACAATGGCCACGAAAAGACCATACCTCTCAGCCCGGAGAAGATATACATCCACCCGTCTGGCAACAAGTTTGAGCTCACCAAGCACCCGCAGCAGCCATTGTGGCGCATAATCAACACGTCGCCGGAAGGCATCCAGTGCCACAAGCCTTGCACGGTGTCTGGCGGCGGCAAGAGCGAGATTTCCAAATCGATGCAGAACGCCATTATCTACGGCCCGTTCAACATCGTGAATTTGGAAGAGGACTTCCGTAAGGCGGACGAGATTATCAACCACGACTATACCAACAGGTGGAAGAACGTCCAGCCCGACGCCAAACCGAGCCGCACTTTCCTCAGCAACAAGCGCGCACTCGGTTCTGCCGTCAAGCTCCTCACTCCCTCCGAGATGTACTCCGACGAGTACAACGCATGGCTGCGCAGCATCCCCGACCACATCCGCTCGCTCGTTCTTTTCGTAAAGCGACTCTACCGCAACGAGAGCGAAAAGGGCAACTGGAAGGACTACATGAGCGTCGAGATCATCAATGGCCGCGAAGGCACGACGCTGATGTACAAGAACAAGCACGTCATCGGAACCTATGTCCGCATAGGTTTCAACCCCGACGGCAACTGGCTGCTGCACAAACTGCGCTCCGACTTCGTGCCGAGCCTCAAGATTCAGGTCGAGGACGACATCACGGCATCGGTGACAGTTCCGGCAAGCGAGATTAAGAACCTCAACCCGCAGTTCAAGAACCCGAGCGTCAAACTCGTTGAGAACTGCGAGCAGCGCCTGTTCCAGCGTCCGGACGAAGCTATCAACCGAGGCTACGACCATGAGGCCGAGGCTGACATATGCAAGCCCGGCACATTCCTCACCAACTACGAGCCATTGAACCGCGAGGACGCTCAGGCTCTCAAGGACGACGCAATCAACTTCGACCTCTACACCCAGCCCGTCAAGGATCTGGTTAACGACTTCCTCGAGGATGGAGATGACGAGTTCTTCGTTGTACCGAGTCACCCGCGCATTGTCCGTGGCCTACCGACCAAGAACCCGCGTTACCTGCAGTTCAACAAGAACTCTGTGGAGAATGTCAACACGTATGTTGCCGAGATTGGCGTACGCCTGCATCGTAAGATCAAGTCGAATGAGCCGGTCGTCAACGTGGTGAACGCCGTAATGTCCGGCCGCCGCAACAATCCGGCCGACAAGAAGAGCGGCATAAGGCCTCTGAGCGTGTACAACCCTATCCACTATCAGGAACTACCGGAGCTATTTATGGACTACACTTGCTCGCTGACGGGCAAGTCCCCATCGACGACTGGCGCAGGCAGTGAGGGCGCACTGACAAAGGCCCCGTTCAATATGCTTTGCGCGACGACGGATCTCAACAATGCGCTCCTTTGCTTCATACTTACGGGCTATCAGGGCTTCAGCACGGCCGCAGGCTACATCGGCAACTCACGTTTCGACCACGATATCTCAATCCTTATCCCTGAGATTTGGGCGAGGATGGTGCCGGAGGATCGTGATGCGAACTTCCTCATCAAACAGGGCTGTTTCGACAAGCTCGAGGACTTTGAGTACAACGGGCAGAAGGTGCTCGCCAGCCGACTTGGCTACAGAATCAACGAGAACTTCGCGTTCCGCTGCATGAACAGGCTTTTCGACGAGCCTCTGGCCGTGTTCGACGAGAAGATGCTTAAGCCGGAGCTTCAGGATATGGAGCAGTACGTCGACGGCATCAACAACATCGTCGAGGCGGAGAAGAAGGTCGCCTTGAAGTACTTTGAGGAGGGCAGCGTAGAGGCGGCCATACCGCCATTGAAGGCTTTGCTGTACATTATGGCCTATGGCGAGTACGAGGGCAAGACTGTGGATGACCCCGAAATTCGCAAGATGTTCGACCGCGACTACGTCTTGAACAGCGACTGGTACAAGGAGAGGCTCGTCATCAAGCAGCAGCGTGATGTCAACCTCGTGGAGCGTCAGCTCAACTACATCACGGAGTTCCGCAACAAGCCTGAGAATGCCAACTGCATCAACGACTTGCGTATAGACTACAAGATTTCTAAGCTCAAGGAGCGTCTGAACTTCTTGAAGTCAGAAGCCTACCTCAAGTCTCTCGTTGGCACTATCGGTGCCGACCCGCTGTTCCGCAAATAGGAAGGCTGAGACGAGATTGACAATATAAGCCCCATGTGACTATCAGGTAGTTCCATGGGGCTTATTATTTTGAGTCAGCGGATTTTCCCGGTGGGCGGAAGTGTCAGAGTAAAGGGTGGCCTTCGCATAAGGACATAGAAAAACTGCTCCGGGCCATACTGCCCGACGTTCTCATAGACAACTTCGATGTCGACAGGTTCGAGAAGACCGACACGCGCTTCGACATCTGGCTCGACGAGAAGAAAGTGCTAATGCCAGAGGACAGGGGGAACCGGTCGGTGACCGCCTACGGGTTCGGCGAGTACCACACCATACAGGACTTCCCGATACGCGGCCGCACCACATATCTCCATGTGCGCAAGCGCAAATGGCTCGACCGCGGCTCTGGGCTAGATATTCAGCTACGACTGGGCCGTGTCTGATTTCGACGGCACACGGCTCAACGCTGAGTTCGTGGCTTTTTTAAAGGAGGGAGATTGAGAGCGCGCCCGTGAGCATATCCACGCTCGCGGCCCGCCACGGCCTCAACGGGCAGACCTTGCGGAAGCAGTACAAGGAGAGGATCAGCGGCTACCGCGGCTGGAACCAGATGGACCACGCGGAGGATTACATTCTCTACCCAGAGAACCTCGGCGAGGACATGAGCCTTGACGAGACGAGCCTGAGCAACGGGGAGGTCTACACCATACTGACCAACAAGGCGGCGCACGGCGGCAAGGGCGCGCTGGCGGTCATGGTCCGCGGCGTTGCGACGGACACTGTCGCGGGCATGCTGAGGATGATCCCGCCCGACATCCGGCGGAGGGTCAGGACCGTGACAACCGATCTGTCGTCCGCCATGATGCCGGCAGCCCGCAAGGCATTCCCCATGGCCACGCTGATAAACGACCGATTCCACGTTCAGCAGCTCATGTCCGAGGCCGTCGACCATCTGCGCATGCGCCACCGCAGGGAGGTTCTCGAGGCCGAGAACAAGGTCATAAAGGAGCACTGCGAGCGTCGCAAGGCGGCAAGGACGAGGGAGGAGCGGGAGAAGGTCGGCCTGTGGGAACCCGAGCGGATGGCCAACGGCGAGACACTGCCCCAGGTCATGGCACGCAGCAGGACACGTCATCCTCAGGCACGAGTCAAAATGGGGCGTGCGGCAGAGGCTCAGGGCGCAGATCCTCTTCGATCGGTTCCCTTCTGGCCACGGCGTACTCTCTGTCCGCCAAACTGGTGGAGATATTCAACAAGAGGTCGTCCGCCGCCGCGGCTCGGCTCAGTCTGGCCAGATGGTATAACGAGGTCCTGGCATTCGGCGACAAGGAGTTCAACAGGGTGCTTGAGACCTTCGAGAATCACAGCCGGACCATCATAAACTACTTCGAGCGCAGGCTCACCAACGCCTCCGCCGAGTCGTTCAACGCCAAAATAAAGGCGCTCCGCTCCCAATTCCGAGGGGTTGGCTACATAAAATTCTTCATGTACAGGCTGGCCACCCTTTACTCTTGACACTCCCTCCCTCCGGGAAAATCCGCTGACCCGATATTGCCCAAATTCATAAAACTGAGATAGGGACTCTAACGCGTAAAGTCTTCGATTCTCATGATTTGGGAATGAACATCAAAGACTCAGTATATGCTACTCCCCTAAATTTGACAACTTAGTAATGTTGTTTTCTTGTCTTCAGGAGGGCTGCGTTGGGGCATGCCCCAACGCAGCCCTCCTGAAAGTTATGCTAAGATAGCGCGCGGTCAGCTATGCCGCAACAGTGCCGAAATACATCCTTGCGGGAATCATGTCCTCACCCAGGCTCTGGTGTGGCCGTTCCTCGTTGTAGAACTTGACGAAATCCCCGATCCCCTCGCGCAGCCTGCTGGCCGGCGTCTCGGGGTAACGGTACACGTACTCCTGCCTTATCGTGCGCCAGAACCGCTCGATCCAGATGTTGTCCTTGCAGCGTCCGCGCCCGTCCATGCTGACGGCTATGCCGAGCGATTCGAGTGCGCCGACCCACGCCGGCGAGGTGTACTGGCTGCCCTGGTCAGTGTTGACTATCTCCGGGCGGCAACATCCGCGGACGCACTCCTCGAGCAGCTCCACGCAGTTCGAGCCTTCGAGAGTGTTGCTCAGCCGCCACCCTACAATATACCGGCTGTAGACGTCTATTATCGCGTACAGGTACATGAAGCCGCGCTCCATGGGGATGTAGCTTATGTCCGTGCTCCTCACCTGGTTGCGCCTCTCTATTTTCAGGCCGCGCAGCAGGTACGGGTGCACGTGCGCGGCCTGGCCCGGCTTGCTGAGCGCACGCTGCGGATGTATGGTCCGCAGCCCCATCTTGCGCAGCAGACGCCTGACGCGCTTCGGGTTGGCGGCATATCCTTGCAGCCGCAGCATGTTGGACATCGTGACGACGCCGGCCGTCGGGTGGGACTGGTAGTACTCGTCCAACTTGCGCATTATGCGCAAGTTCTCCTCATTCTCCCCCTTGCGCTTGTAGTTGTGGCTCGTGCGGTTCAGCCCGGTCAGCCCGCAGTAGCGTCTTCTGCTCATGCCTACGGGACGGCGTTCCGAAAGTTCCTCCATCACTTCTTTCGACACAGCGTCTCGTAGGCTTCCGCAAAAAATCGACCTCGACCGTGAGCTGCCCGACCTTTTTGAGCAGCTTGTCATTGACCCGCCTGAGTTCCTTCTGCTCCTTGCCGTCCTTGTCCGGCTCGGAGAAGACCGCCTCGGCCTGCTCCACGAACTCGGCCTTCCACTCCATTATCTTCTTCGGGACTATGCCGTACTTCTGACCCAGCGAGGCCAGGGTCTCCTGCTCCTTGAGAGCCTCGATCACGACCTTCGTCTTGAACGAGGCGTCGTTTTTACCTTTTCTTCCCATCTCAAATTAAGTTTGTACGCAAATATAATCTTTTGCAGTTGTCTTAATTTCGGGGAGTATTATACTGCTGAGGAGCAACCCCACAAGGGATAGGCCTGCAAGGCATGACGGCATACGCGTCACGGTCGCCCCGCAAGGGCGGCCTTTTTTTGTGTATGCCAGCCTGCTCTTCAATGCCTGAGAAAACCTTTCATCGCGTCAGGCTCTCCTTGTACTCCGTCGGCGTCATGTCGCCGAGAGACTCGTGCGGCCTGGCCTCGTTATAGTCCGCCTGCCAGGCTGCCGTGATATCCCTGGCCTCGCCGAGCGTCCGGAACAGGTACGCGTCGAGCACCCCGCGACGGTAGCTGCCGTTGAAACGCTCCACGTAGGAGTTCTGCGTCGGGCATCCGGGCTGGGTGAACACGTGCCCAATGCCGTTGGCCTTGCACCAGTCGGCCAGAAGCCCGGAGATGAACTCCGGCCCGTTGTCCGTGCGTATCCGTCTCGGCTTCCCGTGTGTGAAGATGGTCTTCTCGAGGGTCTTGACGACGCGGCTCGCCGGCATGGACATCGAGACCTTCATCGCCTCGGCCTCGCGCGTGCAGTCGTCCAGCACGTTAAGGACGCGGAACGTTCGCCCACACTCCAGCTTGTCGCTCACGAAGTCCAGCGACCACGTGTCGCATGGCGCTGGCGGTGCGGACAGGTGGCTCGGCTCTCGCGCGGGGACGCGCCTCCGCAGGCGGACCCGCTTGTTGAGCCGCAGTTTGCGGTACACGCGGTACACCCTCTTGTGGTTCCACGGCCTGCCCGCCTTGCGCAGGCGGGCGTATATTTTCCAGAACCCGTCCCCGTGCGGGCGGCCTCGCGGATGGCGGCCTCCACCTCCGCGTCGCCGTCCGGCCTCCGCTTGTAGTAGAACATTGACTTGGGGTAGCCTGCGAGCCGGCACGCCCGAGATATGCCGGAGCCACGCTCGTCAATCATATAGTCCACCATCTCTCGTCTCCCCTCGGGCGTCAGAGTTTTTTTTTCGATGACCTCCTTCAGGAGCTTGTTGTCAATGGCGATGTCCGCGTACATCTGCTTGAGGCGGCGGTTCTCCTCCTCAAGCTCACGCAGCCTCTTGACCTGACTGACCTCCATCCCGCTGTATTTAGCCTTCCAGTTGTACAGCGTGGCCTTCGATATGTTGTGCGGTCGACCGTGTCGGCGTCTATGCCGCTCTCGAGTTCCTTGACGGCCTGGACCATCTCGCTCTCAGTGTGACACTTCTTTTTCATAATCAGTACAAATTAGTAGTTTTTCGTCTAACTGCCAACTGTCCGATTTTCGGGGAAGCGCACAGCTGATGCTACAAACATTAATTGCCAGTTTGCGATTTTATGTAAAATTGTTATATTTGCGCAATATCTGAATATAAAATCGTAACGCAAGTAAGAGTTACAGGCATCATGTCTCAGCTATACATTCCCAAAGGCTACCGCCCCCTCCTCGACCTCCGGGAGACCGAGATGGGCATTCACTACATTAAGGATTTCTTTCAGCAGAACCTCTCTGCCGAGCTCCGTCTCCGCCGCGTGACTGCGCCACTCTTTGTTCTCAAAGGTACGGGTCTCAACGACGACCTTAACGGTGTCGAGCGTGCGGTCACGTTCCCCATTAAGGACCTCAACGACCAGAAGGCCGAGGTGGTTCACTCGCTCGCCAAGTGGAAGCGCATGATTCTCGCCGACTACGGGATCGAGGAGAACTACGGCATATACACCGATATGAATGCCATCCGCAGCGACGAGGAGTTGGACAACATACATTCGCTCTATGTCGACCAGTGGGATTGGGAGATGGTGATGAACCCCGCCAAGCGCAACGTCGAGTTCCTTAAGAGCGTCGTCCGCCGCATCTACGGGGCTATGCGCCGGACAGAGTACATCGTCTGCGAACACTATCCTCAGATTCGTCCGCAGCTCCCTGATGAGATAAATTTCGTCTGGGCGGAGGATCTCGCTGAGCAATACCCGGCTCTTACACCCAAAGAGCGTGAGGATAAGATAACTAAGGAGTATGGTGCCGTCTTCATCATGGGCATTGGCGGTGCGATGAAGAACGGCGAGCCTCACGACGGGCGAGCCCCGGACTATGACGACTGGTCCACCCCGTCCGCCGACGGCCACAAGGGTCTCAATGGAGACATCCTTGTTTGGAACGAGGTTCTTGGCCGCTCGTTCGAGCTTTCGAGCATGGGCATAAGGGTCGACAAAGAGGCTCTTCTCCGTCAGCTCGACATTCGCAGAGCGCAGGATCGCAAGGAGCTTTATTTCCACAAGAGACTTCTGAACGGTGAGCTGCCGCAGTCCATTGGCGGCGGCATCGGTCAGAGCCGACTTTGTATGTTCTACCTCCGTAAGGCTCACATCGGCGAAATCCAAGCCTCGATATGGCCCGAGGACATGAGGCGCACGTGCACCGCGAACGGAATGCCGTTAATTTAGTGGTTATGGAGAAAAGGTCTAAAAGATTGTGGCGAGTCGCTGCCACTATTGGCATTATGATGCTCTCCGCCGCACTGGTCTCCTGCGGCGGAACCACACGTAAGAAAAAGTATCGCTTTGGCGGATGTGAGGTGACGGCTGCGGCGAGCGCACCATCACGCCTCATAGCTTCGCGCTGAAGCCATATTTTATCCGAAATGTTCTGCTCCGCCGTAACATACGGCGAATGGAACTCGTAAGAAAGCAACGCTAGGCATGAGGAGTTGAGGAGCGGTAATACTTTTTAACTCCTGAACCTTGAATAAGTATTGAACAAATCGCTAATTTAGCGTCACGAAAATTCGACAAACGAGGTATGAAGAAAGCTATAATCTTAATTGCATCTCTCGCTGTTGCGGGTATGCTTTTGACATCTTGCGGCAGCTCGCAGGAATGCCCGGCATATAGCCAAGTTGAAAACGCCAGCAGCGCAGTTCTGGATGTGGCTTAGCATATAAGGAATAGGGGTCCCCTATTCCTTTTTTCGTGCGTATGCCTTTATGTCGTGGGATTTGCTTAAATTCGCAATACAAATAATCATATAATTCAAATCTTCTAAAATGATTAAACTTGGTATCAACGGCTTCGGCCGTATCGGCCGCATGGTATTCCGTGCAGCTGTCGAGAACTTCGGCAAAGACATCCAGGTTGTAGGTATCAACGACCTGCTCGACCCGGATTACCTCGCTTACATGCTGAAGTACGACTCCGTACACGGCCGCTTCAACCATGACGTTAAGGTTGAGGGCAACTATATGATCGTTGACGGCAACAAGATCCAGGTCTTCGCTGAGAAGGATCCTTCTGTCATCACTTGGGGCGCCCTTGGCGTCGACGTAGTTGTCGAGTCTACCGGCTTCTTCCTCACCGAGGAGCTCGCAAGCGCTCACATCAAGGCTGGTGCTAAGAAGGTCATCATGTCCGCTCCTTCTAAGGACGCTACCCCTATGTTCGTCTACGGTGTCAACGACAAGACCTACGCTGGCCAGACCATCATCTCCAACGCATCTTGCACCACCAACTGCCTCGCTCCTATCAGCAAGGTCCTCAACGACAAGTTCGGCATCAAGCGCGGTCTCATGACCACCGTTCACGCCGCAACCGCAACCCAGAAGACCGTCGACGGTCCTTCTAAGAAGGATTGGCGCGGTGGCCGTGGTATCCTCGAGAACATCATCCCGTCTTCTACGGGTGCTGCAAAGGCTGTAGGCAAGGTTCTCCCCGCGCTCAACGGCAAGCTCACCGGCATCTCTCTCCGTGTCCCCACCTCTGATGTCTCCATCGTCGACCTCACCTGCGAGCTCGAGAAGGCTGCCACCAAGGAGGAGATCAACGCGGCTATGAAGGCTGCTTCTGAGGGCGAGCTCAAGGGCATCCTCGGCTACACTGAGGACGCTGTCGTCTCTACCGACTTCCGCAACGATCCCCACACCTCTATCTTCGACGCTGACAAGACCCTCGTCCTCGACCCGACCTTCATCAAGGTCCTCTCTTGGTACGACAACGAGTGGGGCTACTCTAACAAGGTCTGCGAGATGGCTCGTGTCATCACAAAGTAATCCTTGCGGGTTAATTCACGCATCTAATTAAGAAAGCCCTCGGAATCGTCTGGTTCCGAGGGCTTTCTTTGGGTATGCTCGGCATGAGCGTTGTCTGACGGGTCAGCGGATTTCCCGGTGGGCGGGAAGTGTCAGAGTAAAGGGTCTCCTTCGCATAAGGACTTAGAAAACTGGATCAGCGGCTACAGCGGTTGGAACCAGATGGACCACAGAATTACATCCTCTACCCAGAGAACCTCCGCGAGGACATGAGCCTTGACGAGACGTGCCTGAGCAACGGGGCATCTACACCATACTGACCGACAAGGCGGCGCACGGCGGCAAGGGTACGCTGGCGGCCATGGTCAGCGGCTTTGCGGCGGACACTGTCGCGGGGTGCTGAGGATGATACCGCCCGATATCCGGCAGATAGTATAACGAGGTCGTGGCCTTCGGCGACAAGGAGTAAAACAGGGTGCTTGAAACATTCGAGAATCACAGCCGGATCATCATAAACTACCTCGACCGCAGGCTCACGAACGCCTCCGTCGAGTCGTTCAATGCCAAGTAAAGGCGCTCCGCTCCCAATTTCGAGGGGATGATTATCCTAATGCGCGGAACGCACCTCTGCAAGACAATGAGAGGGGCGAGGAATAGCGGCAAAATGAGCGTCGTCCACGCCACTGGCTGCTTTCTGCACGATGCGGAAAAATGCGCCGAGTTCCTAAGGCTGGCACAGGCTGAAATATGAGACACCAAGAGAGCCGTATTCAGCAAGCGTGCGTGCGCTGGTTCAGACTCCAATACCCGAGGCTCGCCAAGCTCCTTTTCGCCGTGCTAATGGCGGGGCGCGTGAGTCCGTCACGGGGCGCATTTTAAAGGCTGAGGGCGTATTGGCGGGTGTCGCCGACCTGCTGCTACTCTACCCGTGCCGCGGCTACCACGGCCTCTGCATTGAGATGAAGACGGCCACGGGGCGGCAGAATGGCTCGCAAAAGGAGTGGAAGGAGGCGGTCACGGGGGCGGGCTTCGCCTACGCCGTCGTAAGGTCATTGGAGGGGTTCAGAACGTTGATTGAGGATTATTTAAAAGCGGGGGACATACGCACATATGCCCCCCGCTAATCAAAGGTAGTAGTGTCTAACAAATCAAGTACCTAAGATTATATTTTCTCGGCCGCTCGGCGGATTCGGTCACTCAAATCAAGCAATGCCTCACGGAGTTTCTGAGCCTCTTCTTGATTGAAGCCGCCAACGCCGCCATTGCCGTCGATGCCATACATCTTATGCTGAAACCACGAGACCGACTTGCTGAAGTAAGTCCGCGAAATCTCGCGCCATGACACAGCAAGGTATATATCACTCATTCGTTTCTTCATGTCTGTAATCTTATCCATAATACGAGGTTTAAACACCTCCCCGGAGGGTGGTGCAAGTTACTTGGGCATATCCGTTAATTTTTCGAATAAGTCCCGGGCGAACTCCAAGAGAGCGGGATAACCATTGGGGAAGCTGTCGCAGTAGTTGCGAATTGCCTCAATCAGCTCCGCCTCCTCAGGAGTAAGCTTCATTACCTTTATTTTCTTCATAAGTACCTGTATTTGTTAGACATACAAATATACTATTGTTTTAGATAGTATTAAAATTAATGGGCAAGAAAAGCAACCTGCGCCGTGACTTCACCCCCGAGGAGCGGCGTATC
>JBJEGU010000026.1:0-10777 GCA_051875415.1 Marinilabiliaceae bacterium
AAATTAAGCTATCATATACCAATAATTTTCACCTATTTCAAAACAGCTTCTTAATATAGATGGACAACGAAGAGAACGAACAAGACGAGGAATACAAAATCGTCTACTCGAAAAACGTGATTGAGTTCGCCACCGTGGCGCGCGAATATTGCGTCTTTGCCGAAAACGCGGAGAAATACACCAAGGCGGACTACCTTAAGGTGGCCTCGCGCATGCTCCCGCTGCTCTATATGAAAGCCGCCCTTCTGCCCGATGCTTCTTTGACCAGCGACGACGGCCTGCCCGAGATTGTCGACTACGACACTTACGAGACCGTCCGGCGCGGCATAAGCGCACGGCTGACAAGTCACGACGGCTACCTCACCACCTTTAAAGAGGATTTCCGATACAGCGAAAACCCAATCGCCGCCAGCATCTCCGAGGATATGGCCGACGTTTATCAGGATATCCGCAACTTCTGTGAGCAATACCACTGTGGCGACGATGCCGTGATGAACGATGCCGTTGCCACCGTCGTGGACAAGTTCCGCTCTTACTGGGGACAGCGCGCCGCCAACGCCCTCGGCGCCATAAACGCCGCCCTCTACAGCGGCGACGATTTGAAGGACGAGGAACCCGCCGCTCAAGACGACTCGCAAGATGACGACAATCAGGATGCGCCCGAGGCTTCCGCCCCCGACGACGGCACCCCCTATTTCCTGCGCCAGACGGGCATGCGCCTTGTCGGCGGAAACAAGAAAACGCGATGAAAGTAACTAACGAGGAGATTGATAAGCTCCCGCTGAGCCAATACGAGGGCGAGATTTGCCTCATTGACCATGCGGATCAGGTGGAGGCCGCCATCGAGGAGATGCGCCACTGCAAGGCTCTCGGTTTCGACACTGAGACTCGCCCCGCCTTCACCCGCGGCACAAACTACCGTGTGGCCCTGCTCCAGCTGTCTTCTGAGGACAAGACGTGGCTCTTCCGCCTCTGCGTGATGGGGCTGCCCGAGCCTCTGGCCCGGTTTTTGGAGGACACGAGCATCGTGAAGCCCGGCCTCGCCATCCGTGACGATCTGAAAGGGCTTCGAAAGTGGAGGCAGTTCACGCCAGGCGGCTTTGTCGATATGCAGTCCATTGCCGCCGATAGGGGCATCGACGACCTCAGCCTCAAGAAGATGGCGGCTCACGTCCTCGGAGTCCGAGTGTCGAAGCGTCAGCGGCTGACCAACTGGGAGGGGGCTTCTCTCACGCCCGGACAGATGACATACGCCGCCACCGATTCCTGGATCTCGCTCCTGCTGTGGAAAGCAGTGGTGGAGCAGGGCATAACCGATAGTCAATATCTCGCCGAGATGAGGGCAAATGCCCTGGCGACCGACAACAACGAACAAGATAAACCGAACAACATTGAGTAACATACAGATAACGCTGAAGCCTGGCAAGGATCAGAGCCTTCAGCGATTCCACCCGTGGGTCTTCTCTGGAGCCATCGCCAGGATGAGTGCCGAACCCAAAGAGGGCGACGTGGTCGACATCCTCTCTACGCAGGGCTACTTCATGGCCCGAGGACACTACCAGATTGGCTCCATTGCCGTCCGCATCCTTACGTTCGACGAGCGAGAGGCTGTCGACCAGGCTTTTTATGACCGCCGCATCGGCGAGGCTTTCCAGCTCCGTAAGGATGTCGGCCTCGTGGATAATCCCGACACTACGGCCTATAGGCTTGTCTTCGGCGAGGGCGACTGCCTGCCGGGGCTTGTGGTGGATATGTATGAGACTACGGCCGTTATGCAGACCCATTCCGTGGGTATGTGGATCGACCGGCAGATGATTGAGACGGCGCTCAAGAATGTGATGGGCGACAGGCTCAAGGCCATATATAACAAGAGCGAGGGGACGCTGCCCTTCAAGGCCGGCCTTAACCCCGTTAATAGCTACGTCTATAAGGCCGCCGACTGGAAAGAGGTCAAGGAGGCAAAAGAGAACGGGCTCATTTTCGCCCCCGACTGGGAGAAGGGGCAAAAGACAGGCTTCTTCGTCGACCAGCGCGAGAACCGCGCCCTCATTGAGCGCTACGCCAAGGGCAAGAGGGTGTGCAACATGTTCTGCTACACGGGCGGCTTCTCGCTCTTCGCCTTGCGAGGCGGGGCGGAGCTTGTGCATTCGGTCGATAGCTCCGAACGTGCCATCGAGCTGACCCGTCAGAACGTTGAGCGCAACTTCCCGGGCGACACCCGCCATGCCGCCTTCGCTGAGGACGCGTTTGAATATATGGAGCATGCCGGGCAGAAGTACGACCTCATTGTCCTCGACCCGCCCGCCTTCGCCAAGCATGTGTCCGTCCTCAAAAATGCGCTCAAGGGCTACAGGAGGCTCAACGCCAAGGCTATGCAGATAATCGAGCCGGGCGGACTCCTCTTCACGTTCTCCTGTTCGCAGGTCGTGAGCAAGGAGGATTTCCGGACAATGGTCTTCACTGCAGCCACTATGGCGCATCGCCGCGTCTCAATCCTCCACCAGCTCACGCAGCCGGCTGACCACCCCATCAACATTTATCATCCCGAGGGTGAGTACCTCAAGGGTCTCGTTCTCCGCGTCTACTAACATCTTCTTACCGGGCGCTGGCTTAATCATTAGGAACAGTTGCGCGTCCGCAAGCAAGGGTGAGCTAAAACAAAAGTGGCTGCGGCTGTGGGTCGCAGTTCCCCGTAAAAACTAAAACACAGAAGTATAAAGTGTCATTCTACGATTTCGACTTCACGGACGAGCTGCTCGACAGCCTCGACGCCATGCGCTTCAGCGAGCCGACCCCCATCCAGCAGCAGGCCATCCCCGTTATCATGGAGGGGCGCGACCTGATAGCCTGCGCTCAGACCGGCACTGGCAAGACGGCCGCCTATCTCCTGCCCATAATCGACGATCTCGTCCTCAATCCTAACGACGGCACGGATACCATAATCCTTGTCCCCACGCGCGAACTCGCCATCCAGATCGACCAGCAGATGGGCGGCTTCGGCTACTTCGTAAGCGTGTCGTCCACTGCCATTTACGGCGGTAGCGACAGCGGCGAGTGGAGCCGCCAGCGCACCGCCCTCCAAGAGGGGGCCGACATCGTCATCGCCACGCCGGGGCGTATGCTTCAGCACATTTCGATGGGCTACGTCGACTTCAGCAAGGTGCGCCACCTCGTGCTCGATGAGGCCGACCGTATGCTCGACATGGGTTTCTATGACGACATAATGCAGATTGTCAAACTCCTCCCCGTCGAGACTCGCCAGACTCTTATGTTTTCCGCCACCATGCCTCCTAAGATTCGTGAGCTGGCCAAGAGCATCCTGCGCGATCCTGCCGAGATATCCATCGCCATTGCCAAGCCCGCCGAGGGCATCAGGCAGGCCGCTTACCCGGTCTACGAGGCTCAGAAAGGCGGTCTCATCGTCGACATTCTCAAGAGCCATGCCGGCCAAAGCATTATTATTTTTGGCTCGCGCAAGCAGAGCGTAAAAGAACTCGGGCATACGCTGAGGCGCAAGGGCTTCAACTCCGGCGTCATTCACTCCGACCTTGAGCAGACTGAGCGCGAGGAGGTGCTGCGCGAATTCCGAAATCGCAGGATAGAGGTTCTTGTCGCCACCGATGTCATCGCCCGAGGAATTGATATCCCCGATGTCGATGTCGTCATCAACTTCGACGTGCCCCGCGACGCCGAGGACTATGTCCACCGCATTGGCCGCACCGCGCGTGCCCAGAGCAAGGGCGAGGCCTTCACTTTGATTGTCCCCGACGAGATGGCCTCGTTCGGCAAAATTGAGAAGCTCATCGAGCAGAGCGTCGAGAAACTGCCTCTCCCCGACGGTCTTGGCGAGCAGCCTGCCTACGATCCAAATTTTCGTGCGAAGGGTGGGCGGGGCAACGCCCGAGGCGGCCACGGGCATGGCGACGGGCAGCTGCGGCAAGGCGGCGACAGGCCGCGCCGCAACAGCCAACCCAGACGCAATAACCCGCCGCAAGACAATCGTGACGGCCAAAAGCGGGAGGGCGGTCCGGCAAAGGCTTCTTCCGACGGAGACAAGCCACAAGGTGAAAACCGGCGCAATGGCGGCCGGCATTTCCATGGCCGGAAACGCCAAGGTGGTCAAAGCCCCGACGGCAAGGCGGCAGATAAAGCCCCTAAGCCCGTGAGTAAGGAGTAAGGAATAAAAAAAGCCCGGCAACATTACGCTGCCGGGCCTTCTTCTTTTATATCGCGTCGCTGGGCCTTAGCATCTTCACTATCTTCTCCACACGGTCTTCCGCGTCAACCTCCCCTGATGCCATGTCAATCGGTATATTTTCAGTTGATGTTGTCTCGCCATCCAGCCCGACGCGGCGGAGTTCAAAGTGGTCTCGCCTATTCGAGAGTTTAATTTCTGCTTGTCCGCCGCATGGTGACTTAATTATGAGATCCCCTGCGTAATCTTTTTCAAAATCGACATTGCCACCACTGGCGAGTCTCTTTATCGCCAATAGGATGCCTCCATAATGCCTACCGCTCCTGTTCGTTCTTGTCTTCATTACGAAGAAGTCCAGACCTGCTTCCCCTATAGGGAAAATGTATTTCCCAAATTCCGACTTTCCAATTATGACTGGATATTTTACCATGTAGTACCGCCAATCCTTCTGTGTCTGTGGGTCAGCTAAGTAGCAGCTGATGATGTCGTCCAAACTTCTCCCACTCTTTACCGCCTCAAGCATCTTGTGCAGGGCGACCGGGAAGTTTTCACGAAATTCTTCCCAACCTCCTGGCTCAAAAACTTTCTTCCACATCTCTTGTGACTTTCCTGGAATAAGATAACGCCAATCTGGCCCATCTTTACGCTTCGGGTTGCCACAAGATAGGACCGCCCTCGTAAGTTCCACAAAGTCAGTTCTCCCACGGAACACACTGATGAATGTGTCGTACAGGTCAAACGCCTCTATGCTTATCGACTGCGTTGAGCCTGTGACGATGCCCATGTTTTCAAGTTCGGCAAGTTTCGATTCGTTGTCTCTTCCTTCTCCTTCTAACCATTTGAGTTTCTTCGCCTCCTCTTTTTTCTGGTCTTTGTTGAAGGAGGCGGAAGCTTCGTCAATAACTCCATCACAGATAAGGCGTTCCGTCTCTCCTATGATTTGCTTCATTCGTTCTTCACGCAACTCGTCTGCGGAGTGCCACAGCAGGTTCCTTAGGGTGCGTATTCGCCGACTGAAGTCATGTTCCGAGATGTTATCTTTGTTACGAAGGTATGTGACAACACCCCACATCAGAATAGCAAGGCGATTTTGAGGTTTTTTCTCTGATAATGCCCTTAGGAGATTTACGTCATCCTGAATGTTTACGCGCAGAGGGTCGTCTGGCTTCTCGTTGCCAGTAAAGAACTTATTGAAGAAATTTTCAGAGTCGCACTCTTTCCAGACATCGAAAGCTTCGCTCAGCAAAGCGATATTTTCCTTGTCCGAGTAGACCCTCTTCAGCATTTCAAAATCATCCTTAGGCGCGCGATTTCCTTCACTCTTGTATGTGATTATGTCGGCGACAAAGCGGATGTAGTTGAGCAGAGCCTCGTCCACTGTCGGATGATCCTCGCCCCTCTCTGTTCTTAGTTTCCAAAAGATATCCGTCCAGTCTGTGTCCAATTTCTTTGAGAATTCGTCGTTAGCAAGAAAGTCGTTAGCAAGTTTGTCCAACTCGACCTTCAGATTCTCGAACTTCGTCAGTGGCTTACCGCGCGAGTTCATCTTGATGTAGATGTCGTCCGTCACGCCCAGATCCTCGATCGACTCGCGGAAGAATGTTATGTGGTCAAGTTTTCCCCACAGCCCATCCATCGGCTCCTTCCCGTAGAACGCATCGTTGAGCGCATCGAGCATCGTGAGCATCCCGGCGACCGATGGGTCGTCTTCCCACCCTATTATAAACTCCGGCCGGTCCTTTATTTCGTCTGATATTTTCTCCTTTCCAAAGGTCGGTGCAAACGTTCCGCCCGTCAGAAATTCGCAGAATCGGCGAGTCGCAACCCTCGTCTCATAGGTAAAATTCTTTAGGATGTTTGCCTCCTCCCCAATTCTCTCCCTTGCCGCCGCCAGCCAATGCAGTAGCCAAAGCGTAGTAAGCCTTTGTTGTCCGTCGAGCGGGGTGAATATCTTTCCCTTTTCGTCAGCTCCGTATATGAAGTCAAGATTTAGTTCGCTCATCCTTCAGTGCCGTGTGGATGGCCTCAATGAACTTATCGCGTATTGTCTTCACATTATTGCGACCCTGCGCATAGTCGCGCTGAATCATTGGGATGACGATTCTTTCGCCACCGCCAAGCAATTGCTTGAAATTAATCTTTTCCATAACCTATAATCCGATAGTTTCCTTTATCGCTTTCCAATATTCTTTCCTGTCTTCCGCTCCCCAGAAGTAAGTCTGGCTTTGTCCGACGGGTGTGTAGTACTTCATAAACACGTTGCGCGTGCACACGGGGATGTACTTGCCGGCTTTGTCCATCTCAATGATTTTTTGCCTCTTAACCGCAAAAACCGAGTTGCTAAGAGCGGAGTTGTCATCTTTCCGTAACAATGACAAGTTGGAGATGCTGTGCATATCATACCGTGTGTCATGGTCGGAAAGGACATCGATTACACGACTTGACAAATTTTCAAAACGGTCTTTGCCTATTTTCTTATTATTCAAAACCTCTTCAACTTCAATCTTCAAATTCCTTATTTCTTCACTCTCTCCGATTGTCGCAAGAGCCTCAAGATGAAGCCTTAACCACTCCAGCCACTGTTTCTCCGTGTTGAGCGGTTCCGAGTTTTGCGCACTGATGTGTTCAAGGCTCCACCCCGTACCCTTCTTCTTGCCCTCCTTGAAAAGATGGAATGGGAACCTCTGCTGCGAATTGTCAATTGTCTTGACGTTAAACCATCCCAAGATTCTCATAATCAATGGATAGTTATCCACGTAGTTGAGCTCCTCAATTTTTTCGTCACCTTCAAGTTCTATGCATTTCTTGATTTTCGTTTCAAGGTCTCGCATAGTTTCTTCTTTCGACTTTCCCCTTATCTCTTCCAGCAGTTTGTTCAGAGTCTCCCCTTCCCAAACCAGATACCCGATGCGGTTGAACAGGTTTATGCTTTTCTTGGAACTCCCGTCGAGCAGTTGCTTCAGAGTCTCATAAAAGTCTGTTATCTCGTTCCAAAGTTCCATACATGTTTTCTGCCCCTGTGTTCCGTCTCCACCTTTCAGGCGGTTGTTGAAATGAAAGAACGTGAAGTAAGGGTCTCGCTCGTTTTCCTTTTTACTTGACATTAAGTCGAATATAAGCTCCAGTCGCACTGGGTACTTGTCCCCGGTGGCGTTTGTCAGAAATCTCCAGAATGCCTCATTATGAAGTTCCCTTTCCATCCTGTCCCATTGCACTGCTATCTCCATCTGCCTCCGTTCCGCATCTTCCGTTTCCCCTAATGAGCTTCTGTTGAGGAATAAAGCCTTGATGAGCTCCGCATTGGTGAGTGGTATTCGACCAATGTTGAGGCGTTTGAATAGCTCGTGGCCGTCTTCATCTTCACCGGCCTCATACCATAGTACCTTTACCTCGTCCCGCAGTTGCTCGTAGAGAAGTTCCGCAATCTCCTGCGGATTATTTTGCTTCTTTATCCAATCTTTTGCGCATTGGTATGCGTTGAACATGTAGAAGAAGTCTATATTCTCGCTCCTCATACACTCCGCTTTTGCGGGGTCTTCACTTAGAGTTCTGAGGAAATCCCCTGACTTCTGGCGTGTCTCATATGAGATCGAGTAGTTGCACCCTGTCCCTATTCCATATTCGCGTAGGGTCAGAAGAACTATGTATAGCGTCGTCAGTCGTTGCTGCCCGTCAATGAGTTCATATGAGTCGGACATTCCTCTCTTTACTACGATAGGCTGGAGGCAGTATTTTTTGCTCAAATCCTTTCGTTTTGAGATGTCCTCCAATAATCGGATTACCTCTACCGTCCCCCAACGGTAGCCACGTTGGTAGGATGGTAAAAGAAAATATCCAGAAATATTCGTGACGCTTTTCTGGCTAAATGATTCTGACATAATGATATATGTTTGTCCTCTGAATAATTAAACTCTGCTGTTTGGGTTCTGAGTTCGCTTTAGTCCCGCCCTCTCGCCCTCTATTCCGCGGAAGGGCAAACCGGGCGAACCGAGCAACCTTCGAAGCGTCTGTTGGAGATCACTTCCCAGTCGTCCGAGAAGGGGAAGACGAGGAGGCTGGCGTAGGTGGAGTAGCCGGAATCGAGCTCGGCGGACCAGAAGCGGCCGTACGAGCCAACATCGTAGAGGTCGGAGCCACGGCGGCCGCCAGCGGCGGGGATGAAGAGTCTTTTGCCGTTGGGACCGGTGAGCAGGTAGCCGGCGAGGGAGCCGTTGGCGTCCCAGCCGGCCTCTTTCCACTCGGAGGTGCACTCGGAGAAAAGTTCGTAAAACTGGTCTTGGGTGGGCATCCGCCAGTTGCCGCCCCAGTTCTGGGCGGCCGCGTCGTCGGCGACCTCGAGGGTGGTCTTGCCGTCGCCTACGAACTTCACGTCGGTGTACCAGTCGGCGTCCATTTGGCCGTCATCCAACGTGTATTTGTTGATGTTCATAAAGTCACTCTTGCCCTCCTTCATGTGCTTGTAGGTGTCCAAGTCATAGCTCTCCTTGGTGGCCGTCTCGCCCCAGGCTAAGTACGCCCCGGCCTCGCCTGGCTTCGTTGCGCCGACGTTGTAGGGCGCCCACAGCGTGCCGGACGGCAGGCCAAGGTCCACGGCCTCGGCGACCGTGGGTACTTGGCCGCCTACGCTTACGTCGGGTGTGTTGTACGCCTTGGTGGTTTCTGCGGAGTGGCAAACCGGGCGAACCGAGAAACCGAAGTGGCGCCAGTCGTTGCTGCCCTCGTACCAGGTGCCCGAGTAGAGGTTGGTGAAGCTGAGGTTGCGGGCGTAGTCGGAGTTGTCGGAGTCGAGCTCGGCGGACCAGAAGCGGCCGTGCGAGCCAACTTCGTAGAGGTCGGAGCAACGGCGGTCGCCAGCGGCGGGGAGGAAGAGTTTCTTGCCGTTAGGTCCGGTGAGTAGGCAGCCGGCGAGTGAGCCGTTGGCGTCCCAGTCGGCCTCTTTCCATTCCTGCGTGCAGTAGTCGGAGAGTTCCTGCAGCTGGGCCAGGGTCGGCATCCGCCATCCGCCGCCCCAGTTGGCTGCCGCAGCGTCGTCGGTCTCGTCGAGGGTGGTCATGCCGTCGCCGATGAAAGTGCGGGTGTACCAGTCGCCACATATGTTGTCCTCAATTGTGTATTTGTTGATGTGGTGCTGGTCGCTCTCGCCCTCCTTCATGTGCTTGTAGGTGCTCCCGTCGTAGTTCTCTTTGGCTGTAGTCTCGCCCCAGGCGAAGTAGGCGCCGGCCTCGCCTGGCTTCGTGGCGCCGACGTTCCACGGCGCCCAGAGGGTGCCGGAGGTAAGGCCAAGGTCAACCGCGGCGGACTCGGCGGGTACGCTTCCGCCCACAGAGGGGGCGGGCTTGGCCTCGGCTATAGAACCGGTGCGGGCGAGCCTGGCCGGCAATGAAAATCGTCTTTTCTCCATTCGTCTTGTTGGATTTTATGGGTTTATTGGCTGAGTCTCGCTCTTCGTCTCTCTCGCTCGGCATGGCAAACAAGTTGGCTCCGCGCTTGCTTAACGGAAAAGTCGGCTTGCACCTTCCGTTTCTTCTCTCGCTATTCTGCGGAAGGGTAGACCGGGCGAACAGAGAAACCATTGCAGCGGCTGAGGTCGTAGCCCGCGTTCCAGTAGCCCGAGCCGAAGTAGCCCGAGCCGAAGTAGAGGCCGCGGGCGTTGAGGGAGTAGTCGGATCTGAGCTCGGCGGACCAGTAGAAGCCGTACGAGCCGACATTGTCGAGGCTGGAATCCCAACGGCCGCCAGCGGCGGGGAGGAAGAGTCTCTTGCCGTTGGGGCCGGTGAGCAGGTAGCCCGCAAGGGAGCCGTTGGCATCCCAGTCTGCCTCTTTCCATTCCGTTGTGCTCTCGGTGAAGAGCTCGTTAAGCTGCGCCCGAGTCGGCATCCGCCAGTTGCCGCCCCAGTTCTGGGCGGCTGCGTCGTCGGCGGCCTCGAGTGAAGTCTTGCTGTCGCCTACGAACTTCACGTCAGTGTACCAGTCGGCTGTTATTTGGTCGTCGTCCGCCGCATATTTGGTTATGTGAGTCCAGTCGCTCTCGCCCTCTTTCATCCATTTGTATGTGCCCCAGTCGTAGCTCTCCTTGGCGGTCGTCTCGCCCCAAGCGAAGTACGCCCCGGCCTCGCCGGGCTTCGTTGCGCCGACGTTGTATGGTGCCCAGAGGGTGCCAGACGGCAGGCCAAGGTCCACAGCCTCGGCGGCCGTGGGTACTTGGCCGCCCACCCTCCCGTCGGGTGTGTTGTAAGACTTGGTCGCCTCTGCGGAAGGGCAGGCAGGGCGAACCGAGAAACCACCGTAGCGGATGGAGTCGTCCGCATACCAGCCGCCCGAGCTGAAGCTGAGGTTGTAGGCGCGTTCGGATTCGCCGGAGCCGAGGTCGGCGGACCAGTAGAAGCCGTACGAGCCGATATTGTAGAGGCCGGAACCCCAGCGGCTGCCAGCGGCGGGGAGGAAGAGTTTCTTGCCGTTGGCATTGCTTGTCAGCAGGTAGCCGGCGAGTGAGCCGTTGGAGTCCCAGTCGGTCTCTTTCCATTCCCGCGTGCAGTAGTCGGAGAGTTCCTGCAGCTGGGCCTGGGTGGGCATCCGCCAATC
>JBJEGU010000027.1:0-2271 GCA_051875415.1 Marinilabiliaceae bacterium
GTCGTCCATTGAGAGTTCTTCGTCCATAGCATTGAAGTTTCACGGCAAAGAAAAAACAAAAAAATCCACCCGCGCAACACCTCGGCGCACACAACGCGCTTTGCACCACTTTGTTAGATAGAGGGGCGGCGTTTGGCGTTTCTTTAATAGCGGATTAAAGTTTCTTTAATGGGGATTTGCCCGCTTCGCTGGCGCGGCGTGGCGGATTTTTGTTGTCCTCTTGCACATTTTTTCGCGATAACGCGTAGCCGCTTGACAATAAACTCTTATTTTTGTAGTAAGTCTGCAAAACTGATACTCTAATGATACTTAAAATAGAATTTGAGAACTTCTTCTCCATTAGAGACCGGGTTAGGATTGACTTCCGCGCGGCGAACATAAACACGGCTGCCGCCAACGGGCTGAGGCATAACGTTCTCGACTGGAATGGCGTCCCCATATTAAAGTCGGTCGGGCTGTTCGGCCCTAACGCCTCGGGCAAATCCAATGTCTTTAAGACCATCGGCTTCTGCTGTGGTATGATATTAAGGTCGCATCTCAACAACGAGGGGGCGGTGTTTGACTTCGTGCCGTTCAAGTTTGGGGGATGTCCTGATAAGACGAGTAAGTTCTTAATCGACTTCGTATGCGACGGTGTGGAATATGAATACTCTTTTGAGTTGACTACGACAAGGGTTATCTCCGAGAGCCTTTACCACTTTCCGCATCACAGGAGGGCGAAAATCTTCGTCCGCGACTCCAAAGGTAAGTACAGCTTCGGTTCCGGGGTAATCAGTAAGCCTTCGGATGTCGTGCTGAACACCAGCGACAAGAACCTTTTCCTGAGCCGGGCGAGCTCTATGAATAGGGATATTGCCCAAAGGCTGTATCGCTATTTCCTCCACCAACTTGCGCTCGGCATGCTCAACGTCAACGACTTAGCGACCCTCGATAGTTTCTATAAGTATAAGGAGGTCATCCTGAAGGCTATGGAGATATGCGATACGGACATAACGGACATCGAGGCGAGAAAGGAGCAAGTCTCCGCTCCAGTGGCTAACCCCGGGCAGGACGCCCCGGCCTTCAAGATGGTCGACATTCTGAGGTTCAAGACCCGCCATCGCAACGATGTGGATGTGATGTTCGATCTGGATATGGAGGAGTCGAGCGGCACGAGAAAACTGTTCCAGATGCTCATCCGCCTACTTGACGTGGTGGAGAACGGGAAAGGAATCATGATAGACGAGTTTGACGCCGGGCTGCACGTCAGGCTGGCTGATTTCATCCTCGACCTTGTCCACGCCTCAAAGGAGGGCCAGCTCCTGTTCTCGTCCCATAACACAAGCCTGATTGATACAAGGAGACTGAGAAGTGACCAAATCGTCTTTGTGAACAAGTCAAGGGATGGCGCCACCGAGTTGTACTCCTTGTACGACTTTAAGGATTATAGGGAGAACATGGACGCGGAGAAGGCTTACTTACAAGGCCGATTCGACGCTGTGCCGTACGTCGAATCTTCCGTCGACTGCTTAAGGCAATTAATGGAGGAGCGGTAGATGGCAAGCAGGAGAGAGAAGGCGCCAAGCAAGCGGATGCGCCGGATAGCCTTAGTGATATGCGAGGGAGAGTCTGAGGCCGGCTACGTCGACCTTGTCAGAAAATGGTACAAATCTCCTATAAGAATCATCACGCACGTTGCGAGGCAGAGCATAAACCAAGGCGTTGTAGACAAGCATGCGGGAGACCTCAAAATATCAGACGGGGACAAAGTGTCCGTATTTCTTATGTATGATATGGACGTCCCGGCAGTGAACGAAAAGCTAAAGAGATGCGAGGCGGAGCTGCTTCTGAGCAATCCGTGTTTTGAGCTTTGGCTGCTCCTGCACGTTAAAGCCCAAAAATCAGTCATCAGTTCTGGCGACGCTGTCAAGAGTCTGATGAACAGCGACCCCGTGTGGAGGAACTACGCCAAGTCGTTATTCACAGAGACTCAGAAGTCTTTTCTGAAAAAGCATCTTAGTGAAGCCAGAGAGAGGGCTAAGGCTCTCAGGAACGGGCAGAACCCATCTTCGCAGGTATACAAACTGTTAGACTTTTTGGAGACGGAAGAGTAAGACCCTGCCACCGCTTACAGTCTCGTGGCATCTGCCACCTTTTTGTCAGCGGGCTACATCCCCGGCAGCGTCGGCTGCTCGGGGGCTGGAATGAGCTCTCGGAACTCTTTGATGCTGTAAGATTGGTTGACGTACGCCCGTTTGCCTTTGTCGTACACTTGGACGATTGACAATAGGA
>JBJEGU010000028.1:0-10026 GCA_051875415.1 Marinilabiliaceae bacterium
AACCTCACTTTTGCTCGCCATTCCCATATGGCGTAGGAGAAAGTGGGCGATCTCTTCGTTCTCAGGCTCAGTGGTCATACTTAGTGGTTTTGGGTTCTCAAATATAATGGAATGTCATGAATACAGAGTGAAACGAAAGCGGAAAACTACAATTTTATGTAGTTGCGTACGCGTTCGTCGGTGTTTAACTTTGCCGTCGTGATTAAAGAACGGACATCGCTCCGTTGAGTAAATAAATTTTAAAATATAAAACCAATTACTATGAGCATTATTAACGAGAATGAGAAAGGTGTCCAGAAACTTTCTGTTTCTGAGCAGAAGAATGTGAAGGGCGGCATTGCCCCTCTCCTTTTCGTCGCCGCGCTTGCCGCCGCAGCGTTACTCTCTGGCTGCCAGAATGGTGGCGAGATTAATAACAATTGCAAAAACGGTGATGACTGACAAATGGGTAAGGCTATGACAATTCGTCCGAATCTTCCGATATGAAGGCAAGTATTTACAATTGCCGCGTCAAAACGGCGGGTGGCGAATACCTGCTCAGCGCATACTCGTTAAATTATGTCGGGTTGGACGACAATGTCGAGGCCGTATTGTCTGGCGCGAGTGACGATTGGGATGCCATCGCAAAGTTGGTCTCTCAGGGCTTCCTCGTGCCAGACGATTTAGACGAGGCTTCCAACGTCGAGGACATGTTCCTCAAAAAACGTATGCAGCGCGACTTTTATTCGCTCACTGTGAACACGACGTTGGACTGCAATCTGCGGTGTCCCTATTGCTACGAGAGTCATGTGCGAGGGTCTCGCCTCTCCGACGGTCTGATCGAGTCCATCGGCCGTCATTTGTTCGTTAAGCATGCGGCCGACAAGTTTAAAAGTCTAAGCCTGACTCTTTTCGGAGGCGAGCCGCTCCTAAACAAGGAGGTCGTCCGGAAGTTAGTCGATGTGGTGGATGAGGCTTCCTCACAGTGTGGGTTCGATGTTGCTTACCATGTTGTCACTAATGCCACACTCGTCGATGCTGATTACGTCCAGCTTTTCAAGTCGCGTAAGGCGTCGTTTCAGGTTACGCTCGACGGGGTGGGAGGGGTCTCTGACGGAGGGCGTAAAGGTGCCTTCGAAAGGATCATTTCCGCTCTGAGGACATTGAACGACGCTGACTGTTTCTCTGTCAATTTGAGAATAAACTACGATGCGGCTTCGCTCAGCGAGATTGGGAGACTGCTTCCGCACATCGAATTTTTGAACCGCAGGCGTACTTCCGTGTCTTTATGCAAGATTTGGCAGGCCGATTCTGCCTCTATAAGTAAAACTTTGATTTCCAACGCAGTCAAAACTTTTAATGACTGCGGGTTCGTCGTCGGCTCCTTCTTGCCCACTATAACATACCAGCGTTGCTACGCTGATAATTATTCACAGGCTGTCATCAACTGCGATGGGCGCATCTACAAATGCACTGCAAGGGATTTCTCCGAGGGCGACAGTTGTGGGAATCTTACCGAGTTCGGCTTCATCAATTGGAAAATTGACAAGGTGCTTGAGCGCATTGGCCTCGGTTTTCCACAGTGTTGCCGCGCTTGTAAGATAATGCCGTTCTGCCCTTGCATCTGTTCGCAGGCCTTGCTCGATGCCCGCAAGGAGGGGCGGCTGCCCGAGTGCCGGCGGACTCGAGTCTTCTCCGTCGACGAGCTGGTCGAAGTCGGTTTCAGGCAAATATTATTGAGACAAAAGAATGAAAGCGTTTATTAGAATACTGGCGGTTGTCGCTGTTCTGCTCTTCTGCTTTTCCGCCACTTCGTCCGCTCAGGACGGGATGCTCGACGATATTAAGAAATTCACCTCTTCGAGCCTCATATACCCTGACGGCTCTGTCTTTTTCGTCGACAATGACGGGGTGGAGAAGGCCATCCCCTTCGCTATGGTCAGCGTATACGACAAGTCCAAAGGTGGCGAGCTGGCCTACGTCTCTATGGCGGACCGCTTCGGCCACTACGTCATTAAGCAATATGACTATACTAAGGCTTTTACGTATGTCGTCGAGGCCCCGGGCTTCATCCCCGACACCGCCGATGTTGACAAACTACCTACGAAGTGGAAGGACGGCTCGCCAGTCAAGGGTAACGTCACGACCAACTTTGAGCTGAAGAGGCAGGGCGACTCTCGCCCCCCTAAGCCCTATTCTCTGAAAGCCTATAAGGAAAGCGAGATTAAGGTGACGAGCGATGCCGGAGGATGGGAAGGCCTCATCCGTTCCGTCCCTGGTCTCAAGGTCGAGGATGGTGAACTTGTCACCGCCTCGGGCGATGCCGTGAGGATTAAGGTTAACGATGGCGAGATGCCTGCCGAAATACGTAAGTACCTCGTCTATATGCCATGCTTCATGGTCAGCGACATCGAGGTCTACACGCTCGCCCCTGGCGGCCTCTACGGGGCTGTTGTCAATATCGTCGGGTCAATCGGTCAGCGAACCACTAAGAATTTCAACGGTTATGCGGTCTTCGATGGCCGGTAAGCTGATTGCCGGCATCGTATGGAGAGCCGCGGCTATCCTCGCCCTGACTGTCGCGCAGCAGGCGAAAGGCCAGGTGTCCCTTTGCGGCGACGTGACCGACGAGGATGGCGTGGCGGCGCAGTTTGTCAATGTGGCTCTATTCGCCGCTGCCGACACGTCAGCTGTCCTTTGTGGCGGCGTGACCGACTGCGATGGCCATTTCGCCCTGAGGGCAGTCCGCCCGGGCAACTACGTGGTCGCGCTCTCCGCAGTCGGATATGAGACATCGCGTCAGGATGTCAGGTTGCGTATGCCCTCAGCCGGAACTTCCGTGCGTAAGGCTATGGTCATCCGTAGGGCGGAAGTGAAAATCGATGAGGTCACTGCCACGGCGTCGCGGAAAAGCGAGGCGGCCGGGAAGTCGACTTACACCTTCTCCCAGTCCCAAATAGGCAGGTCCAGGCATGCGGCAGACCTGATAAGCGGCATCGAGGAGCTGCGCATAGACCCGCAAACAGATAGGCTCGCCCTGACTTCGGCTAAGCCTGGCGAACTTATGATTCTCATCAACGGAGTGGCCGCCACCGACGAGGATCTGAAAGCCGTCCCCCCCGCGAAGGTCGTCAGGTGCGAGTATTACAGTCTTCCGCCAGCGCGCTATGCTTCCGTAGCCGCCGTTGTCAACGTCGTGACCAAGCCTCTCGACGATGGTTGGGCTTGCGGGGCCGATGCCACGTCGGCTCTCTCCACGGGCTTCGTCAACGCCTCAGCCTATGCGAGGTTCTTCCGTGGCAATCATCAGTTCGGGCTTGACTATCTCCTCAGCCTCCGCGATTATGACGACCGGCGCTCTTCAACCTCCTATGCGTTCGGTCTCTCCGACGGAAGCTACTCTTACGACAGCGAGGTTCGCGACGCGTTCGGCTACGCCGACAACCAGATTAGGCTCAAATATCTCTACTCCACAAGCGATGGCACCGCGTTTCAAGCCATCTTTAAGCCCGACTTCCGCCGACAGTGGGCCGACGGCGACGCCTTTGCCATCCTCTCCTTGCCGCGCGAGTATCTCAGTGCCTCCGGCTTTACCTATGGGCGCAATAAGACCTTCGGTCCTTCGCTCGACCTCTACTACTCGCGCCGCGTACGGGGGACGGACAGGCTCGATGTCAATGTCGTTGGCACTTATTTCGGCAACAGGCAGACGCGTATGTCTCTTCTGTCCGCCGACACCGTCAGAGTCGTGGACGACGATATGACGCAGGATACGAAAAAACGCTCGGTCATCGCCGAGGCCGCGTATGTGTGGCAGTTCACCCCCCCTCATGTCTCTTTCTGTCGGCTATAAGGGCGTTGTCGCACGTTCCGCGGCAACAATCTCCAGTGTCCTTTCCAATGGACAGGAATATGACTACGAGTCCGACAGCCGCAGTCACTACGCCTATGTCGACTTCTCGGGCACTTTCCGCACCGCCAGTCTGCGCGCCTCGCTCGGCGTTACTAATATGGGTGCGTCGAACGACCGCGCTAACTACAGTGAGACGTTCTTCACGCCTAATGTTTCGGCTTCATTCCCGTTGGGCGGAGGCCATACGCTTCAAGCAACCTTCCAAGGCCAGGCGACGGCTCCTACAATCTCGCAGCTCTCCGATAATGCCATCGTTGAGGCCCCGTATGTGCTTAGGACCGGTACGCCTTCGCTCCGCGCCTTCACGTGCAACGTCGTAACCCTCTCCTACATATTTAACGGCCTTCATTATGGCGTCGCTCTCTCAGCTTTCGCTGGCGATGCCACGGATTTCATAACAAAGTCGTTCGCACGGGCTGATTTCAATTCCGGCCAAGCCGTCGTCATCTCGTCGGCCAACGGCGACAGTGAGAGGGATTGGGGCGGTGTCTTGCAGCTCTCCGTCAAGCCTTTGGGCAATGAGGCTCTGCAGTTCCAGGCCAATGCTATCGCCGTACGGACGCATCAGGAGGTTGACGATGTGGCCTCCTACGTCAGGTGGTATGTCCCCGTCCGGTTCTCCGCTGAGTACAAGACCGAGCGATGGGGCGTGTCATACCAAGGTTCAGTCGCCGACTTCAACCCTTCAGGCCCTTACCTCGATTCCGATGAGCCGCAAAGCCATTTGACGGCCTACGCCCAGTTCGGCCGTGTCCGTATCAAGGCTGGCTGTCTTTGGCTCCTCTCCGAGGCCAAGTACAAGTCGCGTACTGTCCGCAACGACATCCTCTCCTATGAGTCTACAACCTCGGTCCGCGACAACAGGAATATGCTCACCATCGGCCTGAGCCTCGACTTGAGCGGAGGGAAAGGGCGCGACGAGGTCAAGCTCAAGTTCCACAATGCCGACAACGACCGTGGCGACTTCTGACAAAAACTGAGTGCGGCACATGAGTTTCCGTGTCACAATGCAGCATGACGCCATGCAATGCGGTGCGGCGTGCCTGCTCACCGTCTGCCAATTCTACGGAAGGCGCGATATCTCGCTCGAGCGGATGACCGAGTTGTGCGCGGTCGACAGGACTGGTGTGTCAATCTACTCCATCAATCGGGCGGCGCAGAGGTTGGGCTTCGAGACCCTGTGCGCAAAACTGACCCTTGATCATCTGCAAAGCATCAAGCTGCCTTGCATCCTCTTTTGGAATGCGTCGCATTTCGTAGTCCTATTCGAGGTGCGTGGCGGGCGATACATTGTCGGTGACCCCGCCTGCGGGACGGTCGTGTGTTCCGAGGTCGAATTCTCCAAAGCTTGGCTCGCCCCTGACGACGACGGCGAGCCGCGTGGCATCGCTCTTGGCTTGTCTCCTACTGACGGCTTTACGCGAGGAGGGGCTGCGGAAGACGGGGGCGTCAGCCTGCATAGGTCGCTGCCGTCACTCTGGGCTTATGTCCGCCCCCACAGGTGGTGTCTCGCTCAGCTGGCGGCTGGTCTGGCGCTCGGTTGCCTCGTCCAGCTCCTTCTCCCATTTCTGGCGCAGGCTGTTGTCGATGTCGGCGTCGGTCTCCGCGACGTCGGGTCTCTCTGGGCTTTAGTCACTGCGCAGGTGGCTCTTGTGCTTGGCCGTGCCGCCGCTGGCTTCCTCCGCTCGCGTATTTTACTCAGTGTCGGCATGAGGGTCAACATCGATATGGTCTCCGACTTCCTGGCGAAGCTGATGAGGTTGCCTATGTCGTTTTTCGACCGGAAGTTGACTGGTGACATCCTGCAACGTATGGGTGACTACTCGCGAGTCCGCGATTTTTTTACGGGTCAGGCTCTCGACGCGCTCTTCTCTTTGCTCTCCATCGTCGTCTTTTCCGCAGTCATAGGCTGCTATAGTTTGCGCATTCTTGCCGTCTTTCTCGTCGGCACTGTCGCCTATGCCGCTTGGCTTTCCCTTTTCTTGCGCCGCCGCCGTGCGCTCGATTACGAGCTTTTCCGCCGTCAGGCTCTGGTCTCCAATAAGACGCTCGAGTGCGTAACTTCGCTCCAGGAGGTTAAACTTCAAGGGTGTGGGGGGCGGCGACGTGCCGAATGGGTTGCGTCGCAGGAGTCCCTTGTCGCTACTCAGGCGCAGATGCTTGCGCTAAGTCAGAGGCAGGAGGCCGGCTGTGTGGTTATCGGCGAGGCGAAGAACGTCCTGATGACGCTTTGCGCCGCTATGTCTGTTATCCACGGCGATATGACAATGGGCATGATGCTTGCCACGCAGTTCATCGCCGGTCAGCTCGCCTCCCCTGTAGCAAGGCTCACCAGTTTCGCCTCCGCGGCGCAAGACGTGCGTATCAGCCTTGAGCGTATTCTGTCTATCAGTCTGATGCCCGATGAGGATGACGGGCGCGTCCTGAGGCAGGTGGAGGTGGATTGGCGGCGTGGCGTCGTTTTCCGCGGCGTCTCTTTCTCCTACTTCTCCGCTGATAGCGAGACCCCGGCCGTGGACGACGTGTCTTTCGTTTTGCCCTCTGGCAAGGTCACGGCAGTCGTCGGGGCTTCCGGTTCGGGTAAGACTACGCTTATAAAGCTCTTGCTCGGCTTCTTTGAGCCTCAAAAGGGCCAGATTTTAGTGGCGGGGGCGGATCTTTCGTCTCTGCCACTGTCTTGGTGGCGCGGACAATGCGGCGCCGTCATGCAGGATGGCGTGATTTTCTCCGACAGCGTGGTGCGCAATATCGCTATGGCCGACGCCGAACCCGATATGGACCGTGTCCGTGAGGCCGCGCGTTTGGCTTGCGCCGATTCTTTCATCTCTGATATGCCTGCGGCCTTTGAGACAAAAATAGGGGCGGAGGGTCAGCAACTCAGCAAGGGACAGGCGCAGCGGATCCTTCTCGCCCGCGCATTCTACCGCAATCCCAGGCTCCTTATCCTCGATGAGGCGACGAACTCGCTCGACTCCGTCTCCGAAAAGCGCATAGTCGATAATCTCGACGCCTTCTGCGCCGGCCGGACAACCATTGTCATTGCCCACAGGCTCAGCACCGTCCGCAACGCCGACAACATCATCGTCATGGACCACGGCCGCATAGCGGAGCAGGGTACTCACGACAACCTGACCGCCCTCCGAGGGCGCTATTACGAATTAATTAAAAATCAACTCGATATCAAAGATTGACTATGGCAAATAAACCTAAAAGGTCATTTAAGCAGAGGCTCGTTCGCTTCGGTTCCATCTATATCTTGGTCGTAGCTCTCCTTGCCCTCCTGACAGCCGCCGTGTGCAAGTCCTCGCACCCGATTGAGGCTCGGGCCACATTCTCCAACCTCGCTGTCTCGGCAACGCTCCCTCTCAATGCCAAACGGGCGGTCGGCGTCGGCTGCCTCCTCGACATCCCAGTGACTCCCCCCGACGGGATTCCCTACAGCCTCCGTCTCCCCGTCGATTCCGTCTCGGCCGTCGGCGGCTCCCTGTCGCTCGTCGCTTATGCTGATTCCGCAGAGGTGGCCGGGCTCGATATTCCCGACTCGCTCACTGTCGTGGTCAACACGCCGAGCATGACAATATTCGAGTACTGGTTCGGCTGGTAGGCCCGTGCCCCGATTAAGCTATGGCTGAGCAGATTAGTTTTTACTGAAAACTAAGTGTGAAGCCCCCCCCTATGCTTGCAGCCCTAAGCCCCGCGACACGTGGGGCTTTTGTCGTCTGTTGCGCTAGTGCAAACACTGGGATTTTTTGTTCGTAATTTATATGTGGAAATATGTTCGATTTGATGTCATATGTCTTTTTATGAACAATTGACCGTGCTTCGTCCCTTCTTTGCTTTGAGTAATTAACATCGCAAAACCTCTTGCCATTATGTAAAAAGCGTTTATATTTGCCGCATCATCGTTCTGAGGCCGCTTTAGCCGCAGAAGTTTCCAAAATCTATTCCTAACAATTAATTCACAATGAGAAGAAACAAAACATGTGCGTTTTTTGTCATCGCTTCCGTGTTGCTCGCCACGTCGTGCACCGATGATGTCGCCCCCGAAAGTGAGGGCTCTTTAGGGTTGACTACTCCGCAGTCTGCTGAGCATGGCTCCGCAAGGCTTTCTGTCGGAAAGGCCTCTGCCATCGCCGGCCTTTTCTCGCCCTACCGTGGGGTGTCGGAGAATGCCCCTGACGGCTCGAACAAGAGTGCGGAGGTGGCTCCGACTGTTACCAGCGTCAGCTATTATGTCGAAAATGGCGACACGCTCCTTTTCGCTTTCAACTATGGCGATAACAATGGCTACACCATAATTGGCGCCAATGCCTCCTCTTTCCCTGTCCTGGCGCAGTCTGAGAATGGTAAAGTCGACTTCGATGCTGTCGACGCCAGCGGATCATTCGGATATTTCGTCAGCCTTATGGCCGAGTCCGTCAGGCAGTCGGCCTCAGAACCCGATACAGCCTACGCCTCGCTGTGGGGTGATGTCGATAACGACGAGTGGGAGTACTCGGTAGAGGTTGTCGAGCCTGATCTTGTGGCGGACACCATATCGGGCAACAAGAGCCGTTCACGAGTAAGTTCGGGCAAGGCAACTATCTACCCTTACACGGGCTTGGCTTTAAAAGATTGGTGTCAGGCTGGAGATTATAATGCTTCTGCAAAAAATGGTGCGTGCATCGGCTGCCCCGCTATGGCCGTAGGTATGCTTTTCTACGATATGAATAATAGGATGGACGGCTTGAATGTCAAGACATTCCCCTCCTTTAGCTACAGTGAGCAATATCCCGCCTATGCCAAGTCTGTCTCTGAGAAGCTCAGACAGATTGCTAACAAGTGGCCTTATTACAAGTGGGGTGAGTCTAAAGGTGCACCAAGTGGCTTGAGGGTTCAGGATATGGAGGATGCGATTCGTTTGGTCGGATTCCCTAATGCTAAACTTGAGCCGTTTGATTTCGAAAAGGTCTACGAAAATATGTGTATGCCTGGAACTGATTATTTCGGGAACAAGACGGTGTTCCACAGGGGTATATTGCTCACAGGTTTCCAAAACGGCGGGCATATTTGGTTCTGTGACGGCTACTATGAGCAGCAGTACCAAGTCACAAGGCGGAAGAAGAGGTTGTTCCATTCAACAAAGGTGACGAGGTGGATGGAATACGAGAATCGTCTCTTTATGAACTGGGGGCAGAAAAGCACGCCAGATGGCTGGTATATCGTTGAGAATAACAATGGCCTGAACTCCCCCTACAACGATGGATTGGAAATGTTAACGGGTCTTTGGCTCTATAACTCAAAATAACCATATTATGCGGAATCTGTTTGTTTCCCTCCTCTGGCTCTTGCCAGTAGCCCTTGGTGTCACATCCTGCGATGATGAAGAATCGTATGACCCTTACTATGGTGCCTCTCCAATAATTTTCCATATCGACACGCCCAAAGTTGATAGTGCTTTCCTCTCCAGCGTCTGGATCGAGGCCGAGTCTCGTGAATGGTCTGTCAGCGCGACAATAGACAGCGTCAAGGATTATGACTCCAAAGCAAATGAGTACTATGCTTACGTCGACTCTTCGCGGCTGACTTTGCTGGTGCCGGCATTTAAGACGATGACCGCAGATGAGTGGTTCTCTACTGGCTGTAAGGATAATTTAGAGTCATACGACGCAAGGATACATATGAACGACAACACTTATATGTCCAAGTTCCTCTTCTGCACTGTGCCGTCCTATGGCCCTGACTATTCGTCAATAGAGATTGTCCGCATAGAAGGTCATACATTCACGGCGCAGCATGGCAACAGGGTGCATATAGGAGTCCATGTCGCTGAAAATGGCGAATGTGAGTTCTTTGAAATGGATGTGCCGGAGAGAGACTGGTGAGTGTAAAAATCTCCGGTCTGCGCATTCAGTGCCAATGACGTAATTCCCCAATCGAGGTGAAAAATGGTGGCGAGACCCTTCTCGCCACCATTTTTACGTCAAATGAGTCGCTTTCTCCTTTAAATATGTTGTGTTAATATCTTTTAACTTATACTGCTAACATTCTGATTGTCACATCTCAAATGGTAATATTCTAAACCGTCAAGCAGATATAATCTCCCCCTCCCCCTTGCAGTTCCGGAAAAAGCCCCTACCTTTGCAACCGCTTTC
>JBJEGU010000029.1:0-58111 GCA_051875415.1 Marinilabiliaceae bacterium
GTTTCAATCCACGCGCCCACACGGGGCGCGACAGCATATGACGCAACTATAACTATATCAGTTCTTTATCCAGCACTTTGTGCGAGGCTTAAATCCAGAGAGCATTTTCTTCCTCATAAGCGGCACGGCTAAGTTACAACAGTTTGGCTCTCAATTAGTGCGAACATGTGGCTTTTCCTGCATAACTTGAGGTTCGCACTTTAGAAAATTAGGTCGCCGGTGACATCGAATGAGGTCTCCTTCCCTATGCTCTCTATGCGTCTCTGCCAATTCTTACCCAAGAAGTAGAAGCGGACGCTGTCCTCTTTCTCGTTTATCACTTTCTTGATCGCGTTACGCAAACTGACGAATTGACACTCCGTGAGTACGCATTCGAATACCGAGTTCTGAACCCTCTGCCCGTAGTCCTGGCAGTGCCGAGCCACTTGGCGCAGACGCTTAGCCCCCAACGGGGTCTCCGTGCTTACGTCATATGTTACTAACACCATCATGGCTCTACTTTGCTATGAATACAGGGTAGTCGTCAAGCTCTCCGCGCAGATGCCTCGCCAAAAGCATAGCTTGCGCGTAGGGCAGGATGCCTATCTGTACCTTTTCTTGAAGGTAAGGGTGCTTTATCTCCTCTTTTTTTCGTGATTGCCATGAGGCAATGAACTTTTTCCTCGCGTCGTCTGTCATTGTGACGGAAACGCCGCCTTGCACGATGAAATCTTTGGGTGAAACCTGCCTTCTGTTTATCAAGGAAAGGACGAAGCGGTCGCATATGTACGCCCGGAACTCTTCTATCATATCCAGCGAGAGGGACGCCCTCCCTGGCCGCAATGTGTGAAAAACGCCGACGTATGGGTCAATGCCCACTGATTCGAGCGACGAAGTCATCTCACTCGCCAACAATGAGTAAGCGAACGATAGCATCGCGTTGACTGCGTCGCGGGGCGGACGGCGGTTTCTCTCCGAAAAGGTGAAAAACTCCTTCTGCTGCTGGATCAGCCGGTCGAAAACGCCAAAATATTCCGATGCGGCCTCGCCCTCCACCCCTCTGAGCGTGTCTGCCGATTTGGCTTCCAAGGCTTTGACTTTGAGTCTTCTCAGCTTTTCCGACGCCTCATTCTCTTCTTCGTCTGTCCCATTGTCCCTTATGTGGCGCCTTATCACTGTCCGGCAGTTCTGAATCTTCCCCGCTATCATCAGTTTCGCTATCCTGAGTGATTGGGCGGCGTCTTCTGAGACCTGGTATTGCGATTTACGCAAAAGCACGTTGCCCCTCGTCGGGCCGCATAATCGGCCGATGAATTTGCCGCTGGGAGTGTGGAATGATAGAGTGATGCCATTCTCTGCGCATAGTGACATCACCCCCGGGCTTGCCCCAACATAGCTGAATGAGACAATGGACTCGATGTTGACCGATGGGACTCGGCCAATCTCCGCGTTCTTGGCGGAGACGACAATATTCTGCCCGTCCCGACTCAAATATGCGTCGGGTGTCATGACGTATAGCGTATTAAGCAGTCTCTTCATACAAGTTGTGCGTGATGTACTCCGAAGCTTTCTGCCTGTTGCCCGCTTCTGGTTCGCAAATGTCAAGGAGAGAGCAACTTCGGCATTCTTTCCCGTTCTCTGCTCTTGGCGTCAGGCCACGTTTGAATGTTGAGTGCATAGATTCGGCTATAGCTTTTGCCATATCCCGCAGCTTGTCGTCAATCGATACTTCAAGCCGATGGCGGGTTTGGCAATAGTATATTGCGCCTTTCGCCACCTTAATGCCGTACGTCTCTTCCAGGCATATGGCTTGCGCGGTCAACTGCATCGTGTCGCACGGGTTCTCTTTCGCCTTGCCATGCTTGTATTCTATTGGCGCAGGAATCCAGAAACCGTCTTTGCCCGGAATCCTTATGCTGTTCTCCCCCTCCGGCGCAGGTTTCATCTCTACAATGTCCGCGAAGCCAGCCAGCCCCAGTGTCCTTGAGACGAGAGGCATATGCCTTATCGCCAATGCGCCTCCAGCCTTTGGCCTGTATTCGGCGTCGTCGGCATGCTCATGAGCAATTTGCCCCTCCACGGTAAGCCGGTTGTCCGCCCACTGCTGCTCTATGTGGATGAGAGCCCACTGTCTGGGACAAAACATGAAATGTTGAATCCCAGACAGTGCGAGCATCTCGTCGTCGGAGTAAAGCATTATATGAGTTCCTCTATTTCCACATTCTCGGGCAGCGAGGCAGAGTCGACTGTCACCTCATAGTCCGCAAAACTGCGCGGAGTGGAGACGCCTGATCTCCTCGTCACTTTGACCAGGTCGAACAGTTTGTTCGCCGGCGCGTTGCCAAGCTCCGACTCATGCCTGAAAACAATCAGTTTTTGGGCGCTCATAAGGCCTCTCGCCGCCGACCTGTCCACGTCGAACATGTTCCGCAAGGCTTCGAGGAAGATGTTCAGGTCTTCCTCTGAGAAGCCGGTTTGCTTGGCAAGGTTGGCCGATATGAAGCCGTGGGCCACGTAGAGGCCGTATGGCACGGTCGCCTTGCGGCCCATAGTGCGCTCCTTGTCAACGTCTTTTTCGTTTGTCACGGCCATTCGGGTTATGGTGTGATCGGCAGGTGCTATCGGGTCGACGGAACGGGCGAATGTCAGCTGTATCGGCCCCCTGACTTGCCCAGCGTTCTTGTTGCCCGTGGTCATTACGGCTCCGAAAGTGCGGATGTCGTAGTATTTCCTGCACATTGCCTTGCCTGCAGCCTCAACCTCCTTGCCCTTGTCTCCCTTGGCTTGTTTTACGGCCTCGTCCTCATATGATTTCTCAATCATTTTGTTAAGGACCGACTTCTCCTTGATGAAGATGTCGTAGCCCTCTTGCCCTTGCTTGGCGGTCATGACATAGTTCCGCACCTTGCGTTTCAGGCATACGTCGGTCACGAGTCCCTCGCCCGTCTCGGGATCCATGCGTGGCATGTTGCCAGCGTCGGGGTCTCCGTTGGGGTTGCCGTCGACTATGTCGAACATGTAGACAAAGTCGATCCTGTTTTTCATTTCGCTCATTTGCTGCTTGTTTTATGTGTTATTTATTTCAGTTATCTTCCGTCGTGTCGCAGTCTGCCGATTTCTGCGGGAACAAATCCTGCCGCTGCTGGTAGTACCCGACGAAGAAGCAGGCCTGCTCACGCAAGTCAAGCCTGTCCGGGAATCCGCCGTTAGCCGGCAGTTTCGATATTATTTCCTGCATCAGCTTCTCTATGTTGACCTTGCGTCCGTCGGTCTTAAGGTTCTCCATATGGTGGACGTTTAGTTTGAGGAGGGTCGGGAAAATGGTCGCCGGCGTGCTTGACGCAGAACTCATGTACCGCTCTTTAATCGAGCTGATGTTGTTAGCTTCCTCTTGCACTTTTACCAAGGTTGCGAAGAGACGGCCGCATAGGTATGCGGGAGTGTCGTTTGTTTTGTCCAACATTGTTTCTATTCGTTTGATTTGTGGGTCGTTGAGCCTGTTGAGGTATGCTTTCATCACTCCGGCGAGAGTCTGGCTTATTTCCGCCTTGCCCTCGTTCTCGTGTGCCACGGCTTTCGCTTTTCCGATTGCCGCGGTAAGGAGGTTGTCTGGGTATTTGCCCCCTCTGAAGATGCTGACTGCCAGAGCGTCCGTCAGGTTGGGCGGCAGGTCATTTTGCCTCTTGACTGCTTTTAGGATGTTATATAAGCCAGCGTCGTGCGACTTCATCGGCGAGCGGCCGACAATCCTTACGTTTTCTATATGGTCAGCTATGCATTTGCAGAAGTCCTTTAATGGGATTTCGCTCCAGTGGCAGACCGCCACGCGTCCGATATTTGGAGCAAGTCCCAGCACGTGGAATATGTCGTCTTCTGAATCTCCCAATTTCAAGTTTCCTGTATAGACCGCTTTGAAGGCGTTGAGGATGTGGTCTGCGTCGTCATCATCATTGTTTTCCTGCTCTTCGAAGTTGAATAGCGAATAGACAGTCTCCTCCGCCTTGCGAGATGCTGACGACTCACCGCCCCAGAAAAGGTATGTCCTGTCACCTATGGAGAACTTGTTACGTGAGCCTTTGGCTGCCATGTGCATCAGAGCGGTCCGGAAGGCGAACTCTGACTTCTCGCCTATCGGCGCATTCGCGCATTGGGTCTTCCCGTAGGAGTCAAGGCCCTGATTCACTTGGAAGCTGACGATTTTGGCTTTTGCTTGAGATCCTGCGATAGGTGTCGCCCCCGTAATTCTAACTTGCTTATCTCTGAAGCCGGTTATTAGGTCAAGTCCGTAGTCACCATCAGCCGAATCTTCAAGGTAAGCGTTGATGATCTCATCTTTCTCTGCGATTATCTCATAATCGCCAACTACCCTGAAAGAGAAAATCGAGTATCGTTTATCGAGATTTTGCTCTATTTGTGGCCAGCAAGGATCGCTTGTCGCCTTCCTCAGGTTTCCATTCTGCTCGTTCTGATAGAACTTGTACACAGCTGCAAGACTTTCGTTGTCAGGTAGTTTGTTGTGTAGGGCGTCAACTTTTGCCTTAAATGCCTCGTACATCTTTATGGCTCTGTCTCCTGCTCCTTCCTTCCCTGAGTACCCGATTACGTACTCGACTTTGTCATACAGGAGGTTGGCGGCGATGCCCGACGTCCGCGGCACCTCCGCGCATACCCTGTGCTCTGGCGCGCTGTCGCCGTCCCTTGCGTCCTCAATGTGCAGGAAGTTGCCATCTTTGTCTATGGTTATTATGAAACCTATCTGCTTGAGTTGCCTGCCTATTGTCGGCAACCTGTCAATGTTCCGGTTGTAATAATCGACTAAAGCCTTGAGTATCATCTTAGTATTTCGTTACTGTCAGGAGTGGGTACACTGATTGTTCCGTTCTCTATCCTTGCGTGGTAGAAGAGAGCGTCGGGGCATTCTGTTTTTTTGCTGAAATCCATGTCGTAGAGCATGATGCCAAGGTCTCTGTTAATCGGTAGTGGCTGTGCCTGCTCATCGCCATCTTCCACAAGCCTCCATGACGCTGAGAATTCTCTGCACCCGAGGTATGGCTGCGTGAAGCACTGTCCTTTGCGGGCGCGACGCTCGAACATCTCGTAATATTTCATCGGGTTCTCGCTCCCCTCCGCCTCGTGCTTCGCCATCGCGGCCTTTGTCCTCTCTCCTACAGGGATGTAGACGAGCCTTGCCTTTATCCTGTACCTGACGTCGCGAAGCAGAAGTCCGTTTTTCATGATGCGCTTCTCTTCAATGAATATCTCTTTCGCCCCTCGTGATGCGACAGCCGCCACCTCGTTTCTCTTGATGGAAAACCATTTTATGTCGTTCAGAACCTGAATCTCGGTGATTTGCCACTTGAACGCGGGTTTCCAGAATATGGCCTCGAATATCGCTCGCGCCGCCGACGGGGTGATGACGTCATAGCTCACTCGCTCTACCTTTAGCTCCGGCCTCGTGAAGCATGCGAAGTCGCCCCATACTTCCAGTGTGAATTCTCTGTCACTATAATTCATAGTCGTGTTTATTTGCTATTTGTTTAATGAAATTAATGTATTTTACGGCTCGTGCCAATGGCTTCAGCAAGTCCTACATTATTTGAGGCTCCTCCAGCCAAAGGTTGGTGAGGCAGAGTCCGATATTCTCGTCATATTGTTTCCGCGAAGTGGCAAACCATAGTCCGGGAATCACCTCTTCCACGGCTCCCATATCTTTCAGGGACTTGAAATCCCAGTCCCTCAGGTTGACCGTGTATTTGTAGAGCCTCCTGACAAGTGACGCCCTGCGGCCATCCCTGCGGATTTCTTCAACTGCTGCGCGGCTGTCTTCATAGTCGACTATTACCGGAGTGGTCTTGTCGTCAATGAGTTTGAAGTTTTTAGCTATCGTTTCAAAGTTTGCCAAACTCTTTTTATTATAACATCGCCCTATGCCTTTCCTGTCGAATGTGGCCACTCTGCAATACAACTGTTTGAAGTATCGACTCATCTCTTCCGGCGACGAGTAGTCTTCTGTTTTGCCGAGCGCCCTGAGGGCTTCGAAGGATCGGGATATCAGCCCCCTTGGCAAAGAACTGTTCTCCTTGAAGAGGTCGAACACAATTGTCTCGGAAGACTCCATCCTCCCCTCCCTGTTGCAGCGCCCCGCCGCCTGGACTATGGAGTCCAGTCCCGCCACCTGCCTATATACGATGGGGAAGTCAATGTCCACGCCCGCCTCTATCAGCTGGGTCGATATGACTTTCACCGGAGTCGTGGTGTCCGAGGCGAGCAATCTCTTTATCTCGTCTATCGTCCTCTTTATGTGTGCTGAGCACATCATTCTCGACAGGTGGAACGTCGTGGGCGACTTCTCCAGCCTGTCATATATTTCCTTGGCGTCTTTCCGTGTGTTTACTATGCAAAGGACTCTCGCGTGGGCGTCGATGCGCCGGGCTATGTCGTCGTACGACGAGCTGAACTCGTCTCTTCTAATCGTAGTCCTTTTGAGTTTGGAGCACAGGTCGGCGTCAGGCGGTATTATTTCTTTGATTTTATTAAGCCCTTTCAGATGTACGCATGCGCCGCAACCTTTTTGCTCACCTTCAAGAGTTGGCTGGCTTGCGGTCGTGAACAGGATGGAGCATTTGAAAAGTCTTCTGTAAGTGTCGAGCATTTCCGTTGTGGGCTGGAGGAAGTCGGTCGGCAGGGTCTGGACCTCGTCAAGTATTATGACGCTGTTGCATATGTTGTGCAGCTTGCGACACGCAGCAGGCTTGTTCGAAAATGCCGACTCGAAAAGCTGGACGTTCGTTGTCACTACTATTGGCTTGTCCCAATTCTCTGTCGCGAGGTCGACGTCGCCCGTCTCTTCGCTGTCGTCGCTTCTCTCCACGTCGGAATGATGCTCCAGGACGTTCCGCTCCCCGAATATTCCTTTCAGTATGGCGGCCGTCTGAACTATAATGCTTGTGTACGGGATCGCTATAATTATCCTTCTCTGCGCATTCCTGATGGCATGGCGCATTGCCCATGACAATGACGCGAGCGTTTTCCCGCCTCCAGTGGGCACGGTCAGGCTGTAAAAACCTCTGTCGCCTTGCGAGGCAGCTTGGCTCCAGCGCAATATCTCGTGCCTGATCTTGTTTACGGGTGTGTCTTGCCTGAACGCGTTGAGTCTCTCGTCAAGAAGCTTGTTCAGCTCCTCTATGGAGGTGCCGCTATCTCTTTGGGCGTACTCGCCTGGCGTCATGAATCGCTCAGTGTCAAGCCTGTCGGCGTCTACGAGGCATGAGAACAGAACTCTTGTGAGATGACTTAAGTCGGTGGGGCTTTTCATCCGAACAGGAGTCTCAAGGTTTAGATTGCCGATGTCGGCAGACACTTCCGCAGGAAGACCCTTCTTGAGTTCCTCTTCCAGGTCCGTCTGGTCATACAGCCCCCTGTGATGGCCGGCTATGATGTTTGGCAACACAAATCCCGCTCCCTTGTCGTTGTATGACTTGTGCGCAATAATGGCCCCCGCGAAAGCGTGAGGCGCACGTACGTCATGCCCCGACGTGTCAATACCTGTCGCATGCCTTATGTGTGTCTGGAAGGCTCGCTGCTCCTTCCCTTTGTCGTGCAGCAAGCCGGCGGCCTTGCCCCATTCCCGCATCCCGAAATCCGTGGCGAAGTCTGCGGCCAAGTTTGCCACGCCTGCGCTATGCTCCTCGTTTGTCTGGATGTCACCCGTGCCTTCACGGTAGTGCGATATGCACACTTCGTCTCTCTGGTCTCTCATCTTTAGCCTTTTACGCTTATTCCCCCTCCCGCTCATACATCCTCGCCGCCTTGCGGTGCATTTCCGCGATCTCGTCGGCAAGCCACGAGGGTTCAAGCACCTTCACGAAGACTCCCCTTCCGACTATGTCGCTCCTGAAGTCGCGCGTTGGCCTCAGGAAGAGGCTGTAGTCCGTGTGGCTCTCATCGCCGCCCGGCAGCTCCTCCTGGCTGGGGTGGATGGGCAGGTCGCGGATAGCCTTGGCCTCGACGCCGTAAGCCCTTATTATGATATGCTCCGCGACGGTGTCCGTCCCGTGCACCACGCCGTAGCACTCCTTGTAAAATTCACTCGACGAGAAATCCCTGGAGATCTCAAAGCTCTTCTCCGTCCGCTCTATCCCCCTTATGCGGTCCAGCGAGAATGTGCGGAACTCATTCTCCGGCCTCTTCACGCATAGCATGTACCACCTCCGCCTGTAAAGCTTCAGGCTATATGGCTCTACCTCATACGCCTTGCCTTGCGCCGATGAGTATTTCTTGTAGTCGATGAGCAGGACCGTGTCGCTCTTCATTGCCTCTATAACCTCATGTAGCCACTTCGACGAGGGAATCGCTTCGAGGACAATCCTGTCGTTTAGTGACAGCCCCTCAGCCAGCACGTTGTTAACCGAGAGGGTCGAAATCATCCAGTTCTGGACGCTGTCGCTCTTGAAAATTTCGCGGTCGTCGAGGAAATACCTGTAGCCGTTGTCCCTTGTGCATGTGATGTTTATCCCGAAAATCTCCGCAATCTCGTCCTTGTGCCGGAGGAACGACGATCGCGACATCGCCTTGCCTTCGCTTGCCGCAGTGCGGATCCACTTATTGTTAATCTCGTCGAGGGTTATGCCGTTCGACTTCCTGACGAGGTCGACTAGCCAAATGTAAAGCCTGAATAAGTTTGGGAAAGTCATTTCATTTAGGTTTTAAAGCCCTTTTATGTTGAGGCTCACGCCCTTTGGGTTCTCATTCTCTAATATTCGACAAATATAATGCCCTCCTGCTCCATAACTTGACGCAAGTGCGACTTGGCGTCTCTTTTTTAGTCATATCGTGCGTCATTCCATTACACAGGAGTGCCGAAATCCCACGCAATCCATCGTGTCTTTATGCAAAAGATGCTTTGCTATCTAAAATTTGACGACAGCCTATTGACTTGTAAATAAATATCACTATCTTTGCATCGCATTTGAGAAGAAAAACATTTAGGTAAGAGATATATTGCGGGATGGAGCAGTGGTAGCTCGTTGGGCTCATAACCCAAAGGTCAGTCGTTCGAGTCGGCTTCCCGCTACAATCGGCAGAATTTGCCGCTCTAAGATCTCATATTGCGGGATGGAGCAGTGGTAGCTCGTTGGGCTCATAACCCAAAGGTCAGTCGTTCGAGTCGGCTTCCCGCTACAAGGTTTAAGCCTCAGGCAATCAGTTTGTCTGAGGCTTTCTTCTTTGCCTATGGTCAAACAGCCGCCCCACGTAGGTATGCGCTAATGCACTCAAGTCATATATGTGCGTGACCATAAGCAGTCCACGGAATGATGCAGTCCCAGCAACCATTGCGCTTGCTTTTGCTCGTTGTGCGAGGCACTTTGATTATGGATGTCCCCGATTTTCGAAGGTGCATTGTTTGGGTGCTTGTGTCTCCCGCCTCTATTCACTCGCAGGCGCAAAGTCCGAGGCGTATTTTCCCGCCCGTCTGAGCATTTTGCGCGCCCTCGCCTTTTGACTCAGCCCGAGAATGTCGCCCAGTCGCAATAAGAATGGCGGCTTATTTTTATTCTCGATTTTCTTAATTCTTTGAGCCAGCTCATCGCTAAGTCCGGTGCATATGAGCCGCCTGCCTTCATTCTCATCCGATGCCGTTGCCACAAGGGCCTCGGACAGCGAACGCGGTGTGCTGAGAAAGTGCGCATACTTGATCGGGTCGAGCCGTTGCGCCCAATGCTCTCTTGCTCCTTCATTCTCAGTTTCGTCCGGGTTGATTGCTATTCCTCCGCAGACTACGCTCACGCGCGTTCCGCGCTCCCCCATTTGCCATACCTCCATCTCCTGACGGAACAACGACTTTTCGAGGACGGTCCTCTTGTCGTCCGAAAGGTAAGGAGTCGTGGCGTCGATGGCCGAATTGTCCGCACTGTGGCCCAATGACAATATCGAGCCGAGAAGTACTACGCGCTTGACTTGCGCATCCTCGGCGGCCTTGCAGACGTTTCGTGTCGTCATGACGTTTGTCCGCCACACCTCTCCAGCATCATTGGGGCGTAGTGATGTCGCCTGCCAGCATAAGAACAGAGTGTCGCAGCCGACAAGGCTCTCGGTCTCTGTTGCCTCGTCCGTCGTCATGTAGGCCGGTTCTCCTCCTGCTTTTCTGACAGCGCCGAAGAGGGCGGCTGCAACTGAGCTGGCGCGTGTTGCCGATGCGGAGTCTCTCCCGCTTGTGTTCGGTGACGCGACTGTTATCACGCATCGTCGGCCGCTAAGGCTGGCTGGGTCGATTTCTGTCTTCATTTATGGCGTCGCTGTTGAGTTTTCGCTTTTCACGTTGGCACAAAAGTAGAGATTCTACGAGTGGTATCTATGAAGTTTGGCGAATAAACCATAGGCTGGTCATTGCTGACTTTTGCCACCGCCCACTCCTAAAAATCAGCCGCCCACCTTGCGTTTGAGGCAGGGTGGGCGGCTGTTACCATATCTTGTGTCGCTCTTCGCCTACGCGTTGAGCAGCACGGACACCTTGTTGTTGGAGCATTCTACGTAGCCTGCTTGGCATGCGTATGTCTCCTCGGGCTTGCCGACTGGCTTCACCCTGATTTCACCCTTTGATAGCGAGGCTATGATGGGAGCATGATTCCGCATGATGGCGAAACGACCACACTTGCCTGGCATCTCAACGAGCTCCACGTCGCCACTGAAGACAACCTTCTCGGGCGAGACGATTTCGAGGTTTAGCTGTGTTTCCATATCACATGCTTTTAGGTCGGTTAGGCCTGCTCCTTCAGGAGGCGCTCGCCCTTCTCGATGGCCTGATCGATGGTGCCGACCAGATGGAACGCCGCCTCGGGGTACTTGTCGAGTTCGCCGTCCATAATCATATTGAAGCCCTTGATGGTGTCTTCAATCGATACGTAGGCGCCCTGCAGGCCCGTGAACTGCTCCGCCACGAAGAATGGCTGCGAGAGGAAGCGCTGGACACGGCGTGCGCGTGCCACGACGAGCTTGTCCTCCTCGGAGAGTTCCTCCATTCCGAGGATGGAGATGATATCCTGAAGCTCATTGTAGTGCTGGAGCAGCTGCTTTACTCGCTCCGCGCACTCGTAGTGCGCCTTGCCGACAACTTCTGGCGAGAGGATTCGCGATGTCGAGTCGAGAGGGTCGACGGCGGGGTAGATGCCGAGCTCGGCAATCTTACGGCTAAGGACGGTCTTTGCGTCGAGGTGGGCGAATGTCGTCGCGGGGGCAGGGTCGGTAAGGTCGTCGGCCGGCACGTAGACCGCCTGTACCGACGTGATAGAACCGTGCTTCGTAGAGGTGATGCGCTCCTGTAGGGCGCCCATCTCCGATGCCAATGTCGGCTGATATCCCACGGCGGAAGGCATACGGCCGAGAAGCGCGGACACCTCGGATCCCGCCTGTGTGAATCGGAAGATGTTATCGATGAAGAGCAGGATGTCACGGCCTGCGCCTTTGCCGTCGCCGTCGCGGAGGCTCTCAGCAACTGTAAGGCCGGAAAGGGCTACTCGCGCACGTGCTCCAGGCGGCTCGTTCATCTGACCGAACACCATGGTGCACTGCGACTTCGCCAAGGCCTCGTGGTCAACCTTCGACAGGTCCCACTCTCCCTTCTCCATGCTCTCCTTGAACTCTTTGCCATAGTTCACAATGCCGCTCTCAATCATCTCGCGCAGGAGGTCGTTGCCCTCGCGGGTGCGCTCGCCTACACCGGCGAAGACCGAGAGGCCGTTATGACCCTTGGCAATGTTGTTGATGAGCTCCTGGATAAGCACCGTCTTGCCCACGCCAGCGCCGCCGAAGAGGCCAATCTTACCACCCTTGGCGTAAGGCTCGATGAGGTCGATGACCTTGATGCCTGTGAAGAGGACTTCCGCCTCTGTGGTAAGCTCCTCATATGAGGGGGCGGGCTTGTGGATGGGGCTGCCGCCCTCCTTCGTGGGGTTGGCCATTCCGTCAATCGACTCGCCAATGACGTTCAGAAGTCGGCCGCGCGCGTTGTCGCCCTTTGGCATCATAATGGGAGCCCCGGTGTTGACAACGTCCATTCCGCGCTTGAGTCCGTCGGTCGACTCCATGGCTATGCACCTGACGGTGTTCTCGCCAATGTGCTGCTCGCACTCTATTATCAGCTTGGCGCCATTGTCGCGCGTGATCTCCAGAGCGTCATATATCTCTGGCAGCTCGCCCTCGGATGTGTCGAACGTGACATCCACCACAGGACCAACTATCTGAATAATCTTGCCTGCTTTTGCCATATTATTGATGATATGCTACTTTTTGTCTTTATGTGTGTATATGATTGCAGTCCCTCTATTTGTCTCGGCGGAACAGCTTGTCTGCGTAGTCAATGAAATAACGCTTGCCCTCTGCAGGGATTTCCATCTCGCGGAGCTTCGACATCGCCTCGTCGAAGAGGCTCTTTATCTTGGCCTCGGTGGCCGTTTTTGCGCCAGTCACCTCAAAAAGGTCTCTCATTGCGGACACTTTCTCTTCACGAACCGGGTCCGTATTGCTCATCCAGGCTTGCATCTCGCGTCTTTGTCCGCTGTCGGCCTTGGCAAGGGCGTTGATGAGCATGTAAGTCTTCTTGTTCTCCATTATGTCGCCGCCAATGGACTTGCCGAAGGTGGCAGGGTCGCCAAAACTGTCGAGCAGGTCGTCCTGCAACTGGAACGCGAGACCTATCAGGATGCCGTAATCGTATATGGCCTGAGTCTCCTGGGCAGCGGCTCCGCCCACCAGAGCTCCTATCTTCATCGCGCCGGCGAGGAGAACCGCCGTCTTGAGGCGAATCATCTCAAGATACTCGTCGGCCGTGACATCGTCCCGGGTCTCGAAGTCCATATCAAGTTGCTGACCTTCGCAGACTTCGCGGGCTGTCTTGTTGAATGTGTCAACAATAAGTGAGAAAGAGGGGGAGTCGGTGAGTTGAAGGAGCCTGTACGCCTCGATGAGCATGGCGTCGCCACTCAATATGGCGGTGTTCAATCCGTATTTCGCTACGACGGTTGGTTTCCCGCGCCTTATACAGGCTTTGTCCATCACGTCGTCATGCAGAAGTGTGAAATTATGGAACACCTCAATGGCCATCGCCGCCCATTTGGCCTGTTCGTAGTCATCTTTGAAGAGGGCGCACGTCGAGAGGCATAACATCGGGCGCATCCGCTTGCCACCCAATGACATACAGTATCTTATCGGGTCGTAGAGGTTCTTCGGGGCTTGGCCGTAGTCTATCTCCGAGAGCCATTTATCTACGTCTGAGTTTATGTTGTCTATCGTCAGCATTGTCTCTACTTGTATTACCAAAGATAGTAAAAGTGTTGAAAACTACATAACCACGGGCGGCTCTTTTCTTCCCTCTTTGGCTCTACAGGCTCTTGCCTTCAATCTCCTCTATCTTCTTTCTCCATCTCTCAAGGATGGGGATGCTGCTCTGAGTCCGCTTGCTGAAGCCTGACATCACAGAGTCTGTGACGGCCTTTATGGCGCCGTTCCGCTTGTCCACTATGGCCATAATCATGCTTATGCTCTTGTAGCCAATGCGGTGCACGGCCACGCGGACTTCTATGTCGTCCTCAAGGTGCACTTGCTGCATGAAGTCGGTGGTGTATGAGACCACGAGCATCGTAGAGTCGCCCTTATAAAAGTCCTCTCCGCAGCATAGGCGGAGATATTCAGCTCGGCCTATGTCGAAGTAGGCCTGCATGGCGCCGTTGTTCGCATGCCCGTAGCCGTCCAAGTCGTTGAAGCGCAACTGGATGTCGGCCCTCACTTTGAACGGGTAGGTCTCCAAGTCTATCGGGTATTCCTTTTTCATCTCTATGTCGGGCGGTGGGTGCCGGCCTATGGCCTTATTACTGTGACCTGTCCGTCGGCTTTGAGCTTGACTATGCTGCTCGGCTTTGAGCGCTTGGTGTCGTCGCGGCGGTAGCGGACTACGTAGTCCACTCCGTCTATTATCTCCTGCTCAATCTCGGGGTATATGGCGGCGGCGGGGTGGCCGCTAATGTTGGCCGATGTCGATACCACGGCTTTCATGAACTTGTAGCAGAGGTCGTGGCTGAATTTTTCGTTCGTCACCCTGATTCCTACCGACCCGTCTTCGGCTATAAGGTTGGGTGCCAGGCCGAGAGCGTTGTCGAGTATGAGAGTCAGGGGCTTGTCTGCAATGTCGAGCATGTCGTACGCCACATCGGGAATCTCTTTCACGTAGTTCCTTGCTCGGCTGGCTGAGTCTACCAGCACAAGCATGCTCTTGGCCTCGGCGCGCTGCTTCAGGGCGAAAACTTTTGCGACCGCCTCGCTGTTAGTGGCGTCGCAGCCTATGCCCCATACGGTGTCCGTCGGGTAGAGTATCAGGCCGCCGCGCCGCAATGTGGCTACCGCCTGCCGCAGGTCTTCGTCATATTCTGCTTTGTCCATCTGTTGTCGTTTCTTCCGTAACTCAAAAAAGCGGGAACTTCGGCACGTGCGCCGTGCCGAGTCCCATGCCATATATGTTGTCTTACTTTGATATAAAGCTCTGTCCTTTCGCCTTTTATGCCCCGAGATTGTAGTCGCGGAGGCACTCGTTGAGCGAGGTTTTCTTGTCGGTCGACTCTTTGCGCTTGCCTATGATGAGGGTGGCGGCCGTGGCAAATTCGCCAGCGGGGAATTTCTTTATGTAGGAGCCGGGGATGACTACCGAGCGGGGCGGGACGTAACCTTTGGTGATGACAGGCTCAGGTCCTGTCACGTCGATAATTTTTGTGGAGCCGGTAAGGACGCATCCTGCCGCGAGTACAGCCTCGTGGCCAATATGGCAGCCCTCGACAATTATGCAGCGGGAGCCGATAAACGCATGGTCCTCAATGATGACTGGCGCAGCCTGTACAGGCTCCAGGACGCCCCCCACGCCCACTCCGCCGCTGAGGTGCACGCCCCTGCCAACCTGCGCGCAGCTGCCGACGGTGGCCCACGTGTCGACCATCGTCCCGCTGCCGACGTACGCGCCGATGTTGACGAACGACGGCATCATGACCACGCCTTTCTCTATGAATGAGCCGTAGCGTGCCACAGCGTGAGGCACTGCGCGCACGCCCATCTCGGCATACCCGTGCTTGAGGGGAACTTTGTCGTGCCACTCGAACGGGTCGCACTCAATGGTCGACATCTCATGGATGGGGAAGTAGAGGATTATCGCCTTTTTCACCCACTCGTTCACCGTCCAGTTCTCGCCACTCTCGTCTGGAGTGGCGCAGCGGAGCTCGCCCTTGTCAAGGAGGTCCACCACTTGGTCTATGCCTTTGCGGAATTCCGCCTTCTTCAGCAACTCGCGGTCGGCCCATGCGGCCTCGACGAGTTCTTTCAATTCTTCCATTCTTTATTCTTGGGTTAGGTTAAGCTGTCAGGGGGTATGGAGTTACAGCCTCAGTTTTTCCAGCTGCTTTGTTATTCTGCTCTTCCTGTTGCTCTCCATCTTGTCGAAGAGGCGGCGAAGCAGGTCGAAGTAGAGCGTGACGTAGAAGACGCCGATGAACACCCAGATGACGAGGCAATTGAAAATAGCCGTGGGGATCAGAGTGTCGCCTATCCGCTTCATAGGTGAGTAGAGGTGGGCGCGGCCGCAACGGTTCTCGGGCATGGCGTAGACAGGCTGGCGTTTGCGGACCATCTTGTCGGTGTATACGGCTATCTGCTCGAACTTGTCCTTCGACTGCGCAAGCCGGCTCAGCGCCTCGTTCGTGCTTCGGCGTTTGAGAGCCGCAACGGCGTCGGCTGAGCCAAGCTCCCTCACAAGCGACTCCGCTATGCTGTCGTTCCTCTCCGTGGCTATGCGGAAGCGGTCTTGCGCCTGAGCCTTGAGCCATTTTATGGCTTCGACCACTTTATCCTCTCGCTTATGCCCCATCTTTTGCGGCAATGCGAGGCTGTCCGGCAATCTGACGCCCATCGTCTCTTGCACCCTGCCGAGTTCCGACCTGATGAGGAGCATGCTTTCCTCGTCAAGGTCGCCCCTCCTGTTTATGTTCTCAATCTCCGGGAGCCACGATGCGGCGGTGTACGAAGCCAGGCTGCGCTCCACCTCGCTGTCGAAGAAGTTGCGCTCGTAGGGGTTGCGCACATATTGGTCGACGGCGAGAGCCTCATACGCCCAGCGCGATACCGTGAGGTCGCCTATGACGGGCGTGTACTCATGGTTGCCAAGCAAGGGGTGCAGGCGCTCAAAGTCCACCATCGTGCCGCTGAAAACGAGCTGCGGCACGAGGACGAGCGGAATAGAGATGTAGATGGAGACAGCCGTCTTCAGACCGCTGCTCACGTTCAGCCCGAAGATTATGGCAAAGGCGAACGTGCTGAACAACACCAGGATGTGCACGAGCCAAAGGTCAGGGCTTATGCCCATTATGCTGTGGCCTATGCCGACGAGCATCAGCGTCTGGATGAACGACATCCCGAAGAGGTTGACAATCTTGGCCGACAGGTATGACGTCCGGCTAAGGTTAAGGAACTGCTCGCGCACAAGTAGCTTGCGGTCCTTAATCATCTCTTCAGCTGACGTGTTGAGACCTACGAACAGCGCCACTACCACGCACATGAACAGGTACGTCGGCAGGTTGGAGTTAGCTGCGAGGGTGTAGACCCCACTTTCGCTGACGTAGTGTGTGGCGAGGGCGAGCAGGAGGGCGAGAATAGGCACCTCCGCTATGTTGAGCAGCATGTACTGCGTGTCCTTTAGCTTCTTGAGGGCGTCGCGCAGCAGGAAAGTGGCGAACTGGCTGCGGCGGCTCGGGATGCAGTACAGGTTGTTGGGCAGTTTCTCCTTGAGCGTCACGTTCTTGCCCTTCCAGTCGAAGCTGCCCTCGAACTCTTCGCAGTACTGCTGGTACCACTCTTGCGGCGTCACCTTGCGCTTGCGGATGAGCTTGCCCGACGGGTCTACCATCCGCGCCTCTATGATGCGCAGGGGCTGCTCGGTCTTCACGTTGCCGCAGAGGTAGCACTCGCGCTCCTCGGGATTGACGTAGTGCGCCTTCTTCTTGAAGTAGACAATGGCGTTCATAGGGTTGCCATTGTAGACAATGTAGCCGCCCTGGTCGATTATGAGGAGCTTGTCGAGAAGCTTATATATGTCGCTGCTCGGCTGGTGTATGTTGATAATGACAAGCTTACCCTTCAGCACTTGCCGCTTGAGGAGCGACATTACTTTCTCCGAGTCGGAGCTTGAAAGTCCCGACGTGGGCTCATCGACGAAGAGGACTGACGGCTCGCGCATAAGCTCGAGCGCGATGTTGAGCCGCTTGCGCTGTCCGCCGCTCAGCACTTTGTTGAGAGGGTTGCCTACTTTCAGGTCGCGGGCCTCTACGAGGTCGAAGTCCTGAAGGGCCTTCTCCACGAGCTGACGCTTCTCGTTGTCGGTCTTGTTGCTGAAGAGCAGGCGGGCGTTGAACCACAGGTTCTCGTAGACCGTAAGCTCCTCGTTCAGCATGTCGTCTTGCGGCACGTAACCTATCACACCCTCCAGGTCCTCGTGGTCGACGTGGAGGTCGTAGCCGTTGATGGTTATCCTGCCTGCGCTTGGCTTGTATTTGCCGCAGAGCAGGTTCATCAGCGTGCTCTTGCCGGAGCCTGAGCCGCCCATTATGCCCACGAGCTGGCCGCTCTTGCCGAGGAAGCTGAACTTGTGGATGCCTACGTTGTTGTCGGAGAACTTGTACTCTATGTCGACGGCGCGGAATATTATGCGCCCCGTGTCTGGGCGTGTGATGAACTTCTCAGTGATATGTCCGTAGTAGACGGGGCGGACGTGGCTGGTGTTGAGCACGCAGCCCGGCGACATGGGGTAGACCTTGCCCGGGTCGAGCCTGTGGCCGCTGAGGTAGAGGTTGCGCTCGCCGTTATAGCGGAAGACGAATGTGTTGGTCGACTTTATGTGGAGTACCCACACGCAGACGCCGAACTTGCTTATGTAGATGTGCTTGACGTCGGGGTGAAGCTTCTCCGGCTTGCCGTTTATTATTAGCAGCCGGCTCTTGTCCACCACGTTGGCGGGCTGTTCGAGAGTGAACGTCTTGAGGTTCCAATAGTCTTCGGGCGGGATGCGCAGCATATCGGCGAGCCCGTCAACGAAGCGTTCCTCGTCATACCCTATCTCGGGCTTCGCAATGTAGTTGAGCATCGACGAGATGAGCAGCACCTTCTCGTCAAGCCCTATCTCCATGTTCACGTCATTGCATATCGAGCGCATCCTGCGGATGTTCTCGTTCGTCTGGGCGTCGCGGGCGGCGTCGTCGTCTGCGACGCTGTGAAACTTGTTCAGGTAGAAATCATAGCGCGCCAGGAACTTGCGGACGTACTCCGCATTGAATTGGTGCGACAGGTATTCGCCAACCTTCTCGCGCCCCGTCGACAGTGAAACGTGCTTAACGTCTGTCAGCAGGGCGAATAGCTGCATAAGTGCCTCTAAAAGGACTTCACTCATCTTTTCTTTTCTCTTGGCGCTCAGAGCATGGAGGCAGGTCGCTCGCGCCTAATTTGCACCCCAAATATAGCTTTATATGACGTAATAAAGAAACACGCCTCCCAAAATTAACAAATCATCAATCCTCTGATATTTTACTCTTTATGGACTGTTTCTCCATTTTTTGTGAAGTGTACGGAGCCAAGACAATTATGCTTCTACGCAAAAAAAATCGCCCCGCGGACGGCAAATGAGTCCGCAAGGCGATATGGAGCTAAAAAGCCGGTCTACTTGCCCTTGGCAAGGTCCTCGAGCATCCGCTTCATGACGGTCTGGATGGAGAAGACGCGGTTGGCGGCCTCGGGAATGACGAGGCTGTTGGGGCTGTCAATGACCTCGTCGGAGACAATCATGTTGCGGCGCACTGGCAGACAGTGCATAAACTTGGCATTGTTCGTCCAGCTCATATGCTCCGCGTCGACTGTCCACGAGCGGTCTTTCGACAAGATTTGGCCATAGCTCTCGTAGCTCGCCCAGTTCTTGGCGTAGATGAAGTCAGCACCCTCGAACGCCTTCTTCTGGTCGCGCTCAAGGTGCGCACCCTCCATAATGTCCGGGGCGAGGTCATAGCCCTCGGGGCAGGTGAGGACGAAGTCGACATCGGGAGCAGCTTTCATCCACTCGGCGAATGAGTTAGGCACGGCCTGTGGCAGGGCCTTGGGGTGGGGCGCCCATGTCAGGACGACCTTCGGGCGGGCCACGGTCTTGTGCTCCTCAATGGTCAGCAGGTCGGCGAACGCCTGGCACGGGTGGCGAGTCGCGCTCTCCAGTGAGATGACGGGCCTGCCTGAGTATTCTATGAACTGCTTGAGGATGGTCTCCTGGTAGTCGAACTCGCGGCTTTCGAACCTCGCGAATGAGCGTACGCCTATGAGGTCGCAGTACGAGCCGATTACGGGTATCGCCTCGCGCAGGTGCTCGGTCTTGTCGCCGTCCATGACGACGCCCATCTCGGTCTCGAGCTTCCAGCTGTCCTTGTCTATGTTGAGGACTATGGCGTGCATGCCGAGGTTCTGCGCTGCAACTTGCGAACTGAGGCGTGTGCGGAGGCTCGAGTTGAAGAAGACGAGGATTATGGTCTTGTTCTTGCCCAGGTCCTGCCATGCGAATGGGGTGGCTTTCACTTGCTTGGCCTCTTCGATGGCTTTGCCAAGGTCGCCGATGTCCCCTACTGTCAGAAATTGTTTCACGATCTATGCTTTATGTTTGTTGTTCTGAGGAAAAGTGGGATGCCGCTGCGCATCAGAGCGCGTCGAGCAATGTGGTCAGTTTATTGGAGTTTGAGCCTTTCACGAGTATCATCTCGCCGCTCAGCCGCGACGTTTCGTCACGCGCCTCGTCGGTTGTATTGAAGAACTTGAACTGCGGATATTTAGCCTCGAAGGTCTTGAACTCCGGCCCGATGAGTATTGCCGCATCGAGCCCCATTGCGCTAATTCTGTCGAGAACCTTGACGTGCTGCGGGTTCTGTTCCGCGCCAAGTTCCCTCATTGCGCCGAGGATGACAGCCTTGTGGGGGCGGCGTGACGCTTCGAGGTTGTCAAGGGCGGCCGCCATGCTGCTCGGGTTGGCATTGTAGGCGTCGACAATCAAATAGTTGCGCTTCGTCTCCACAATTTGGCTCCGGCTGTTAGTCGGCCTGTATTCCGCTATCGCAGCCGCGATGTCGGCCGGCGCGACGCCGTAATTGAGCCCTACTGTGGCGGCCGCGAGCACGTTGGCCAGGTTATACCGGCCAGGCAGCTGCGTATGGATAATGCCTATGCCGTCTATGTCGACCGTTATGGCCTCGTCCGCCGTCTCCGTCACGCGCCCTTTGGCATATGGCATGGCTTTGTCATAGGCGCCAAGCATGCCCGTGAGGTCACTGTTCGTGCTGTCTATGAATATTTTGCCGCCGTGGGTCTTAAGGAAGTCGTATAGCTCTCCCTTGGTTTTTTTCACCCCCTCAAACGAGCCGAATCCCTCAATATGGCCAATGCCGACGTTGGTTATGAGGCCGGCAGATGGACGGGAAATCTCAACGAGTCCGGCTATCTCGTGCAGGTGGCTCGCACCCATCTCCACTACTGCCATCTCGTCCATGTCCGTGATGGATAGGACTGTCAGGGGGACTCCTATATGGTTGTTGAGGTTGCCCTTTGTCGATGCCGTCCGGTATCTCTTTCTGAGGACGGCCGTTACGAGCTCTTTTGTCGTCGTTTTGCCGTTAGTGCCGGTTATTCCTATGACAGGGATTTTAAGCGTCTCCCTGTGGTGGGTGGCGAGGGCTTGCAGGGCTTTGAGTGTGTCTTCGCATACGAAGGCGTTGGCAGACCCCTCGTACGCCTTGTCGGAGGTCACTATGGCCGATGCGCCTTTTTCAATGGCCTGGGCCACAAGGGTGTTGCCGTCAAAGTTCGCTCCTTTGAGGGCCACGAATATATTGCCCGGGCTGATTGTGCGGGTGTCAGTCGAGACGCCCGTGCTGCGCACGAACGCCTCGTAAAGATCTTCTATTGTCTCCATCGTATTGCTAATATAGTCTTTTTTTCTTATCCGAAGTCCGTTTGGCGGGCTTGCCTGTGGTTTTGGTGCGAGGGCTTGGGGCGCAGATTTGTAACAAAGGTGTGCGGAATCGGCTTCCTTTTTTACATGGACACCGGCGCATGTCGTCATTTCTACAATAGCCGGCGTGAGCAAAATCCATTTGCCGCGCCAATAGCGCAATGCCACCGCGGCTCTCTTTCGGAAAAAGGGTTATATTTGCGATTGTCAAAGATGAAAAATAACAATGGGTGAACTTCAGAAAATTGCCGTAATAGGCGGCGGCAACATGGGCGGAGCTATCGCCCGCGGAATTGTCAAGGCGGGCATCGCCAAGGCCGGGCAGATTGTCGTTACTCGTCGCAACGCCGCGGCTCTCAACGCATGGAAGCAAGAGGGATATGAAACCACGTCGGTCAACCGCGACGCTGTCGCAGGAGCCGATGTCGTAGTCTTGGCCGTCAAGCCATACCAGATAGCCGATGTCGCGGCAGATGTCAAGCCGCTCATCAAGGAGGGGGCTGTCGCCATAAGCATCGCCACGGGCGTTTCCGTAGCTAAGCTTACCGAGATTCTGGGCGACGACGTGGCTTCCGTCCGCGTCATGCCCAATACGGCCGCAGAGGTCGGCGAGAGCCTCACGGCCATCGTCCCAGGCCCGCACGCCGCGCCCGAGCAAGTGGCCATCGTTGAGAGGATTTTCTCCGCTCTCGGTCTCGCCCTTGTGGCCGATGAGGCTCAGATGCCTGCGCTAACGGCCCTTGCATCTTGCGGCATCGCCCATGCGCTGCGCTATATCCGCGCATGTCAGGAGAGCGCGATCCAGATGGGCCTCAAGGCCGATTTGGCCGCCCAGGTCATCGCCCAGACAGTCAAGGGCGCCGCCCAGCTCATCATCGCCAACCACTCCCACCCCGAGGTCGAGATCGACAAGGTCTGCACCCCCGGCGGCGTCACCATCGCCGGCGTCAACGCCATGGAGGATGCCGGTTTCACCAAGGCTGTTATGTCCGGCATGATGGGGTCTTACAATAAGATCGTAAAGTAACCACGCATGCCGATGCTCAAAATCACCATAAAGGTCGGCTCCAATGTCCTGACGGGGGCGGACAAGATGCTCAATGTCGGGCGTATGGAGTCTCTCGTGGAGCAGATCGCGGAACTGAGGAGGCGCGGCCACAAGGTGGTGCTCGTATCCTCTGGCGCAATGGCCGCCGGGCGCGGCATGGTCAATGGCTATGAGGATCTCAACCCAGTGGCCCAGAGGCAACTCCTCTCGTCCGTGGGGCAAGTGAAGCTCATCGACCAGTATAAGCAGATTTTCGACCGTAACGGGCTGAAAATAGGCCAGCTCCTCGTCACTAAGCAGGACTTTGGTAGCCGTACCCACTACCTTAATATGAAGAACTGCTTCGAGACTCTCTGGCAGAACGACGTGGTGCCTGTCGTCAACGAGAACGACGCCGTGTCGCTCGCCGGCCTCATGTTCACTGACAACGATGAGCTGTCTGGCCTCGTGGCCTCTATGATGGACTGCGACAAGCTTTTCATCCTTAGTAATATAGATGGCATATTCGATGGCGACCCATCCGATTCGGCATCCAAGGTGATCTCCGAGGTCGCCAACGGCACGAGCGTCTCGCGCTATGTCCGCGCCTCGAAGTCAGGCTTCGGCCGTGGAGGCATGGTCACCAAGTGCCGCATGGCGCAGAAGACGGCCCAGGCCGGCATCGATGTCTACATCGCCAACGGCGCTACGGACTGCGTCATCACCCGCCTTGTCGACGGCGACCCGTCTCTCACGCGTACTCACTTTGAGGCCGGGCAGAAGAGCCCCGCCGTCAAGAAGTGGATCGCCTACTCCGACGGGTTCGCGACGGCGCGGATTATCGTGAACAAAGGAGCTGCCGAGGCCCTGCTCTCATCTACTCACGTGTCCAGCCTCCTGCCCGTAGGGGTCAGGGAGTTCGAGGGCGACTTCCATAAGGACGACATCGTCCTCATCGCCGGCCCCGACGGGGCGACCATCGGCGTAGGCCGTGCGGCCATGGACAAGGAGACGGCCGTCAAGCAGGCCTTCGCAGCCAAGCAGAAGCCGCTCGTCCACTACGACTATCTCTACATCTACCCCAAGGTGAGCGACTGACGAGCCACGGGGTCTTCACCTTTCACACCTCTACTACCTTGAACAGCCAGTTTGAGTCCGTCAAGCGCGCGTCGCGCTCCATGCTCCATATCACACCCGCCCAGACCGAGGCCTTCCTCGTCTCTCTCGCCGACGCCCTCGAAGCCAACGCCGACTCCATTGTGGCGGCCAACGCCACCGATTTGGCGAAAATCGACCCGTCCGACTATCGATACGACCGTCTGAAGCTCGATAGGGCGCGTATCGTCGGCATCGCTTCCGACACCCGCAACGTCGCCCACCTGCCCGCCCCGTGCGGCGAGGTGATTGACGAGGTCGTGCGCCCCAACGGTCTCGTCATAAGCCGCGTGCGCGTCCCCATGGGCGTCATCGGCGTCATTTACGAGGCAAGGCCCAACGTCACTGTCGACGTGGTCTCCATAGGTCTCCGCTCTGGCAACGCCGTGGTTCTCAAGGGCGGGAGCGATGCCCACGCCAGCAACGTGGCTCTCGTGGCCATTGTCCACGATGTCCTGAAGTCCCACGGCCTCTCGCCTGACCTCGTGCAGCTCCTTCCCGATGGCCACGAGTCGGCCAATGAGCTGATGAACGCCGTCGGTTTTGTCGACCTTCTCATCCCCCGCGGCTCTAAGAGGCTCATCGACAGTGTGCGCCAGAACGCCCGCATCCCTGTCATAGAGACTGGTGCCAGTGTCGTTCACACCTATTTCGATAAGGACGGCGACCTTGCCAAGGGGCGCGACGTCATCTGCAATGCCAAGACGAGGCGCATCTCCGTGTGCAACGCGTTGGACTGCGTCCTTATACACAAGGACCGCCTCCCCGATTTGCCCGCGATCTGTGAGCCTATGGCCGCTAAGGGGGTGGAAATTCATGCCGACGATCAAGCTTATGCAGCCCTCAATGGAGGATACCCATCCGACCTCCTCGTCCACATCCGGCCAGAGGACTATGGTCGTGAGTTCCTCGCCCTGAAGCTCGCCGTCGTCACCGTAGGCGACATCGACGAGGCCCTCCAGTATATCTACGACCACAGCCTAAAGCACTCCGAGGCCATCATAACTGAGAACGCCCAGGCGGCCGAACGCTTCCTCCGCGAGGTGGATGCCGCCTGCTGCTATGTCAATGCCAGCACAGCGTTCACCGATGGCGCGCAGTTCGGCCTCGGGGCGGAAATAGGCATCAGCACTCAGAAGATGCACGCCCGCGGCCCGATGGGTCTGAGGGAGCTGACATCCTACAAGTGGATAATCAAGGGACAGGGACAAACAAGACCGTAGGCTTTATTAACTGTTAGGCCAATATATTTTTAGTATATTCGCCCGATGCAAACGTTCACATCTTTGCGTCGGCAGGTGAAAAAAATGCTTCAATTAGCCCAATGCGTGTGCCTATTGAAATGTTTTTTCCCTATATTTGTTAAGGCAAAAAAGCAGGGCATTGCCCAGCGACCATATCGAAAACATAAGGTATGTCTTTAGGAATGAGCAAGAATTTTGAGGCCGAGAACAAGTTGCCTAACATTATCGGTGCAGGCACCAAGTTCGTCGGCGACATCGAGACCAACGGCGATTTGAGAGTCGATGGCGTCATTGAGGGAACGATAAAGTCGCAGGGTAAGCTTGTGCTTGGCCCTGGCGGCAACATCAAGGGGACCATCAAGTGCGTCAGCGCCGAGATTGCGGGTTCTTTCGAGGGCAAGATGGAGGTCAGTGAGCTGCTTTCGCTCAAAGCCTCGTCTTACTTCAAGGGCGAGATGACGGTCAATAAACTTAGCATCGAGCCCGGCGCCAAGTTCATCGGCTCGTGCCTTATGGCCGATCGCAATGGCCAGCACGCCCCCGCCCCGGCCGAGAAGAAATAGCCAGTCCGGGCGCGCTTCAGGTGCGGTTCTGCGATGGTTGAGGCTTTTGTGTCTGCGTTCCGCTCCTGCGTGGTAGTGCCTGTGATGGTCATACTCCTTGTCGAGGCGCTGAAGGCGGCCATCATCGTAAAGACGTACGCCAAGTCTGCCGACGGAAATATCATTGTGGCGATAGTGGCAGCCGAAGGCGGCTCTTTCTTAATTGACGCTGCGGCGGTCTGTGTCACGGTCTTTCCTTACGACGTTTCCCGCACGTCCGCCCTCTTCGCGGTGTGCGCAGCCTTCATCCTGGCAAGGCTTGTGAGTTCCGTCGCTCTTTCGCAAGTCCTCCACAAGTAACGATTTAGACACAACATACAGTATTGAGAGTTCTTCATATGTCAAGGATATTCACAACAGCCTGTCTGGCGTTCTCCCTGTTGAGTGCGCCTCTATTTGCGCAAGACGGCGTACTGTCAAGTGATTCAACCGCTGTGGTGACGTCAGCAGAGTCTGCCTCGGCCAAGCCCCAAATCGATGTCGTCGGGGTTATTAGTCACCATATCAGCGATTCTCACCATTGGAACGTCTTCGCGTGGGACGAGGGCAAGAAGTCAATCGACATCCCGCTCCCGGTCATGGCTTACAACAAGCAGAACGGCGACTTCCTCTTTTGTCTCTCCTCTTCTCTTGCCGATGGCAAGACTATTGTCAAGGACGATGTCACCTACGCGCTCAATGAGCATGACAAGCTCGGTGTCGTCAAAGGCGGGGAGTTCTCCCGCGACGGTGTGTTCGACTTCTCTGTCACCCGCAATGTGATGTCAGGCTTCCTCTCCGCGGTGTTGCTTCTTCTTGTCTTCGTCGGAACGGCTCGCTCCATCCGCAAGTCGGGTGGTGTCCCTCATGGCGCGGCAACGGCCGGTGAGTACCTCGTCACTTTCGTCAAGGATATTGCCGATGAGCAGATTGGCGGCGAGAAGGCCGCGAAGTTCGCGCCATTCCTTCTGACGCTCTTCTTCTTCATCTGGTTCAACAACCTGATTGGCCTCGTGCCGTTCTTCCCCGGCTCCACAAACCTTTCGGGCAACATCGCTTTCACCTCCATCCTTGCGGTGTTCACTTTCCTCGTCACACATGTCTGCGCCAATAAGCACTACTGGATTCACACTTTCACGGTGCCGGGCGTGCCGCTCCTGATGAAGGTCATCATGGTGCCTCTGGAGATTATCACGATGTTCACAAGGCCCTTCACCCTTCTCATCCGTCTTTTCGCCAACATCACTGGCGGCCATATTATTGTCATCAGCCTCTTCTCGCTGATTTTCATCCTTGGCACGGTCGCCATTGCGCCCGTCTCTGTTCTCCTCGGTCTTATGGTTTTCTGCCTCGAACTCATCTTCGGTGCGCTGCAGGCCTACATCTTCACAGTCCTCTCCGCTCTCTACATCGGTCTCGCCGTCAACGCGGGGCATGACGAGTAGAGTGGGGCTATTACCCGAAAAGCAATAAATTAAAAATAACAACAACAACCTAAAATTCGATTATTATGACTGGAACTTTGATCGCAGTCGGTCTTGGACTGATCGTTATCGGTATCGGCCTCGGCATTGGTCTCGTTGGCGGTAAGGCAGTCGACGCCATGGCACGTCAGCCGGAGATGGCCGGCAAGATTCAGAGCGCAATGCTCATCGCCGCCGGTATGGTCGAGGGCGCTGGACTCTTCGCCATCGTCATCTCCTTCATCTCATAAGTCGACCCTAAACACTCCGAATCACTATGGATGGACTTCTTAATCCGGAACCAGGCCTCGTCATCTGGTCTGGCCTGACCTTCCTGGTGGTCCTGGCTCTGCTCACCAAATTCGCCTGGAAGCCTATTCTTGGCATGCTCAAGGCTCGTGAGGATGAGATTTCCTCATCCATCGCCAAGGCCAAAGAGGCGCAGCAGGAGTTCGCCCGCATCGAGGCTCAGAAAGCCAAGATGGAGGCCGAAAGCCGTGCTGATCGCGACGCTATGCTCAAGGAGGCAAAGGAGAAGGTGCAGCAAATGCTCGACGAGGCTCACAAGCGCTCCCAAGAGGAGGGCGACAGACTCATTGAGCAGGCGCGTGCGCAGATTGAGCGAGAGAAGGCTGGTGCTATCGACGACCTTAAGCGCCAGGTGGCAGCCCTCTCCGTCCAAATCGCAGGTAAACTCATCGAGAGCAATCTCCAAGACGGCGACCGTCAGGAGCAGCTCATAGAGAAGTACCTTCAGGAGAGCAACTTTAATTAATTGAGCTAATGGACGCAGGACTGATCGCAAGGCGTTACGCCACAGTACTCCGGGAATTTGCCCGCGACAAGGGCAAACTCGATGAGGTCTTCGCCGATGCCGTCCTTGTCAGGAGTGTGCTCGTGCAGCAACCTGCGGCGAAGCGTTTCTTCGATTCGCCGCTGCATAAGCAGTCAGAGAAGAGGGAACTCGTGAAGGCGACTTTCGAGAACTCCGTCTCGGCTGAGATGCTGCAGTTCCTCACTTTCCTCGTCGATAAAGAGCGCATCGGATATGCGGATTCCATTCTGCTCGTCTTCGAGTCGCTCTATAAGAACGAGCACGACATCTGCACTGCAACCGTCACAACGGCTCAGGAGCTTAAGCCCGAGCAAAAGGAGCGTTTCATCTCGCTCATTACCGGCAAAATCGAGGCGACAGGCAAGAAAGTGGCATCTGTCGATGCCTCTTTCAAGGTTGACCCGCAGATTATCGGCGGTGTCATCCTCGCCATCGACGGCAAACAGCTCGACGGCTCCGTCCTGAGCAAGCTTAAGTCCATCGAAAAGCAGCTGGCGGTATGATTTCTTTTTATTCTAACGAACACAGCGCATGGAAAAAATAAAAGCCTCGGAGGTGTCGAGCCTCCTCAAGCAGCAGCTTGAAAAGTTCGACGCTTCTTCCAAGCTCGAGGAGGTCGGCACTGTCCTGACCGTCGGCGACGGCATCGCCACGGCTTTCGGACTCGCCAACGTCGAGAGCAACGAGCTCGTCGAGGTAGGCAAAGCCATGGGTGTCGTGCTTAACCTCGACCAGGACAGCGTCGGTATCGTGCTCATGAGCAACGCCGACGAGGTCAAGGAGGGCGACACCGTTAAGCGCACCGGGCGTATCGCTTCTATCCGCGTGGGCGACGAGATGGTCGGCCGCGTCGTGAATACCCTCGGCGAGCCTATCGACGGCAAGGGCGCTATTGGCGGCAAGCTCTACGAGATGCCGCTTGAGCGCAAGGCTCCGCAGGTGCTCTTCAGGCAGCCGGTCAAGAGGCCGCTCCAGACGGGCATTAAGGCTATCGACTCTATGATACCTATCGGTCGTGGCCAGCGCGAGCTTATCATTGGTGACCGTCAGACTGGTAAGACGGCCATAGCAATCGACACCATCCTCAACCAGAAGAGTTTCTACGAAGCTGGCGAGCCTGTCTACTGCATCTACGTGGCTACTGGCCAAAAGGCTTCCACGGTGGCGCAGATCGTGTCTACTCTCGAGAAGCATGGAGCGATGGCCTATACCATCGTCGTCTCTGCAACTGCTGCCGACACCCCTGCCATGCAGTATTTCTCGCCTCTCGCGGGTGCCGCAATCGGTGAGTACTTCCGCGACTCTGGCCGTCACGCTCTCATAGTCTATGACGACCTATCTAAGCAGGCCGTGTCCTATCGTGAGGTGAGCCTTCTCCTCCGTAGGCCGCCCGGACGTGAGGCCTACCCTGGCGACGTCTTCTATCTCCACTCTCGTCTTCTTGAGAGGGCCGCGAAGATTGTCGAGAATGACCAGCTCGCGGCTCAGATGAACGACCTTCCCGAGGATATTAAGCCCATCGTGAAGGGCGGCGGATCGCTCACTGCGCTCCCCATTATCGAGACTCAGGCGGGTGACGTTGCGGCTTATATCCCGACGAACGTCATCTCCATCACCGATGGCCAGATTTATCTTGAGAGCAACCTCTTCAACGCTGGTGTGCGTCCCGCCATCAATGTCGGCATCTCCGTGTCGCGTGTCGGTGGCTCCGCGCAGATTAAGAGTATGAAGAAAGTGGCCGGAACCCTTAAGCTCGATCAAGCTCAGTTCCGTGAGCTTGAGGCGTTCTCTAAGTTCGGCTCCGATCTCGATCCCGCTACAATGGCGGTCCTCGACAAGGGTCGTAAGAATGTCGAGATCCTTAAGCAGCCCCTCCATACGCCTTACACGGTCGACAAGCAGATTGCGATCATCTACTGCGGTACCAACGGATTGCTCCGCGACGTGCCTCGTGAGAAGGTTCAGCAGTTCGAGGACGAGTTCCTCGACGAGATGCAAATCAACCACAAGGATGTCCTTGACCTCCTTGCTGCTGGCAAGATCGACGACAACGCTACATCTGTCATCCGCGCTACCGCGGCTCAGGTGTCAAAGAGATTCGCTTAATATTGGGAGGCTGAGCTGATGGCAAATCTTAAAGATATCCGTAACAGAATCCATTCTGTCTCCTCAACGCGGCAGGTCACGAGTGCCATGAAGATGGTCTCGGCCGCCAAACTCAAGAAGGCGCAGAATGAGGTAGCCAAGGTGAGGCCTTTTGAGGCTAAGCTGGCTCAGATCATAGCTTTCCTCGGCTCCTCTGTGGCCAATGTCGAGCTAAATTATCCAGCCTTCCGTCAGGTGACGAGAGGTGGCAAGATTCTGCTTGTCGCCATTGCTTCTGACAAGGGTCTTGCCGGCGCTTTCAATTCCAATGTCGTGAAGCAGGTCGAGCTGATGCTCGCCGGAGAGCTTGCGACTGAGGCTGCGAAGGGGAATGTGGAAGTCCTCACAATCGGAAAGCAAGTCGCTAAGGCGGTCAAGTCTCGTAAGATTGCCGCCTCTACGCGCGACGCTGAGGGCTTCTTCGACAACTTCGGGCTTACAAAGGTCTATGAGGTTGCCGACGGCATTACCAAGAGGTTCGAGGCTAAGGAGTACAGCAAGGTCATTCTCATCTACAATGAGTTTGTCAATGCGGCCGTGCAGAACGTGCGTTGCTCGCAGCTGCTCCCGCTTCAGGTCGAACCGCCAGCAGACGATAGCGAAGGTGCCGCGTTCCGCGACTTCATCGTGGAGCCAAGCAAGGAGGAGGTTCTTGCGGATCTCATCCCTCAGTCCATCAGGACTCACTTTTTATCCGTCGTCAAAGAGTCCCTCGCTTCTGAGCATGGTGCCCGTATGACGTCTATGCACAAGGCGACAGACAACGCTACCGAGCTTCTCGGCGATCTGCAGTTGCAGTACAACAAGGCGCGCCAGAGTGCCATCACCAATGAGCTTATCGAAATCGTGAGCGGAGCTTCGGCTCTCAATGGCTGACCCCCGTCCACACGATTATCAACCTTTGCTGCGTCTCCGTCAGTTCGCTGGCGGAGACGCTTTGCGTTTGAGCCTACGCAAACTTTTTTTTATTTTTGCATTTACTATTCTGCAAAATATTGTTTTATGAATGATAACGCTCCTGTCAACGCGGTTCGTGAGGACATCAATGCAAGGTTTTGCGAGGCGGTCAATTACTTGCTTGCTAAGAACATTGCACGCAACAAGAACGAGATTATGGCGAAGCTCGGGCTCTACCTCGGCCGGTTGTCGCTCATTCTTGGCAAGCGCGCCAACGTTTCCACTGACAACATCGCGCTCCTTGTGCAGTCTTATGGCGTCTCTGCCGACTGGCTGCTCCTCGGCGTCGGCTCGATAATGGCCGACAACGCGCCATCTTCGCGAACTCAGAACCAGCAAAGCGGGAGTGGCTACCTGCCCCTAATCCCGATAACAGCCCTCGCTGGGTTCAATGGCATCGACGAGCCGGGCGTGAGCCTTCAAGATTGCGTGCAATATTGTGTGCCAGAGTTCGCCCAGTCAGGCGCTGATTTCCTAATCCGCATTCAAGGTGTCTCAATGACTCCCACTTTCGCGAGTGGCGACCTTGTGGCCTGCCATAAGCTCGAGCCGAATGCCTGGATCGACTTCGGCGAGGTCTACGTAATCGATGGCCAGCAGGGGGTCATGATTAAGCGAATTTTCACCGACCCTTCTGACCCTGACACTCTCATCTGCCGAAGCGACAACCCCGATGTCCCGCAATTCTCCGTTAGCAAGTCCGAGGTGCGTAGCCTCTCAAAGGTCATCGGTGTAGTGCGTTCGCTCTAAATTCCCCTATGCGCAAGTCGTTCAAATCACGATTAGGTGACCTCGCGCATTGCGTACCGCCTCTGCTACGTCTGGCTGCGCCGGTCGTAGCGTCGCAGGCGAGTGCGCTGCTGGTCAATATGGCCGACACTTTCATGGTGGGGCGAGTCGGAGAAGTCGAGTTGGCTGCGGTTTCGTTTGCCGGCAACTTGTCCATCCCGTTCATGTTCTTCGGCATAGGGATGGGGGCGTCCATAACGCCCATCATAGGGCGTAGGCTCGGCCGGGGCGATCGCGACGGCATTGGCCGTGTCGTGGCGCACGCTCGTCGGCTCCATTGGCGCATAGTCCTTTTCCAGCTCGTCATGTTGGCGCTCCTGACCATTTTCATGCCCTTTATGGGGCAGCCTGACGAGGTGGTCGGCATAGCGCGCGCCTATCTTCCCATTTATGCATTGTCGCTAATCGGCCAGCAGATGTTCGTCTGCTCGCGTACCATTATCGAGGGTTTGCAGGATACGACCTCTCCTATGGTCATCGGCCTGATTTCCAATATACTCAATATTGCCCTCAACTACGTCCTCATTTTTGGTCTCGGTAGTTTCGACGGCTTTGGGGCATACGGTGCCGCCCTCAGCACCCTTGTCGCCCGTATGCTCATGTGGGTCTCGATGGATACCGTGCTTAGGGCTAAGCTCCGATCTATGGATGTCGATCCCGCTGTCGTCCGCGGCAGGGGCATTACAGGGCGTCTTTTCAGGGTGGGTCTTCCCGTCGGCCTGCAGTCCGTCATAGAGTGCGTCGGCTTCGCGTTCGGCGGTATAATGATGGGGTGGATTAGCACGGCCGCCATAGCCGCGCATCAGGTTGTCAACCTCTTCACGAGCATGACTTTCCTCATGGCGACTGGGGTGGGGACGGCGGTGACGATAAAGGTCTCTGTCGACTCGGGCGCGGGTAATGTCGTGTCGGCGCGCCGCTACGCAATAACGGGTATGCTTGTCGCCGCCTGCTTCATGTCGTGCACGGCGACGGTTTTCGCGCTGATGCGTGGCGTGCTTCCAGGTCTCATCATCGAGAGCCGCGAGGCCTTGGCCATTGGCGCGCAGCTTATGCTCGCTGGGGCAGTCTTCCAGATTTTCGATGGCCTGCAGGCCACGGCTATTGCCGCTTTGCGCGGGTTCGGCGATTTCTCCTATCCCGCGCGGGTCGCCATCATCTCCTACGCCGCCACGTGCATCCCGGTCGGCTTCATTCTCGCTTTCGTTGTGGGTCTTGGCCCGGTCGGTGTCTGGCTCGGCTTTGTGTCTGGTCTCGCGCTGGCCTCAGTGCTGCTCATCTTGCGTCTCGTCAGGCGTTATTTGTGATACTGTGCGCCGAGAGCCTTATCTCTTCGCAGGTGGGTCCTGCGCTAACATTTTTCTGATTTATTCGCTATATTCGCAGAGGAAAAATGGACTTCAGTAAGAATATACCCAAATATCTTGTTGAGAAGGGCAACCTGGTGAGGCAGGTCGTTTTCACTGCGCTGTTCACCCTCTTCTTTATCAATATGTTCCAGCCCTATGGCTCGCGCGATTGGATAAAAGGGGGCATAAGCGACGGTCGTTACTTCCTGCTCTCGTCGCTCCTTGTGGTCATAGGCATGCTGGTCGTCTCTATCAGCCGACTGCTCCTCTACCACAGGTGCGTCTCGTTGCGCCGTCCCATCCAGCTTTGGGCATATCTCGTATGGATTGCTGCCGAGATCGTCTGCATCTCAGCCTCTTTCACAATCCTCGAGATTACTATGTTCCACGACGAGAGGCCGCTCACCCAGCTCCTCAAGATTTCTTTCGCCAACACGTCGTGCATCCTCCTACTCCCCTATGCGGCCACATGGCTCTATTTCTCCTGGCGCGATAAGGACCGCAGGTTGCAAGCCATAAGCGAGTACCGCGCTGGCCATCAGCTCTCCGACGGCGGACACAGCGAACCTTCTATGATTAATTTCTACGGCCAGAAGGGCGAGATTACGCTCGTCGTGGCCGCAAAGGATCTCCTCTACATAAAGGGGGCCGACAATTACCTCCGTATTCACTATATCGACGGCAGTAAGGTCGGCTCGTCGATCATCCGCGGGACGTTCAAAAATATCGAGGACGACATGAAGCTCCGCGGCGTAGTGCGCTGCCACCGGTCTTTCATGGTCAACCGTCTCCACGTCCGCGTCTTCGAGAAGGCAAAGGACGGATTCGTCGTACGCCTCGACACGTCCGAGCCAATCGAGATTCCTGTCTCTAAAAACTATGCCCAGGATGTTTTTGAACTTTTCGGCGGGAAATAGGCGCGCCGCGATTCTCCCGTTCCTGCCCTCCATTCTCGCTTTCTTTTTCCCCTCTTGCTCCACAACTACTACCGTTGAGCCTGAGAGCGTGACGGTCTCAAATCCGGCGATGGCCTTTTTTGTGAGGAGGCTCGTCCCTGCTGATTTTTCCGTCAATGTGATGATTCCGCAAGGAGCGGATCACGACACCTACACCCCGCGCCCGTCCCAAATGGCGCAGCTCGCCAAGTCGAAGTCCTACGTGGCCTACGGACCTCTCGAGTTCGAGCTGACGTGGAAGAAACGCATTGTCTCTGCTGCGCCAGACATCATCTGGTCAGAGGTCTCCGACAGCGTCGACCTCATCTACGGTCCGCATCATTGCTCCGACGACGACACGCACGCCAATGTGTCTGCCGACCCCCACTTTTGGGTCTCGCCCCGCCAAGCGGCCATCATGTCGCGCAATGTTGCACGGTCTCTCAAGTTGGCATTCCCCTCTCTTTCCTCCTATGTCGATTCTGCGCTTGTGCCACTCTTGGCCGATGTGGCGGCGGCCGACTCTGCGCTCTCTGAGGTAGCCAATCGCAACCCTGCTGAGACGTTCGTCGTCTATCACCCGGCTCTCGCCTACGTGGCCCGCGACTATGGTCTCTGTCAGCTCTCCGTTGCGTCCGAGTCCGCTGCCCCGACCCCGCGTATGCTCGCCATCTTGGCCGACAGTGCGCGCCGCTCCGGGGCCAAGGTCTTTTTCCTTCAGTCGGGAGTGACGCCCGACAAGGTGGAAAGTCTTGCCGCCGAGATGGGTACGAGAGTCGTCACAATCCAACCCGAGTCCGCCGACTGGCTCGCTACGATGGGCATATTAACGTCCGCATTGCGATGAACAAGGATGCGCTCGTCACGTTCCACGACGTCTCGGCCGGATACGCCGGCAGGGAGGTCGTCTCGCACGTCTCGTTTGAGGTCGACCGCAACACCATACTCGCCCTCGAGGGCCCCAACGGCAGCGGCAAGACAACTATTGTCAAGGTTCTCCTTGGCCTGCTCGCCCCCCTCCACGGCCACGTCATCCGCCGCCCGGGGCTCTCTGTCGGTTATTTGCCCCAAGTCCCCACCGCCGATCTCGATTTCCCTATAACTGTTACTGACGTCATTCTTATGGGTGCGCGCCCGCACGGTTTGTCGCTTAGCCGCGCTCATAGGCAAAGGGCGGCTGAGCTTATCTCTTTCGCCGGTCTCGACAAGGTGGCTAACTCCGCCATCGGGCGACTCTCCGGCGGCCAACGGCAACGCGCGCTTCTCTGCCGCGCTCTTATGGCTCAGCCCGACGTTCTCGTCCTCGATGAGCCTGTCACATATCTCGACAGCGAGTCGGAGGAGGGTCTCTATTCGCTCATCCGCAATTTGAGCGGCTCGATGGGAATCGTGCTCGTCTCACATAATCACGCCGTGGCGCAGTCTCTCGCCACCCAGACTGTCGAGTTCAACCGTTCGGGAAATGCCCCCAAAAACGAGGCCGGGGCTTCACCTTTCGCTGTCAGCCTCACTCGCCTGGTCAAATAATCATCCTATGGACATCATGCCGTTCCTCTCCCTCTCTTTTGTGCGCTATGCCATCGTCTGCGTGGTGCTGCTTGCGGTGTTGAGTGGCGTGGTCGGCACGTATATTGTCACGAGGCGGATGGTCTTCGCCGCGGGAGGCATAACGCACTCCAGTTTCGGAGGCATCGGCCTCGCCTATTTCCTTGGCCTCGACCCCACTATTGGCGCTCTGGTTTTTGCAGTCATCACATCTTTGTGCGTCAATTGGATTTCGCGGCGAGGGGCTGTGAGGCAGGACAGTGCCATCGCCATGCTTTGGAGCTTCGGGATGGCTGTCGGAGTAATATTCCTCAGCCTCGCGCCGGGCTATGCCCCTAATCTTATGGGCTTCATGTTCGGCGACATTCTTGCCGTCAGCCAGTCCGATGTCATCGCCAATGCCTTTGTGGCCCTGGCATGCGTCGCCGCGGTAGTCGTATTCTACCGTCCTCTGCTCTACTCGTCGTTCGATCCCGTCTATGCCAGCCTGTCGGGCTGGACCCCGGCTGTTGTCTCAACGGTGGCCTCCATCTTCGTCGCGTTGGCCATATCCTTCTCTATCAAGTCGGTGGGGATTATTTTAGTCCTCTCCGTTTTCTCCATTCCGCAGGCGATAGCCATGTCGTTTGTCCATACGCTTCCGCGTATTATGATTCTCTCGTCGGTCGTGGCTTTGCTCGGCTGCGCCGTCGGACTTGTCGTCTCTTTCTTCTTCGATTTGCCTTCTGGGGCGGTCATTACGGCTGTCCTTTCCGCCGCTTTGCTTATTGTCAAGCTCTGCCGTAAGTCCGAGGGTTGATGTCCTCCAATTCACGCACTCTTCTGCCGGACTTGTGAAAAACGGTTTTCGAAAACCATTTAAACGCCATTCAAAAACGCGCCCATTCCTCTTTCAATTCCACTGGGCCTATTGCCCGTTGCGCTGTTTTGTGACGCCCTTTTGACTCGTGATTTCGTAGAGCCTCCATCTGCTAAGAATTTACTTCATCGGTAATCGTTTGTCGCTCAGGTTTTTTGCCGTTAGCCTAAGCTCTCGTCTCCTGCGTCTTTCATCGTCTTTTTGTTTTTATTATCCCTTTCCTCTTGCGCATTTGATTTTTTGCTTATCTTTGTGGTGTTCTATTCAAGTATAACACTAAGACAAAGATGAGCGCAGTGGTAAATATTGACGATGTCTCATATAAATATCCATCATCGTCACGTCTCGTTATAGACTCGTTTAGCCTGGACTTGCGGGCTGGCATGGTCTGCGGTCTCCTTGGCGAGAACGGGGTGGGGAAGACGACCCTGCTCGGCCTGATGTGCGGAATCCTCCGCCCGACGCGAGGACATGTCACTCTCGGCGGCTCTGACGTGTCAAAGCGCGAGGCGGATACGCTTTCCGAGATTGCCTACGTCCCCGACGAGACAGTCCTGCCCCCAATCTCGCTATCGCATTTCGTCCGCATCAACGCGCCTTTCTACCCGCGCTTCGACCGCAATGCCCTCGACGACGGGCTCAGGGAGTTCGGCCTCAGCCCAGACGTCAAACGTCTCGATCAACTCTCGCTCGGGCAGCGCAAGAAGGTCATCCTCTGCTTCGCAATGGCATCGGGTGCCAGGCTCCTGCTCATGGACGAGCCGACCAACGGGCTCGACATCCCGAGCAAGCAGATTTTCCGCAAGGTGATAGCCAAGTCCATGTCCGACGACCGGCTCTTTGTCATATCCACCCACCAGGTGCACGACGTCGAGCAGATTCTCGACCAGATTGTCATAATGGACAACCATAGGATTATCCTCAACGCCACGGAGGCCCAGCTCACCAGCAAGTACGTCTTCGGCATCGAGACGCAGGCCGACCTCTCGCCCGACGCTCTCTACGCCGAGTCCGTCCCCGGCGGCATGGCCGTCATACGGCCAAAGACCGAGTTCGACGACGACACGCAGGTCAACCTCGAGCTCCTCTTCAATGCCGCCACCAAAGGCAAATTGTCATAGCAATACGCACAAAAAAGTAAACCCATAAAATTCCAACTATTATGGCTTTCAAACACTTCAATATCATTCCCGCATTCGCCGCGGCTCTCGCCTCGGCCGTCCTCTTCTCGTCATGCATCCTCGAAAAAAGGCACACCGCCGATGGTGAACTCCGCGACGGCCTTATCACCGTCTCACAGCCCATCAGCGAGTTCTCAGAGATTGAGGCCTCGGGCGCCATGGTCATCGCCTATCGCCAGGCCCCGACTGACAGCATCCGGATTGAGGGGGCTGCCAACCTCGTCAGCCGCGTCATTGTCGATCAGGAGGGCGAGCGCCTCAAGCTGCGCATGAAGGAGGGCCGTGTCTCCATGTCCGACGCCGGCCCCAAGCTCGTGGTATACCTCTCGTCCGAGAACCTGTCGAGCGTCAGGCTTAGCGGGGCCAATAAGCTCAAGATGTCCGAGCCCGTCTCTGTCGACGAACTGCGCCTTGGCGTCGCAGGGGCGGGCGACGTCGATATTGACGACCTGACCGTCAAGGACAGGCTCCGCATCGACCTCTCCGGTGCGGGCGATCTTGACATAGACAATGCCACGGCCAACCGCGTCGACATCCGCATGAGCGGCGCGGGCAACATCGACGCCAATTTCAAGAACGCGTCAGCTGTCAACGTTGACGTCTCCGGCGCGGGCGACGCCGACCTTAAACTGACAGACTGCGGCGACATCAGGTGCGACGTGAGCGGAGCCGCCAATGTCGATCTCGCGGGCTCGGCTCAAAGGCTCGATTTCAGCAAGTCCGGCGCGGCCGATGTCGATTACGACAAACTTAGTCTGGCCGAATGCGCGAGGGTGCGCTAAAGCTCAGCCCCATCCTCCGTTATTTCTCATTCTTCTGCATGAAAGCCTTTTCTCTCAATCGCTTCGGCCGTACGCTGCGCTACATCGGCTTCGTCAAGTGGCGCGTCTATGCCAACTGCCTCGCCGTGCCTTTCCTCGTGACGGCCGTGACGCTCATAGCCAACGGCTTCTTCGGCTCGCACCCCGATGTCGACAGTCTGGCCTCTAAGGCCATATTCACCTTCGCCATGCTCCTTTGCGCGTCTTTTTTCTGCGTCAAGGTCCTCTACCCTACGGGGCGCCCTGGCGATGAGTATTCGCAGTTCCTCGTCCTGCCTGCCACCTCTTTCGAGAAGTTCCTGGCGGCAATATTGATGAGGGTCGCCGCCCCACTCATCTGCGCCGCGGTAGGCTACTATGCGGCCGTCCTGGTCGTCACGCCTGGGAGCTTTCTGAGGGTGCTGATGTCGGAGCCGACAACCGTCAATGGCATGCATATTATGGACTCCATTCCCAGTGAGCTTGGCATGTCTTTGCGCATTGGCGGCCTGATTCTCCCGCATGCGTTCGTACTCTGTTCGCTCTCGTTCTTCCTCTTCGCGGGCTTCGTCTTCGCGCGCTTCAAGTGGATTCTCGGGTTCATCGTCCAGATTATCATAGCGGTCCTCGTGGTTCGCGCCGTGCTGGAGCTTGACGACATCATCGACTTCGATGAGTACGATGTCAACTACACTGCGCTCGTCTGGTGGCTGGACGCCATCCTGCTCGCCGTGACCGCGCTGCTCGTCTTCTTGTCCTACCGTCTCTTTAAGCGTTCGCAAGCAGTAAAGGGTCGTTTCCTGTCTTTTTAGTCATCTGCGCTTATGGCTGGGTTCAATTCTGACCGGGCAATCTATTTGCAGATGGCCGACAGGCTTTGCGACGACATCCTCATCGGCACCTATCCCGAGGGCGAGCGCATCCCAAGCGTGCGCGACTACGCCGTCAGTCTCGAGGTCAACACCAACACGGCGTTCAAGACCTACGAGTACCTTGCGAGGGCGGAGGTCATCTTCAACAAGCGGGGGATGGGCTATTTCGTCAGCCCCGGTGCGAAGGACAAGATTCACGCTGAGCGGCGGGCCGATTTCATCAGGCGGGTTCTGCCCGACGTCTTCCGGAACATGACGCTCCTCGGAATCACAATGCCCGAGGTGGCTCAACTTTACTCCGATTATGCCGACAATGAGGCAAAGGAAAGTCCTAAATAGATAAGTCTTCTAAAAATTCGGTTGATTACAGATAGAACGCCTAAAATATCAAGAAAATCAAGATTTTTGATAGCCGCCTATGTTTCGCCCAGATGGGCTCTCTTCCATGTCCCATATGACCTAACACGGTGAATTACAAATAATTTTGGCATTCTGATATTTATTAGTATTTTTGCGCTGTTCATAAGGCGTTTGCAGCGTGGATAGGGGACTCCGAGTCCCCTATTTTGTTGTCCGAAAATGCCATTCCTCATATTCATCTATGATTACCAAAGAAGATGTCCTCGCCATCGTGAGGCAGAAGGTCGAGGATGACGGCAATTTCATTGTCGAAGTCGAGGTCTCTCCCTCCAACGAGATAAGAATCGTCGTCGACAGCGAGAACGGAATCCCCATCTCCTACTGCGAGGAGATTGACGCCCTCGTCGAGACGAGTCTCGACCGCGAGAAGGAGGACTACTCGCTCGAAGTCTCTTCCGCCGGCATATGCGCCGAGTTCAAGGTCTTCGGCCAGTTCCGCAAGAACATCGGCAACAAGGTCGAGGTGACGATGCCTAATGGCGCATGGGTGCGCGGCGTGCTGGTCGATGCCGACGAGGCCGGGTTCGACATTGAGACCGAGGAGAAGAAAAAGGTGGAGGGCGAGAAGAAAAAGCAGGTGGTCAAGGCCGTCACCCACTACGACCTTGCGGCCGTCAAGAGCGTCCGCGATATCATAGAGTTCTAAAGCCCAAGCTGTTGAGCAAAACGGTGGCGTCCGGGCCTAAGGCTTCCTGCCCCGCCCTGCGCCGCCACAACATAAAGAAACACATATTCCAGACTTTCTAAACAAGAAGTTGTAATGGAGAACAATACGCTGATAGATACTTTTGCCGAGTTCAAAGAGCTTAAGAACATCGACAAGGCTACCATGGTGCGCATCCTCGAGGAGGCTTTCCGCGGAGTGCTGGTCAAGCAGTTCGGAACCGACTCAAACTTCAACATCATCATCAACGCCGAGAAGGGCGATTTTGAGATTTGGCGCAGCCGCACCGTCGTCGAGGACGACAAGCTCGTCGACCCCAACCTTGAAATCTCGCTCACCGACGCCAAGAAGATTGACGAGGATTTCGAGGTGGGCGAGGAGGTTACCGACGAGGTCAAGCTCAAGGACTTCGGCCGCCGCGCGATCCTCAGCCTCAAGCAGAACCTGGCAGGCATAGTCATGGACCTCGAAAAGGACAACCTCTTCAACAGGTACAAGGAGCGGATAGGCACGGTGGTCACAGGCGAGGTCTATCAGGTGTGGAAACGCGAGGCTCTCGTCCGCGACGACGAGGGCAACGACCTCATCCTCCCCAAGTCCGAGCAGATCCCTGCCGACTATTTCCGCAAGGGCGATCAGGTCAAGGCCGTCGTGGCGAGGGTCGAGTTCAAGAACAACAACCCGCTCGTCATCATCTCCCGCACGTCGCCCGTCTTCCTTGAGAGGCTCTTCGAGAGCGAGGTGCCAGAGGTCTTCGACGGCCTCATAACCATCCACAAGATTGTCCGAATCCCGGGCGAGAGGGCCAAGGTTGCCGTCGAGTCCTACGACGACAGGATCGACCCTGTCGGCGCATGCGTCGGCATGAAGGGCTCGCGCATCCACTCCATCGTCCGCGAGCTCAAGAACGAGAACATCGACGTAATCAATTACACCAACAACATACAGCTCTACATCCAGCGCGCGCTCAACCCCGCCAAGGTCAACCGCATCGTCGTCGACGACGACCAGCGCAAGGCCGAGGTCTACCTCGACGCCGATGAGGTCTCCATGGCCATCGGCAAGGGCGGCAGCAACATCAAGCTCGCCATCCAGCTCACGGGCTACGACATCGACGTCTTCCGCGAGCAGGCTGAGACCGAGGAGGATGTCCGCCTTGAGGACTTCTCCGACGAGATCGAGCCCTGGATTATCGATGTGCTCAAGAGCGTCGGGTGCGACACGGCCAAGTCCGTTCTCGACCTCGGCTACGACGAGCTCATGAGGCGCACCGACCTCGAGGAGGAGACCATCAAGGATGTCCTCTCCATCCTTCGCGCCGAGTTCGAATGAGAACCTCGGAAAACGCACTTTTGAGGCTCACGCCAGCGCCCTGCCCCAATGGGCGCATGCATTGACGCGACCAGTCACGGCCACGATGCAAGCCGACGTCAACCCGTTGTCCATGCCGTAGAGCTTTAAATGCCGCCGAGCGCAGCCGCGCCATTCGCGGAGTCGCTTGTCTTAGTTGTTTAACTTCCGCGCCGCCAGCTCGCGGGTCTTCTCCCCGACCCGGTCTGACTTTTGCGGCGCGTGTAAACCAGGGAGAGTACTTAAATTTTATATGGCAGGAGGAATAAGAATTTCCAAATTATCAACGAATTGCGGGTTGGGTGTCGCGACCATCGTCGAGGCTCTCGCCAAGTTGGGTGTCGAGGGCGCCAACCAGAATACGAAGCTGACCGCCGACCAGTGCGCAATGCTCGAGAAGGAGCTCAAAATAAAGATCGATCTCGACGCCAAGCCGCAAGCCGACAAGGCCGCCGAGATCGCCAAGCCCAAGCCAAACAGGTCAGTCAGCATTACCGACGACGGAAAAGTCGTCGAGGACGAGGCCGCACCTAAGCCAGAACCCGTAAAGGGCCCTAAGGTTGTAGGCAAAATAGAGCTCGAACCCAAAAACCACGTGGCTCAGAAAGCTCAGCCTAAGGCTGAGGAGAAGCCCGTAGCCGTGGTCGAGGAGAAGCAGGAGCAGGCATCGGCGCCCGCCCCCGCGGAAGTCAAGAAAACCGAGGAGCAGCCCAAGCCTCAGGCCGCCATCGTCGAGCCGAAGCAGGAGGAGAAGCCTGCGCAGGCCGAAGCCCCGGCAGCCACTCAGCCCGAGGTCAGGCAGCCCGAGTCCGTGAAGGCCGCCGAACCTGCGCCCGCCAAGAGCGAGGAGGTTAAGCCCGCGCCCCAGGAGCAGGCGAGCCAGCCCGCCGGCGCGCCAGTCGCCGAACCCGCCGCCGAGAAAACGGAGGGCAGCGTGAACGCCGACGGAGTCTTCCGCCTCAATGAGCCGCAGGCTCTCGCAGGCCCTAAGGTCCTTGGCAAAATAGAACTCCCCGTGGCCAGCGACAGCGGCAAGCACAACAAGAAAAAGAGGGAGAGAATCAACAAGAAAGGCGAGAAGGTCGATGTCTCCTCGCCAACGACTATCAGCAAGGTCAACTCCGACATAAACAAGGAGCGCAACAAGCAGAAGCAGCAGCAGAAGCTCCAGCAGGCCGCCCAACAGCAGCAGCAGAACCGTAAGGACAAGCAGCGGGGCAAGAAGGCCGCAGGCGCTCAGGCCCAGAAGACTCAGGAGGCCTCGGAGGAGGACGTCCAGAGGCAGGTGAAGGAGACGCTCGCGCGCCTCACAGCCAAGGGCCATAAGACGACCACCTCGAAGCACAACCGCGACAAGCGCGAGGCCGTACGCCAGCGCGAGGCCGAGGAGGCAGAGAGGCAGGAGCAGGAGAAGAGCATCCTCAAAGTGACGGAGTTTGTGACGGCATCCGAGCTCGCCACGATGATGAACGTGCCTGTAAACAAGGTCATCGCCACCTTCATGTCGCTCGGCATGTTCGTCTCCATCAATCAGCGTCTCGACGCCGAGTCGCTCTCCATCGTCGCCGAGGAGTTCGGCTTCAAAGTCGAGTTCATCAGCGTCGACAAGGCTCACGAAGTTGAGGAGGAGGAGGACGATGAGGACAAGCTCCAGGAGCGTCCGCCTATCGTCACCGTCATGGGTCACGTCGACCACGGTAAGACCTCGCTCCTCGACTACATCCGTAAGACTAACGTCATCCAGGGCGAGGCCGGCGGCATCACTCAGCACATCGGCGCGTACAGCGTCACGCTCGAGAACGGCCGCAAGATAACTTTCCTCGACACCCCTGGCCACGAGGCATTCACTGCCATGCGTGCCCGCGGCGCGCAGGTCACAGATGTCGCCATCATCATAGTCGCGGCCGACGACAGCGTCATGCCCCAGACCATCGAGGCCATCAACCACGCATCGGCGGCCAACGTGCCTATCGTCTTCGCCATCAACAAGATTGATAAGCCGGGCGCCAATCCCGATAAGATTAGGGAGGCTCTTGCCAACATGAACTACCTCGTCGAGGAGTGGGGCGGTAAGTACCAGTGCCAGGAGATTTCGGCCAAGAAGGGCCTTAATGTCGACAAGTTGCTTGAGAAGGTCCTCCTCGTAGCCGACCTTCAGGAGCTTAAGGCGAACCCCGACCGCCGCGCAAGTGGCAACGTCATCGAGAGCTCGCTCGACAAGGGTCGTGGCTATGTAGCCACGATGCTCGTCCGCAACGGCACTCTCCGCACTGGCGACATGGTCGTCTGCGGCGCGAACTACGGACGCGTCAAGGCCATGTTCAACGAGCGCAACCAGCGCATCGATGTCGCAGGGCCTTCCACCCCGGCCCTCGTCCTCGGCCTCAATGGCGCACCCCAGGCGGGTGAGAAGTTCAACGTCTTCGAGGATGAGAAGGAGGCTAAGGAGGTCGCCAACAAGCGCGACCAGCTCCAGCGCGAGTTCTCGATGAGGGCCACCCCGCACATCACGCTCGACGAGATTGGCCGCCGTATAGCCCTCGGCAACTTCCAGGAACTCAATGTCATCGTCAAGGGCGATGTCGACGGCTCCGTCGAGGCACTCTCCGACTCTCTCATCAAGCTCTCTACTGACGAGATTCGCGTCAACGTCATCCACAAGGCAGTCGGTCAGATTTCAGAGACCGATATCATGCTCGCTGCCGCGTCCAACGCCGTGGTCATCGGCTTCCAAGTCCGTCCGTCGGCCGGCGCGCGCAAACTCGCAGAGAGGGAGAAGATCGATATCCGCCTCTACTCCATCATCTACGACGCCATCGAGGAGCTCAAGAGCGCGATGGAGGGCATGCTTTCGCCCGAGATTCGCGAGCAGGTCACTGGCAACCTCGAAGTCAAGGAGACCTTCAAGATTTCGAAGGTCGGCACCATCGCCGGCTGTATCGTCAACGATGGCAAGGTCAAGAGCAAGAGCAAGGTCCGCATCATCCGCGACGGTATCGTCGTCCACTCTGGCGAACTCGAGAGCCTCAAGAGGTTCAAGGACGACGTCAAGGAGGTCGCAGCCGGTCTTGAGTGCGGTCTCAACGTCAAGGGCTACAACGACCTCCAGGTCGGCGATATCATCGAGGCCTACGAGGAGATTGAGGTCGCTCGCAAGCTCTCTTAATTTCTGACACTGTACCCCTACTTCCGCGGGGTATGTCTCATAACCAATGGGAGGCGGGTTCTTTCCCCGTCTCCCTTATTTTTTTATCCGATGGGTCAAATTGTAAAATCTGGCGGTTGGCGGTGGGTGCCGCCCCTCTATCTGTTCCAAGGTCTCCCGTCATCTATCGTGATGAGTACCTCGGTCCTGCTCTATAAGGACATGGGCGTTGACGTCAAGTCTTTCGCTTTCTGGACGAGCGCCGTCTGCCTGCCTTGGTCACTTAAGCCGTTGTGGTCGCCCCTTGTTGAGCGTTTCCGGACCAAGAGGTGGTGGGTGCTTACTATGCAGGCTCTCCTTGTTGTCCTCTTTGTCGGCCTTGGCGCATCGATGGTGGCGGGAGAGGATGTGTTCTACCCGTTGTCGTTGTCCATTATGCTGCTTATAGCTTTCGCCTCGGCCAGTCATGACATTGCGTGCGATGGCTACTATATGATGGCCCTGCCGCCTCGTGAGCAGTCTTTCTTTGTCGGCATCCGCTCCACGTTCTACCGTATCTCACTTGTCATGGCCACGGGCCTCATACCGTACATAGCCGGTAGCGTCGGCTCCATGTGGTCGCCCTCGGTTGGGTGGGGGGCTGCGCTCGTGGCAGCGGGAGTCCTCATGACCCTTTTCTTCTTGGGCTGCCGGTTCACGATGCCGGTGGTGCAAGAGCCTGTCGGCCGGCAAGATGACGGGCTGCGCATTTTTGTCCGTGCGCTCAAGTCGTTCTTCTCCCACAAGGGTGCCGTCTCCGCCATATGCTTCTTCGTCACATACAGGCTTGGCGAGGCGCTGCTCTCAAAGCTCGTCACGCCTTTCCTTACCGACGACCGTGCCTTTGGCGGGCTTGGTCTCAGTGTCCAGGGGTGTAGCGTCGTCTATGGCACATTGGGCGTGCTAATGCTCGTCCTTGGCGGAGTAGCGGGCGGAGTCCTTGCCTCGCGCTTCGGCATCCGGCGCATGCTCTGGCCTATGCTCATCTTTATGAACCTGCCCAACCTCGCCTATGTCGCCCTTGCTCATTTCCAGCCCGAGGCTTCAAGCCCCTGCGTCTATGCGGCCGTCATGGCTGAGCAGCTCGGCTACGGATTCGGCTTCACGGCCTATATGCTCGTCATCCTCAAATATGTGGCCGACGCAGAATATAAGGCGGCAGAGTATGCCATAGCGACCTCGCTAATGTCCGTCAGCCTCTTGCTCCCGGGGATGCCCGCCGGCTGGATTCTCTATGCTTGTGGCTCATACGAAACGTTTTTCGTCATAGCGTCCGTCGCTACTATCCCCGGCATGGTGGCTGCGGCTTTCCTCAGATTGCCCGACGAGCAATAGGAATTGGGCGAACCTGTGCGCCTTTTTTCTTTGTCGGGAGCAGTCTATTAGACCCTGCCAAGTTGCAATTTGTCATTCGTTTTCACTAACTTTGCACCGCAAAAGTGATGGTTCCGTAGCTCAGCTGGATAGAGCAACAGCCTTCTAAGCTGTGGGTCTTGGGTTCGAATCCCAACGGAATCACTACGTTAGTCCCGGCTACTCACAAGTGGTCGGGATTTTTTCATACCCCACAGAGATTAAACTCCACCTCAAAATGAGATGGCGCAGGAGCTGTGAGGCGAAAAAATGTCTCATATTGTTCCAAACGAAAAGTCTCGTCACGACAAATCGAAATGTGCGTCCCCGCAAAACGAATAGTCCTCTCCCCACACAACGAATAGTCCTTTCCCAAAAAATCGAAATGTACGTTCCTGCAAAAACGGGAAGTCCCGTCCCCACAAGACGAAAAGTCCCGTTCCCATAGAAAGTAAATCGGCAGCCTGACTTGTCATTGTCAGGCTGCCGATTTTTTCATTCCGTCTGTGAGCTTCCTTACTCCGTCAGTTGCAGCTGGAAGCTGAAGCCGACGTTTATGTTGTTCGTCGGGTAGGCCGAGGAAATGTAAGGGTTAGTGAGGGTCTGGTCGTAGTAGAACTGGACGTTGAACCGCTGCGTCATGGCGTAGTCGGCCGAGAACTTGATGCCGGTGGAGCGTGTGCCGCTGGCCAGCTCATTAGTCTCCTCCTCTATCCGGCGGAGGATCGTGTAGCTGTCTCGCTGCGACAGTCCGAGCGTGAGGTTCAGCGTGTTGTTGAACCCGCCGTCGGAGTGCTTGCCGGTCAGGAACTTGACGTTGTCGAACCTGTAGCCGATGTTCACCGTCCACTCATTGTTGTAGTTCTCCGTTATCTGATTGTTCGTCACGCTCAGAGTCAGTGTCCTGCCCTTGTTGACGGCCACGCTCGACGTCAGGTTGTTGACGAAGGTGGCCGATATGCCAATGAAGGGGCTGAACTGCTCGGCTATCGACACCTGCGTGGCGTCATATTGCGGCACGTAGTTGTCGTTCAGGTCGCGGATGTAGTTGAGTCCGTCGCCGCTGCGCTGCCAGTCGAGGTTGGTGCTGAACTGGCCCACGGTGTATTTGGACGTGTAGTTGTGGGTCAGCTCGATGTTGCGGACTTTGTCTTTCAGTCCGCTGATGTTGTTCAGCCCGCTGAATGTCACTCGCCAGTTGGGGCTTATCTCGGCCAGCTTAGGCACGAGGTCGAGGAAGACGCTGCCGCTCGAACGCCCCGTATATGCCGCCACGAAGGCCGGTATCATGACCTCTTGCGAGGTCATCCCATAGCCGTCCTGCCCGCCGTCCTCGCGCTCCGTGGCGGAGTTCGCCCCGCCCCTCTTTGTCGCCAGTCGGCGCGAGATGACCTTCCGCGCCTCAAGGTACTTGTCGTAGACTGAGTAGCCCATGTCGCCACTCTTCTCCGGCTTCTTGAATGCCGTCCTTATCGCGTTCATGGTCATCGAGGTCGTGCCGTTCTCCATCGTGTTGTATACGCCGGCGAAGCCGTTCTCGTTGAACACGTAGTACTCGGTCAGGCCCTTGCTCTTGTCGCGTTGCGCGCTCAGGTCCACCTTCAGGGCCTTGAACATCTCTATCGACGCCCTGAGCATGAGGCTCTCGCTGTGGCTCATCTCGTACGGCTCGTTGAACGTCGTGTCGGCAGTGAGCCACCCTCGCTCAGCCGCCCTCATGGCGAACGTTCGCTCCTGCATGCCCGTGATGAACTTGAAGCCCGGGGCGCGCATCCCGTTGACGCCCTCCGTCCCGAGGAAGTGGCTGCCCGGCATGTAGCCCGGCAAAGTCGTCCCGTTGTTCTCAGAGTAGCTCAGGCTGAGGCTCTTTATCGATGTGAGCAGCATCATGCTCATGTCCTTGAAGGCGTTGCGGCCTTCGCTCTCGTCCTCGCTTATGGTGCCTGTTATCACAATCCGCGCATTGTCGCTCGCCATGCTCGGTGTGAACACCGCCGTGTTGTCGTCCACGGCGCGCAGAGAGCCTTTCAGGCTGTGGCCCTTGGCGTCGAAAGCGCGCGCGCTCACGTCGGTCGTCTTCAGGTTGTGGCTTATCGTGACGGGCTCGCCCGGCGACAGCTTCGCGTTCCGCTGTGTGTAGCTTACGCTCTTGCCGCTCTTCTGCTTCTGCTGGCGCGTGTTGTTCGACAGGTTGTAGTAGTTGTACATGTCGCGGAGGTACTTCGACTTGTTATACAGAGTGCCGAAGTTGCTCATCACGTTGGCCTGCTCGGTGTTCTTGTTGCTGATGACGTTGCCCCAGTCGAAGTCGTCGGTCTCGCTGCCTCGCTGCCAAGTGTATACGCCTTTGTAAGACGCGTTGGCTGTCAGGAAGTTGAGGTACGGCAGCTTGTTGACCGGGATTGTCCAGTTGAGGTCGACGTTGTGCTGGTAGTTCTGCACCTTGCCGAACTTCTTTATGTTGCTCCAGACCGAGTCGCGCCAGTGCTTGTACTCGTCGGGGTAGCGGTCCTTGTTCACCGGGCCGTCGGGCTCGTCTATTCGGGTGTTGACCACCGAGTTGAAGCCGAACTTCAAGTTGCGTGTGATGTTATACCTGAAGTCGAAGTAACGGTTCCAGTAGAAGTCCTTCGTCACGCTGACGGGCACCTTGTAGTCGGGGTTCGTTATGTTGCGCTTCTGCACCTCCTGGTAGCTTCGGTCGACGTCCCACCTGTAGCCGAGCTGCGTCGGGGCTGTGTAGAACGTCACGTCCTTTATCAGGCTGAAGTATTTGCTGCTCAGGCCTGACTTCTTGAGGGGTTGGACGGTCTTTGCCCCGGCGGAGTAGTTGTAGCCCAGCGAGCCGTTTATCTGCTTTGTGAAGTCGTACTGCGTCTCGGGGTCGGTCTTCTCGGTGGTGCTGATGCTGTATGAGGCCGAGAGGTTGGACGGCGAGAGCGGCGTGACCTTCTTGCCGCGCGCGGGCTTCACCCTCACGTTGGTGAAGTTGAGGCTCTTGATGGTCTCCGTCGTCTGGGATATTTTCTTTATGCTGTCCTCCTCGGCTTTCGTCGAGGCCTGGGCGAGCACGGTGCTCATCAGGACGTCGGAGTCGTAGGGCGAATACTTGGGCATGGATGTCGTACGGCTGTAGCCAGCGAAGACGGGCAGGCTGAGCCTCGACTCCGGCCCGAGGAACTTGCCCATCTCCATGTTGGCCGAAATGTCGAACTGGCGGTTCTCGCTCATGCTGCGCTCCGTCACGCTCTGGTCTATGCTGCCGAAGCCTACGCTCGAGTACTGTCCCGACGCCTGCACGGTGCCAAGGTCGGCCAGACGGAGCGTGGCGCGACCGCGGGCAGCCCATCCGCCCTCCTCGTTGAAGTCGGTCAGGCGCAGCTCGTTGAACCACACCTCGGCATCCTTAGTGCCGGCCCCGTGGGCGCGGACGCCCATCATCATGACGACGACGTTGCCCGTGCTCGGGTTGCCCTTGATCTTTATCCGGTTGTTGTTATTGTCGGGGTCGGTCATCGTGTAGACGTCTTGCAGCGTGACGCCCGAGCCCGCTTTGCGCCGGGCCTCGTTGCGCGCCAGTTTGCAGGCCGTGAGGGCCGATATGGGGATGTCGAGGTTATTGGCCTCGGGCCATACGGCGTATCTGTCCGCCTCGTTGTTGCTGCTGTATGTGCCGTGAGGAGTCACGGTGAGCGGAATCTCGTACTCGTAGTAGTTGTCCTCGTAGTCCGAGCCAATCCTAACGAACGCGCTCACCTGGTTGTCCTCCAAAGTGCCGCCCTCGGGGGCCTCGGCGTGGATGAACATCTTGAGGCGGCGGTAGTTCCTGAAGTCCATGTTCAGACCCTTATATACGGCTCTGGCGTCGCCATTGGCGAGGTCGGTCACTTTGAGCGAGTAGGCCTGCTCGTTGAGCTGGCGCAGCTGAGGGTTCGACGGGTCCACCACACGGTCGACGCCCGGGGGCAGGACGTAGCTGACGGGGCTGCGGCGGTCGTTCTCCTCGATGTTGACAGTCGTGGTGCTCATGGCCGTCGATGCCGAGGCCTGGCCGCCCTCCTCAGTGAGGCTCTCGGTGTATTTGCGCCACTCGCCCTTGACGAGCTCAAGAGTGGCGAGGCGGACGATGCACGTGTCGGAGAAGCCCGTCATGAAGAGGCGGATGAACTGCATGGAGGTCATGTCCGCCATGTCGCCCACCACCTTGTCGGGCTGCGAGATGGGAATCTTGAACTGGTACCACTTTATGGTCTCGGTTCTGCCGTTGGCCAGTTTGGCGCTGGTCTCCATCTCGTCGGCAATGTAGTTGCGGCCCACCTGCATCTCCTGCGGGCGCAGCGAGATGTGGTACTGGTAGTAGCTCTCGTTCTCGTTGAGCGTGTAGTCGTCGTTGAGGTCCTCGTTGTCGGGCTGCGAGGTGGCGGCCGTCGTATAGCTCTCGGGCGAGTATTCGCCGGGGCATGAGTTGCCCTCGGGGTTGTTGAACTTCTTATACCTGTCGAGTATGGACACCTGGTCGCGGTCGTAGTCGGAGCCGCGGTAGTAGTGGTAGTCGTCGGATGCGGGGTCGGCCACGATGGCGTCATACGCCTCCTGGCTCAGTTCGCCGTTGACGTACTTCTCCCTTATCATGTCCATGAAAGGGTAGTCGGCGCGGTTGTAGAAATACCGCTCTTTCTCCGAGCTCATTCCGTTGAGGCCCACGTCCTGCGCTCGCATGCTGGCGGGGTCGGTGTTGAAGCCCTTCACGAGGCTGTTGCTCCGCGGGATGTAGCCCCACACGGTGCTGTCGCAGTCGAACTCCTCGCCCGGCACGGGCAGCCCGTTCTCGTACGATTTGCGCGAGTCGGGCAGCACGTCCTCACTCACCGAGCCGATGTTGAAGTAGAGGTCGCCGCCGCGGTTCTCGCCCTGGTCGTAGATGAAGGGGTCCATCATCCAGAACTCTATGTACTCGATGTTTGCGTTCTCGAAGTCGGTTGTCTCCAGTTTGCGCTGGATGCCGCCCCAGTTGGTCTCGGGCGTCTCGAGGTGGCCGTCGTGGTCGATGTCGGTGCTGAAGTTGTAGGGGCCGCGCTCATTGGGGTAGTAGGCGAGGTTGAGCATCGTTATGTTGGTGCTCTCGCCATATGCGGCCTCGCGGTTGGGGTAGAGCTCGCTCTCGTAAACCTCGCGGACGTAGTGGTTGCTCCGCTGCTCCACGTCGTTGCGGATGTGGCGCGGCGTGTTGCTCATCTTGCGGAGGAAGAGTGGGTCGACGCTGTACCAGGCGAGCCTGGCCCTGTCGAATCCGGCCGAGAGGTTGTTCGTCTCGTGCTTGTCGGGCGTCAGGGCGCCGCTCTCTTGCGGGCGGCTAGCGAGGTGCCATCCGCTCCAGTTCTTGATGTCGTACTTGACGCTCGAGCCCTCGAAGTCGTCGATGTAGGCGGCGTTGATGGAGTTGGCGTGTCCGGCGATGAGCTTGGCCACCTCGCCCTCGAAGCTGATGGAGCTTGGCGTCTTGGTCGAGACGAGGGGGAGGGCGTCGAGGGCGTTGGTGAGGAATGGCAGCTCGTGGGTGTAGTCGACGTTGAAGCCGAGCATGGTGTTGCTTATGCTCTCCTCGCCGTAGCCCACCTTGTTGGTGAGAGGTCGCTCCTTCATGTGGATGAGCGTGCCGCCGACGTTGAAGTCCTTGCTGATCTCGTAGTTGAGGTGCGTGCCCACCATCGTCTGCGTCTGGGTGGATATGGTGGCCTCGTTCTCGTAAGAAATGTTTATGGCCGAGCCGGAACTCATTATGCTCTGGTTCAAAATCCTGACGCGGCCCAGCGAGTAGTCCACCGTGTAGTCGACGTTCTCAGTCAGCGTGCGCCCGCCCGCCGTCACTATGACCGAGCCTTGCGCGATGTTGTAGGCCCCGAGCGAAATGTCGCTCGAGTTCTGGCTCTCGTACTTGCCCTTAATCTTGAACTTGTTCTTGCGGGTCTGCTGCTTGGCGTAGACCTGCGTGCTGTCGTAGAGGGCCGTGAATGCGTATTTCTCGGCGAGCGACGGCTGGCTCTTCAGCTTCTCGGCCAGGTAGTCGCCGAAAGGCTCTCGCTCGGGGAATATGATGAGGCCTCGCTTCGTGTTGACTGTCACGCCGTCCACGAAGTCGTATTTGCCATCGGAGGAGACCTGGTTGTAGCTGTTCAGCCGGTCGAGGTTGAGAATCTGGAGGTAGGTCTGGCCGTTCAGGCCGCCGCGGGCGGGCTTCTCGCCCTCGTTGAAGTAGTTGATGTAGCTGCTCGTGGAGTCGTTGAGGTAGACCACCTCGACCTCGAAGCCGTCGCTCTTGAGGTCATAGCCGCCTATCGAGTAGACGTTTTTCATCATGAGGTCCCAGCTCTTGTACTGTGGCGTGAATGTCGTGCCCTTCAGCATCTTGAGGTAGAGGCACTGCGGCGCGCTCACTCCACCCGACGACAGCTCGCCCACGGTGTAGGTCTGCCCGCGGTAGGTGTATTGGTAGGCGACGGCCAGGACCTCGTTGTTGTTCAGTGCCGTGTTCAGCGAGATGTAGCCCAGATGCTCGTTCAGCGTGTATTCCGACGAGCTGAGCAGCCGCGCGTTCTCCACCTTCTCGTAGTCGCGGCCCACCTTCATCCCGCCTATTCCGCCCATCGTGGAGCTTGTGCTGTTCGGGTCGCGGGCTGCGGAGTAGGCTCCCGTCATGGCGGAGTACTCGTTGTTGGCGTCGTTGCTCGGCATGGCGTTGCCGCCGCTCCATGCGGTCTTGTTCTCGATGTTATCGCCCGTCTCGCCGAGGTCGGTCAGGGCCACGATGTTGCGCGCGTCGGTGTAGTTGCCGCTCTTGTTGGTCACCCAGACCTCGATTTTGCTAATCGTGATGCCGGAGTTTATTGTCGGGAGCTTCGTCAGGGCCTTGTCGTACATCTCCTTGAAGCGGTGCGAGAGGAAGAAGTGCTTGTTCTTCTCGTATTGCGTCACGTCGATCTCGAACTCCTGCGCCGTGGCCCCGTTCTGCACGGTGAGGGTGTTGCTCTCGCCCTTCTTCTGCGAGAAGACGGACGAGACGGAGAGCCTGCCGAACTTCATGTCCATCTTGAAGCCGAAGAGGCTCTGGCTGCCCTGGATGAGGGTCCCGGGCAGCACCCAGTTGATGTTGCCGGCCTGGATGTCCTGGATTATGTCGTCCTCGTCGCCGTTGTACTCCATCTTCACTTCGTTCTCGAAGGCGAAGGTGGCCTGGGTGTTGTAGTTGATGCCGAGCTTGAGCTTCTCGCCTATTTGCGAGTTGAGGTTTATCTGGACGCTCTGGTCGAAGTCGAAGCTCGTGGTGGCTCGCATCCTCTCCTGGAGGGTGGGGTTGTCTATCTTGTTATATTGCACTCCGATGCTCACCTGCGCTTGGCCTTGCAGGCGCATCGAGATGTTGTTGCTGCCGAAGACGCTCTCGAAGAGGTCGCTGTTGATCTTCCACTTGCTGTTGAGCAGGCTGTTCTCCCTCTGCTCACCGCCCTTGGCCGTGCCGCCCCTGTCGGCGTTGCCCGCCTGCCGTTGCTTGCCGAGCCAGTAGTTCATCATTGAGCGTCGGACGGCGTCGTTCTGATAGTCTTCGAGCGTCATGGAGTAGGGCATCCTGACGTTCATCCCGCCGATGCGGCGGTATATGGTCACGCTGCCGCTCGCCGGGTCGTACTCCGCGCTGTATTCCGCGTTCTCGGGTTTGCGGAGGTCTATGGGGCTGCCCGTGCCGCTCTCTGGGGCGTGGCCGTCTTGCGGGGTGTCGCCCGGGTCGGTCATCCGGTAGGGCGTGGCGAGGCTGTCGGGTGGGGCGGCCTCGGCTTGCGCCTCGGCGAGCAGGGCGCGGTTTATGGCGGGACGCAGCAGCGGGCTGGCGGCTCCGGCCATGCCCAGGACGCCCGCGGCCACGAGGGTTATGCTCTTTAGTCTGTTTTTCACGCTTATGCCTCTCTTAGGTTGGCTTACAGCATCTTGAAGGCGGCTTTGACCACGCCCTCCACTTTCAGGTCGGGAGACTCCGCCAATATCTTGTCGACGGCTTTGGCAGCCTGGGCTTTATTATACCCGAGGACTTCCAGGGCCTGCAGCGCCTCCTCTTTCACGGCCTGCGCCGCGCTCGGGGCTATGGGCAGAGTGCCGCCCTCGTCCTCAATCTCCGCCTTGCCTATCTTGTCCTTAAGCTCAACAACTATGCGCTCGGCGGTCTTCAGCCCGATGCCCTTTATGCCCTTCAGCGCCTTGACGTTTTCGCTCATTATGACGTTCTTCAGCTCGGCGGCGCTCATGGCCGACACCATCACCCTCGCCGTGGCGGCTCCCACTCCGCTCACCGACGTCAGCAGGCGGAACACCTCGCGCTCGGATGCGCTGTCGAATCCGTAGAGCTGGTAGGCGTCTTCGCGGATGGCCTCGTGGATGAAGAGCTTGGCCGTCTTCTTGCCCTCAAGCGCGCTGTACGTGTTCAGCGAAATGCTGGCCAGGTAGCCCACGCCGCCGCAGTCTATCACGGCGTATGTCGGCGTCAGCTCGGCCACTTCGCCTCTGATGAACTCTATCATGATGTCTCCTCCCTCTTATTTTTCAAAAAAACGCCACCCCTGGGCCTTGAGCTCGGCCTCGTCGCCGCCCGTGGTCATCAGGCGGCGGCCCTTGTCCTTGTCGCATATGTAGCCTATGGCGTATATCTCCGGGCCGGGCGTGCTTTGGAATTTCTGGTAGTCCTCCTGCTTTATGGTGAAGAGCAGCTCGTAGTCCTCGCCGCCGTTGAGTGCGGCGACGACGGGGTTGATGCCCAGCTCCTCGCCCATCTTGCGCGTCTGCTCGTGGATGGGGATTTTCTCCTCGTATATCCGGCATCCCTTGTCGCTCTGGGTGCATAAGTGCATCATCTCGCTGCTCAGTCCGTCGCTCACGTCCATCATGGAGGTCGGGACCACGCCAATCTTCTCGAGGAAGTCCACGATGTCGGTCCGCGGCTCGGGTTTCAGCTGCCGTTCGAGGATGTATTCATAGCCTTTCAGGGCCGGCTGGCTCGTGGTGTCGCCCTTGAGAACCTTCTTCTCGCGCTCAAGGAGCTGGAGCCCCATATATGCCGCTCCGAGGTTGCCCGACACGCACACAATGTCGTTCTCCCTCGCCCCGTTGCGGTAGGCGAGGTGTCCGGTGCGCTGCTCGCCTATGGCCGTTATGGAAATTGTCAGTCCGGTGAGCGACGACGTGGTGTCGCCGCCCACGAGGTCCACTCCGTAGCGGTCGCACGCGGCGCGGATGCCGTCGTAGAGGTCGTCAATGGCCTTGAGCGTGAATTTGCCCGACACGCCTATCGACACTGTTATCTGCTGAGGGCGGGCGTTCATGGCGCACACGTCGCTCAGGTTGACGGCCACGGCCTTGTAGCCCAGGTGCTTCAGCGGGCAATACGTCAGGTCGAAGTGGATGCCCTCAAGGAGGAGGTCGGTCGTGACCACTTTCACGCATCCGCTGGTGGTGTCGAGGACGGCGCAGTCGTCGCCTATGCCTTTCTTGGTCGTGGGCTGCTTTATCTCGATGGTCTTGGTGATCCTCTCTATGAGGCCGAATTCGCCGAGGCTCTCTATGCTTTCCATTTTTTTCTGTCTTTTCTCTTTGTGGCTCTTAGTGGCCGATTTCTTTTTGTGGTATTGCTTTATGCCGCGTCAGCGCGAGGCCATCAGCGAGTCGAGGCTCAGCCTCAGGCGGTCGCTCTCGTCCATGAACTCTATAATCTCGTCGTTGTCGATAGGTTCGGCGGGTGGCATCTCGACCCTGAGTGGGTCGACGGGTTTGCCGTCGCGGTACATTCGGAAGTCGAGGTGCGGGCCCGTCGCGAGGCCTGTGGACCCGACGTAGCCTATGACGTCGCCTTGCCGCACCGTGGAGCCTGAGCCTATGCCTTTGGCGAAGTTGTTGAGGTGCATGTAGACGGTGGTGTAGATGCTGTTGTGGCGGATTTTGATGTAGTTGCCGCCGCCTTTGCCGTCATATCCTTTGGCTATCACCTTGCCGTCGCCCAGGGCCACTACGGGAGTCCCCTTCGGGGCGGCGTAGTCCACGCCGTGGTGTGGGCGGCGGATTTTGAGCACGGGGTGGAGCCTGCCATTGCTGAAGCGGCTGGAAATCCGGCTGAAGTGGAGCGGCGCTTTGAGGAATGCGCGCCTCAGGCTGTTGCCTTGCAGGTCGTAGTATCCCGCCACGCTGTCCACCACGTGGCGGAAGGCGTAGCTCCTCTTGCCGTTGCTCGACACGTATACTGCGGCCGTTATGGCGCCGGTGCCGATGACCTTGTCGCCCACGAGCAGCTCGTCATACATTATGCCGAACCTGTCGCCTTTCTCCAGACCGAAGAAGTCGACCGTCCAGGCGAAGACGTCGGACAGGTCGAGGGCCACCTGTGGCGGCATGGACTGGTCCGCCATGGCGTTCCAGAGGCTCGTGCTGATGGTGGCTTGGGCTGTGCGGCGGCGCGTGGTGACGCTCTTGTCCTCGCGGGAGACGCTGACGGAGTCGCCATCGAAAGAGCAGCGGACGTAGCTCGTGGCTGATATTTCATATACGAAGTGGCGCAGAGTCCCGAGTCCTGAGGAGTCGATGGTGTTGAAGAGGCAGTACGTGTGCCCGGCTTTCATCTGGCGGAAGTCGTATGCGCCTTTGGCCTTGTCGTATGTGGCGATGGCCGTGGCGTAGGGCAGTCCGGCCTCGGTCAGCAGGCCGGCGATCATCTGGCCGTTCCTGACGGTCTGTTTCTCAACCGCGAATGAGTCGGCGTTGATTCCGTAGAGCAGCTCGGGGGCTGGGATGGTGTCTGCCGACTCCACCGGCTCTTGGTGTCCGCCGCTGCATCCTGAGCCGCCCGCCAATGCAATCGTTGCCGCCGACATGGCGAATAGTGTGTTTTTCACTTTTGTGAACATATCTGCAAAGTTAACCCTTTTCTACTATTTAACCCTTTTGTTTGTATCTTTGTCGCTCTCTTAGGCGTTGACTATCGCCGCATTGAGTGTATGGGCTGGCTCTGCGAAATCCATACATTCTCTTATCCAACTCTATCCACCCGATGTCCCCCGACTTCCCATATGTCCTTGCCCTTGCCCGCGTAGGCGGTGTCGGACCCCAGAAGCTGCGGCAGATGGTCGATTACTTCGGCTCTGCCAAAGATGTCTTCTTCGCGCCCGAGTCCGACTTCCCGCAGTCGTTCGCGTCGCTGTTCAAGGCCGTGAGCCGCGACAAGGCCGGGGCTCTCGCCTTTGCCGACGCTCAGGTGGCTCAGGCCGAGCGCTACGGGGTGCGGATGCTCGCCTACACTGACGACGCCTACCCCAGGCGTCTCGTGTCGTGCGCCGATGCGCCGGCCACCCTCTTCTGCAAGGGGGATGTCGATTTCGAGACCGCTAAGGTTCTTGCCGTTGTCGGCACGCGCCGCCCTTCCGACGAGGGGCGCATCCTTTGCGAGAGGGCGGTCGCCGACTTGTGCGCCCGCCATCCGGACATTGTCATCGTCTCGGGGCTCGCTTTCGGGGTCGATATCACGGCCCATCGCGCGGCATTGAAGATTGGCCGGCCAACTGTGGCCGTCGTGGCGCATGGCCTTGACATAATATATCCTGCTCAGCATCGCGATGCGGCGGCGCAGTTGGTGCGCAGTGGCGGGCTCGTCTCCGAGTTCCCTTTCGGCACTCAGCCCGAGGCGTATAACTTCGTCTCTCGCAACCGCATCATAGCCGGCCTGTCCGATGCGACCCTTGTGGTGGAGACGGGCGCGAAGGGCGGCAGCCTCATCACCACGCGCTATGCTTTCGACTACAACCGACAGGTCCTCGCCGTGCCGGGTTTCCCCGGCCGTGAGCAGAGCCTCGGGTGCAACAACCTCATAAAGCGGAATATGGCCGCGCTCGTCGAGAATGCCGACGACATCGACTATGCCCTTGGGTGGGATGTCTCCTCGGCGAGCCAGAAGCAGATTACGGACTCCACGCCCAGCCTTTTCAAAGAGCCGCAGACCCCAGAGGAGGAGGCTATCGTCGCCGCCCTGCGCCATGAGGATGGGCTGACGGCCAGCGTCATCGGTCAGCGTACGCGCATCCCTATCGCCAAGGTCAACGTGGCCCTGCTCAGCCTTGAGTTCGCCGGCCTCGTCAAGTCACTGCCCGGCAACAGCTATCGGCTGCTTGTGTGATTCCGTGGGGCGGCTTTGCCACTGTTTTTGATATTGCCGCTCTTGTTGTCGTAGACTATGGTGCTCTCACCGCCGCCTCTGTTCGCTCTTGGTCGTTCTATTTCTCCAATGCTGCATTAAGAAGCTGTTTTGAAATGATTAGATAATCTTGTTAAGCATGATCCGTATAA
>JBJEGU010000030.1:0-9817 GCA_051875415.1 Marinilabiliaceae bacterium
TTTATACGGATCATGCTTAACAAGATTATCTAATCATTTCAAAACAGCTTCTTAAAACTAAGTATTAATAGCGGTTCTGGTTATGCGTTGATTTTCAAATATATGGCTCATTTTGTCCGCATTGCCAAGCTCCACAAAAAATACCTACTTTGTTCTATTGTGGAGTGTTTTTCAACTACCTAATTTTGTCTTGGTAAAAATAAAACAACAGGGCGGCGCTACGCGATTGGCATATCGGGCCGTCCGCAAACTGAACAAATTATGAGCAAAGTAATTGTAGTTTTCGGCTCAACGACAGGAGTCACTGAGGATGTCGCAGGGCGCATTGCTTCCAAGCTTGGCACGACAGCCATACCTGTTTCCGATTTCAATGCGGATGTGATCGCAGCTAACGATGTCCTCGTCCTCGGCTCCTCCACGTGGGGTTGCGGTGAACTTCAGGATGACTGGTACGACGGCGTAGAGCTGCTCAAGTCTTCCAATCTCGCGGGCAAGAAGGTGGCTGTCTTTGGTTGTGGCGATTCGTCGTCCTACTCCGATACTTTCTGCGATGCCATGTCCATCATCGCAAAGGCTGCCGCCGAGGCTGGCGCCACCCTGCTCGGAAAGGTGTCGACCGACGGCTACACTTTCGACAGCTCGGCCTCGGCCGCCGATGGCCAGTTCGTCGGCCTTGCGATAGACGAGGTCAATGAGAGCGACAAGACCGATGCCCGCATCGACGCATGGGTGGCATCGCTTGGCTTGTAGCATGGTTATTCCGATTTCGAAAAGAACATCACTTTAAATGACGTTGTTCCTATGGCAAACGAGAGTGCGGCTTATATGGTTCTTAGCAACCATATCTATGAGTATCAAAAAGGTGTGCGCAATCTTGTGCTCTTCACCCTCCGAAAGGAGCTTGCTCCCTCTGCCGTGGATCGACTCTCCCGCTTGGGCATTGACTACATTGTTCAGGAGGCGGGCGACTCCAACGTCAACATCTATTTCGGGCGGCCGCAGTGTATCAAGGCGGTGAGCCGTTTCGTCTCGCGGCCGCTTTACGATCTGACTCCCGAGGAGGATTTTATCCTCGGCGCGCTCCTCGGCTATGACATCTGCCTCCAGTGCGAGCGGTATTGCGACCGCAAGAAGGCTGTCAGCTAAAGAGACTTCCTCGTAATAGGCAATTGCGGCCTCGGCGAATTTTTGCCGAGGCCGCTTTCCTTTATGTGCAGATGCCGACTTGCGCCACCGTGGGTAAGCACCGCTAACCAGTAGTCAACAAAAAGCCCCGCAACGTGATAACGTCGCGGGGGCTTCTGTTCTCGCTGTGGGCGATGCCTAATCGTGCGTCACGCGGTCGTTGAGTTCGGCCAGCTTAGCCTTGTTCCAACGGTCCGTCGTGCCTACGAGGTAGCCTGTTATGCGCTGCAGGCGGTCAATGTGAGTCCCGCCGCAGTGAGGGCATTTCTCTATGTTGTCCGACGCGTCCTCATAGCCGCAGTCCATACACCTGTTGCGGTTGTGGTTGACGGAGCCGTAGCCCATATTGTACTTGTCCATCAGGTCCACGAAGTGCATCACTGCCGATGGGTTGTGAGTGGCGTCGCCGTCAATCTCGATGTAGAATATGTGTCCGCCGCGCGTCAACTCATGGTACGGGGCCTCTATCCTGGCCTTGTGGGCTGCGCTGCACTTGTAGTAGACCGGCACATGGTTCGAGTTTGTGTAGTACTCGCGGTCCGTTATGCCTGGCAATGCGCCAAAGCTCTTCTTGTCCATGGCCGTGAACTTGCCGGAGAGGCCCTCCGCCGGAGTCGCCAATATGCTGTAGTTGTGCTTGTACTTTTCACTGTATTCGTTAGCCCTGTCGCGCATGTGGCTTATTATCGATATTCCCAGCTGCTGCGACTCTTCGCTCTCGCCATGATGGTGGCCCGTCAGAGCTACGAGGCACTCTGCCAACCCTATGAACCCTATTCCGAGCGTGCCCTGATTCAAGACGGGCTCTATCGTGTCCTCAGGTTTGAGCTTCTCGCAGCTGTTCCACAGGGCGGACATCAAGAGCGGGAACTGTTTCGCGCGGGCCGTCTTCTGGAAGTTGAACCTGTCGTCGAGCTGACGCGCCGTGATGTCCATTATCTCGTCCAAACGCTTGAAAAAGTGCTCTATGCGCTCATTCTGGTCGACATAGCCCATGCACTCGATGGCTATCCTCACTATGTTTATCGTCGTGAACGACAGGTTCCCGCGACCTATCGATGTTTTTTCGCCGAACCTGTTCTCGAAAACACGCGTGCGGCATCCCATCGTGGCAATTTCCCATTTGTACCTCTCCGGGTCGTCGGCGCGCCACTTCTCGTTCTGGTTGAACGTGGCGTCGAGGTTCAAGAAGTTGGGGAAGAACCGCCGGGCCGACACTTTACATGCCAGTTCGTACAAGTCGTAGTTCCTGTCTTCCGGCAGGTAGGACACGCCGCGCTTCTTCTTCCATATCTGGATTGGGAATATGGCCGTAGATCCGTTTCCGACCCCCTGATATGTCGTCTTCAGAATTTCCCTTATGATGCATCGTCCCTCAGCCGAGGTGTCCGTGCCGTAGTTTATTGAGCTGAAGACGACCTGGTTGCCGCCGCGGCTGTGGATTGTGTTCATGTTGTGGATGAACGCCTCCATGGCCTGATGCACGCGGCCGACGGTGCGGTTTATGGCGTGCTGCTTTATGCGGCTCTTGCCCGTCATGCCGTTCAAGTCCTGATACGTGTAGTCGGCTATCTCCGAGTCATACAGGTCTTTGTAGTCCTCCCCGTTCACGTCCTCCATTATCTTCACCTCCTCAATGTAGCTCTTTCTTACAAAAGGGGCCAGATAGAAGTCGAATGCGGGTATGGCCTGGCCGCCGTGCATCTCGTTCTGAGCCGTCTCCATCGAGATGCAGCCCAATATGCTGGCGGTCTCTATTCGCTTCGCAGGGCGGCTCTCACCGTGTCCGGCCGAGAAGCCATGCTTCAGAATTTTGTCGAGCGGGTGCTGGACGCAGGTGAGGCTCTTGGTGGGGTAATAGTCCTTGTCGTGGATGTGTATGTAGCCGTGAGCCACCGCCGTGCGAGCCTCTTCCGAGAGGAGGAAGTCGTCCACGAAAGGCTTGGTACTCTCCGAGGCGAATTTCATCATCATGCCCGCCGGCGTGTCAGCGTTCATGTTGGCGTTCTCGCGGGTCACGTCGTTATTCTTGGCCTCGATTATTTCAAGGAATATGTCGCGCGTCTTGGCCTTACGAGCCACGTCGCGGCTGTTCCTGTAGGCTATGTATCGCTGCGCCACCTCTTTGCGGGGGCTGCGCATAAGCTCAAACTCTACGCAGTTCTGGATCTCTTCGACCGTCATTTTCTCTTTGCCGCTGACTTCTATCCTGTCTGCGATTTTGCAAATGAGTGCCTCGTCTTCGCCCTTCTCCGTCTGGAGCATGGCGCGGCGTACGGCTGCGCATATCTTCTCTTTGTTGAAGCCGACAATTCGGCCATCGCGCTTGACGACTGTCTGTATCATGGTGTAGTTGTTTGAGGGAAATTTGGAAAGTGTATCACGAGATGATGAGTCTCTTCGCTTTCATCTACTGCGAATTTAGCTAAATGAAATGCTTGGATAAAATGCGCAAACTACCGCAGGCAATCAGTCTCTTATTTTACCGTCGCAGCCATCTATGCACAATGCGCTATGTTCTACGCAGTTCGCTGCTTTCGGAATTTCTTTTCGACAATCTATGAACAATTGCGGTGCGCCTTTTTGCCCTTTGCCGCATGCTCCCGAATGTGCTTTTTTGCCAATTGGGCGACGCGGAGCCGCCAATGCCGCTGTGTTTAAGGCTTTATGGGGCTTCGCTTGGCTCAATTGGGGAGTGTCTGATTCTCCGCCTTATACTCCTTTCCTCAGCTTATCAACAAAAAGCCCCAAGCCTGTCAGTAAAGGCTCGGGGCGCGGTTTCGCTTGGCTTTATGTGGGTAAGCTATATGCTCTATTGCCACGATTTTATAAGTTCATAGATGTCCCGCTGGGCCCTTATCTGCGGTTCGCCGGGTTTCCTCCTCACCGTTTCGTTGTTCAAGTTCTTGTCTATCAGGTGGGCTTTGCTGTTGTCGGCTATCTGCAGTGCCAGCAGGTCGCATATCTCTTTGCGAAGGGCGGGTGTCTCAATGGGCACGGCGACCTCGATTCTGCGTTTGACGTTCCTGTTCTGAAGGTCGGAAGAGGTTATGTACGCGCCTCTCTCTCCCTCAGGTCCGAATATCCAAATGCGCCCGTGTTCCAGATACGTGTCCACAAGCCGCGTGAGCCTGATGTTCTTACTGTATGGCTGCTCTGGCACAAGGCAGCATATCCCGCGCACAATCAGGTCTATCTTCACGCCCGCCGAACTCGCGTCATATAGGTCGTCAATAAACGGGTGATATTGCAACCCGTTCATCTTCATGGCTATGTAGCCTTGCCCGCCACTCTCGGCAATCTCTTTCTCGCGCATTATCATGTTGTGCAGCGATTCGGTCATGTTGAATTGCGAGACGAGGAGTTTCTTCAGGCTTGGCGATGCCGCGGTTCGGCTCGTGTCGCCCATTTGACGCTCGTGGTCGCGCTTTTCAAGAAATTTGAAAACTTCGCTGATGTCGTTTATGACCTCTTTCCGCGCGGTGAACAGCCCGTGGTCCGTATACTGGCGGGCGGTCTTCTCGTTGAAGTTGCCTGTCGATACGTAGGCCACCGACTCCACGCCTCCGTCGCCGCGGGTTATGAGGGCGACCTTCGCGTGGACTTTAAGCCCCGGCAGACTGTATATTATCTTTATCCCGGCAGCCTTCATCTTGTCCGACATCTCAAGGTTGTTCCGTTCGTCAAATCGTGCCTTGAGCTCTACGAATACAGTCACGCGTTTGCCCGCATTGGCGGCGGCTATGAGTGAGTCGACAACGGCTGAGTTCGTCGCGACCCTGTACTGCGTAATCTTTATTTCGGACACTTTGGGGTCGCGCGCCGCCTCGTTCAGCAGGCGGATTACGTAGTCAAATGGCTCGTAAGGGTAGTGGAGCAGTACGCTGCTCTCCTTTATGGCGTCAAGGAGCGATGCGCAAATCTGTAGCTTGTGCGGAATTATTTGCGTCCCGCCAACGGAGCATACGCCTTTCTCGGCGGGTATTTGCGACACGTCTTGCAGGTTGAGGTAGCGGCCGCAGCTTACCATTTCGCTCTCGGCAAAGGCGTAGTTCTTTTTTAGGCAGGCCAGCACGTCGTGAGGCATTTCACTGTCGTGGTAGAAGCCCGCCGGCGCGCCTGTCTTTCTGAGTATCAGATTGTCGCGTATGGCCTCCGCCATGTCGGGCGCCTCGTCTTCGTCTATCTGCAGGTTGGCGTCGCGGCACACTTTTATGCTCCATGCGCCGTCAACCGTGTAGCCGGGGTAAAGCTCGTCTATGTTGGCGCGGATTATGTCGTCCAGGAAGACGACGTGGCGCATCCCGTCGTCAATGTCGGGCAACGTGACGAAGCGCGGCAGGTTTATGATGGGCAGTTTCACCACTGAGTAGTCCGCTCGCGGTTGGGCCGACGCGCTGCGCCCGCGCCGCGATTTAGCGTATATGCGCACGGCAAAATACGGCTGGTTGTCGCGCAGGAAGACCAGGGTTCCCTTGCCCAGGAGCACGGGCTGGATGTTCGGTATCACTTCGCGCTCGAAGTAGTTGTGCATGAAGTCAACCTGGCGCGCGTCGGTCGGCTGATTCTCAAAGTGGAGCCTGATGCCTTGCGCCAACAGGCGGTCCGCCAAAGTCGTCGATACGATGTCCGCCGCCTCGCGCATCTGGCTCGAGACTATCTGGTTTATCTTCTGGATGATGGCCGCGGGGTTCGACACCTCGTCGACATGGCTCTCGCCATACGCCGCCTTGCGGTATTCGGCCATCCTGACGCTGTAAAACTCGTCAAGGTTCGATGAGTGGAACGATATGAAGTTGAGTGCCTCGCCCACGCTGATGTCCTCCGCCTCGGCCGACTCCAGCACAAGCCTGTTGTACGATAGCCAACTTATGTCCCTGTTGAAATACTTGTACCCCTTCGACATTTCTCTTTCTCCTTAATTTCCGTGCCTGCGCCGCCCTTTTGTAAAGTCGTTCGCGCGCTTGGCTTCCGTATGTCTGCCTTATTCGGTAAAGGTAATAATTTCACAATCGTATTGATTTCTTTAAGGGGAAATTTGTTAAGTTTGTTATCCTTTACTCTAACACCCGTAAGTTTATTATGAAGAACATGAAGCTAATCCCGACTGTCGGTTTCGGCAGCGTCCGCTTTGGCATGAGCGTCAAGGAGGTCAAGGCGATCCTCGGCAAGCCCGATTCGGAAGAGACCACCAGCCTCGGCGACGACCCAGACGACGTCTCCACGGAACTCGTTTACGACAGCCTCGGGCTCTCCCTCTCTTTCGACAAGGTTGAGAACTTCAAACTCGTCGACATCATGACGGAGGAAGGCTGCCAGTTCACGCTCGGCGACAACATTAAGCTCGGCGACTCCCTCCAGTCCGTCCGTAAGGCCGCAAGCGAGGCCGACTACGGCCCTTTCGAGGAGTGCGATGTGCAGGAGGATATTGACGGCGAGGATCTTACTCCCGAGGAGATGGCTGAGGCTCTTGAACTGTCCGAGTTCGAACTGCCCGAGGTTGGCGTCAATCTCTATTTCCGCGATGGCAAGCTCGACACCATCCAGCTCGGCCCCGAATACGACGATAACGATAATATCATCTGGCCCAATAATTAGCAAAGCAATCGAACGTGAATAAGCAACTCTTCTCGGCCGCTGCTTTGCTCGTGGCTCTTCTGTCCCAAGGCTCAGTCTCGACCGCGCAGGTCAACGGCAAGATTGACGATGTCGATTTCAAGCTCAAGTTCAACGGCCGCGTGAATATGGATCTCGGCACTTTCCTCGGTGCTGACGACGATAAGGCCAATCGCAACGGTGTCTCCATCAACGATTGCCGCCTCGGTGTAATCGCCGATTTCGATACCGTTTGGCAGGCCAAACTCGAGGTCAGCTACTCAGGCAAGGCCATCGCTTTCCGCGACGTGTATATCAAGCGGACGTTCAAAAGCGCAGGCAGCGAGGTTCAGCTTGGCAACTTCTTCTTCCCGTTCGGCTACAAGAGGGCAGGCCTCGGCTACAAGTTTGTCGACACCGCCCCCTCCGATGCGGCCTTCACTCCCCTCCGCAAGTTGGGTGCGGCCTACCAGTCTTTCTCCGACAGCTTCAACTGGGGGCTCGGATTCTTCTCCGATGGCAATGTCGACGATGGCAAGAAGACAAACCAAGGCTATTCGTTCGATGCCTATGCCCTCCTGCGTCCAATATTGACAAGTTCTGAGGTTCTCCACTTCACGGCATCCGGAATCCTCACCCATCCCGCCGATAAGGTGAAATTCACGGCTTCTATGCCACTTATGTTCACTTCGTTCCCGCTTGTCAAGACTGATGATATTGAGGCCTATAACTATGGCCGTCTCGAGGTCGCCGCGCTTGGCATCGTGAGGCGTTTCTATGCCGAGGCGCGTTTCCTCAAGGCGTGGGTAAATACCCCGAACGAGGTCTACTCGACCACAAAGGATGCCGACGGCAACGACGTGACGGTGGCTACGCCGCAGGATAACTACGACGGTGCCTACGGCTTTTATGTGCAGGCCACTTGGCGCGTCACGGGCGAGAATCAGGGCTACAATAAGAAGACGGGACTCGCCTCCCACCCGCGCGGCCGTGCTTTCGAGGTGCTCGCGCGCTTCGACCGCACAGATCTCGACCAGTTCGGCTCTGTGAATAATGTTACTCTCGGAGTGAACTATCACTTCAACAAATATCTGCGCGCGAGGCTCAACTACGTCCATGCGGCCATAAAGGATGGCGCCGATGTCGATGCCCTCTGCTCGCGAGTCCAGTTCTCTTTCTAATACTGACAACTTCAAAACAGTTTGCAACCATGTCTAATTTACGTAATCTCAAAAAGGACGTCAGCTTCCTTTGCAATGACCTCAATTCGCTTATCTCTGTCAAGGTCCTCGTCGAGGGTGTGGATGTCGCCAAGTTCAACGACCTGATCGCCGAGGTGGCTGCCTACAAGGCCGAGTTCATCGCTAAGGCCAACACTCCTGCTGTCTCCGCTCCCAAGTTCGCTGACCGCAAGGCTACACCCGAGCAGAAACTCGCGGTCAAGTCCGCCTACGCCAAGGCGGTCAAGGCCGCCTACGCCCAGATTAACAACGATCTCCTTCAGAAGTATGCCGACCTTGCCGACAAGATTTCTGACGTCAAGTAGGCAATAACTGTCATAGCCCTGCCATGCAGCCAGATGGTCGCTCCTCTTTGGCTCATGGCGGGGCTTCTTAATCTTTAATCGTCAAACACACATTCTCGTCGGCTGAGGTTTTGAACTGACCTCCTCCCTTTTTATAAATGGCCTCGTGGCCTTATTCTCTTTTGCTCATAATCATTTATCAAGGCGATGTTTAATTGTTGTCGGCCGTTTCTGCCGATGCTTCTGATGGCTACGATATTGTCTTCCTGTTCTTCCTCTTCGTCCAAAGTCGGTGAGCCTTTTGTCGAGCCCGATGTCGATGTCTCCGGCGGTAGGTTGACTCCTGAGATTCTCTGGAGTTTTGGCTCGGTTGGCGCTCCCGCCGTGTCGCCCGATGGCTCTAAGGCTTTTTTCTCCATTTCCTACGCCGACATAAAGGAGGACCGGCTGACGTCCGAACTTTATGCCGTCCCGACCGAGGGGGGGACACCCGTCCGTGTGACAGACGGGGGCGGCAAGTCCTCTTCCGACGTGGCCGTCCTCCCCGATGGGCGCATCGCTTTCCTCCGCAACGATGAGTCCGGAGTCTCCAGGCTCTTCATAGCCCAGTCCGATGGTACTGGCGCAAAGCAGGTCGTTTCGCAAGGTGCCAGTGCCGACAAAGGGATCGACGCTTTCCTCTTCGCTCCCGATGGCAGGCACGTCGCTCTTGTCATGGAGGTCAAGGTAGATAAGGACATCCACGATCTCTATCCCGATCTCCCGAAAGCCAATGCGCGCATTGAGACGGACCTCATGTACCGTCATTGGAATCAGTGGGCCGATGGCTCCTATAGCCACATATTCGTCGCCGAGTTGGATGGCGACGCCCTCTCGGGCGAGGTCGACATAATGGAGGGCGAGCGTTTCCATAGCCCCCTTCGCCCTCATGGCGGAATTGAGCAGCTGGCCTGGTCGCCCAGTGCGACTAAGATTGCCTACACGTCCAAGAAACTTACGGGCAAGGAGGCCGCGCTTTCTACCAATTCCGACATCTATGTCTACGATCTTGCCTCGGCCCGGACTGTCAATGCCTCAGCCCCCAACTCTGGCTATGACACAAACCCCGCTTTCGCATCCGACGACCGCCTCTTCTGGCTCAGTATGGAGCACGACGGCTACGAAAGCGACCGTAACCGCATTGTCTGCAAGGATTTGGCTTCCGGACAGGTCTCCGACTTCTCCGAGGGCTCCGAACTCTATGTCTCCCAGTTCCTCCTCTCGCCCAAGGCCGATGGGCTGTGGTTCATCGCCGACACTTGTGGCAAGGAGGCCATATTCCATCTCGACCTCACTTCCAAAGCCGTCAAGCGGCTTACGACCGATGTGGCTGACTATACGTCGCTCGCCCTCGCTGGCGGCAGCTTACTCTCAGTGAGGACCACTATGTTCTGCCCGCCCGAGATTTTCAAGGTCGATACCGTCTCCGGCCAGTCGGTCAACATTTCGAATGTAAATACCAAGACCCTCGCT
>JBJEGU010000031.1:0-6197 GCA_051875415.1 Marinilabiliaceae bacterium
TATACGGATCATGCTTAACAAGATTATCTAATCATTTCAAAACAGCTTCTAAGTTGTCTTATAATCTAAATTACCCTATGGCGATATCGGCTCTACAGACCGACATTATTAATCTTGCACCAGTAGCCATAGGCACCCACGGCGCAGAAGAGCAGCATAGAAATCGCCACAACGAGAGCCTCGCCACCACTGGCGGGCATTATAGACCTTGCGGCAAGTCCGCCAAAAATGCACAGGACGTGGAGCGTCGTACCGACCTGAACGCCAGATATATTCTGACGGCGCATTGACAGGTAGTATATGGTCGGGTACATTATCGACATACAAGCCGACACACCCACCATGCACACCAGCCCCGCATACTCCTCAGCGAACAGCGACGCCGCGCACAATGCGAACGCCGCCGCAGCGCTCACGACAAGCACTTTAGAAGCCTTGAACTTGCCAAGGGCGGCAAACACCGCGCCTAAGAGGCGGAACACGCCGAAAGCTATGACACCTATTGTCACAAAGTACTCGGCTGTACGCGAAGCCTCGGTACGGGATAGATCCGAGGCGCAAGAGTCCATGAGAGCTGTCGTGCCGTAAATCAGTATGCCCGTCCAGCACAACGTCTGAGCCATCATATAGGCGAATTGGCACAGAGTGCCGAGCACAAACACCTTGTCGTGAATGAGTTTGCGCGCGATGCTAACGAACCCGCCATCTTTCGGGGCCTCGTCTTGCGGCCTGTCATAGAACGCCGTCGAGCCGACTGCGATTGCCATGGCGAAGGCCACAGCCCCCACAAGCATATACGGCGTGGCGATAGCCCACAGGGCCTCGCGCTGGGCCACCGAGTCGGCTATGATATCGAGAGCGGACATGCCCGTCATCTCATGCCCCGAAGGACTGTGAATGAGCTTGCTGCTCGCCAGGTAGTAGCCCCCGACCCATCCCGCGGCATTGAGAGTCTGAGCTGTCATGATGCGGGACAAGGAACGGCGACGCACTCCGCAAGTCAGGACGTAGGGGAAGGCTGACAACTCGATGGTCATCAGGCCAATAGACATCATAGTGAAGCCAAGCAGAAACGGATTGAACCTTCCTATCTCGGCTGCGGGGGCGAAGGCCAGAGTTCCGGCAGCAAAAACCGTAAGGCCAATGACCAGCATTGTCTTGAACCCATAGCGCCTCACGGACAGGCATAGGGGCAACGCCAGCAGCAGGAACGACATATACATATAGTGGAAGGCGACAGAATCGCCCGTCGCGCCACCCGTCATATCGAAAATCCGGCCCAGAGAGTGGCTTGCGGGACGCATCATGACGCTCGCCATGCCCCAGAGGCCGAAGCTCAGCAGAGCAACGCAGAACATCGTGCGGTCTCTCAACCACTTGCCAGTCACTCTCCGCATATGCCTGTACTATTTTTTAGCCATATTGATTGCCAGCCAAGCCATCAGAGCGGGGGAAGTACGCAGAGCCTCCTCGTCGGGGTTGAAGCCCGGCGTGTGCGCCCCGCTTGCCGAGTCCACGCCAAAGCGGTAGAACACAGACGGGTAGCGGACGGTGTAGTAGCCGAAGTCCTCGGCTGTCATCCGCAATGGCATATCCTCCACATTCTCCGCCCCAAACAGGTCGGAGGCCAGCTGTTTGGCCTTAGCCGTGAGTTCTGGATTGTTGCAGACGCTCGGGTAGCCGTGGCGAATCTCCACCTCGGTATTAGCCCCGAACGTTGCAGCGATTGATTGAGCCACTGTGGTAACGCGCTCCTTCATACGGGCGCGCCACTCCTCGTTCATAGTCCTCATGGTGCCGCAGATGTAGACCTTGTCGGGTATGACATTAGTAGCCCCGTCTGCCTCGAATTTGCCGAACGAGAGCACCATGGGGATGGTCGCCGGCACTTCACGCGCCACGAGATGCTGCATGGCGACAACCGTCTCGCAACCTATCAAAACATTGTCTGTCAGGAGATGAGGCATCCCGCCATGTCCGCCACGGCCGTTTATATGCAGGTGAATCTCGTCACCCGACGCCATATAGGCCCCGGGGCGGAACCCGCAGTGGCCAACCGGCATTTCAGCCAGCACATGGGCGCCTATCACAGCTTCGGGTTCGCACCCAAAAGCGCTGAGAGCGCCATCCTTCAGTATGAGGCTCGCCCCTCCGGGCCAGCTCTCCTCTCCTGGTTGGAACACCACAATGTAGCGGCCAGGCAACTCGGCACGGTTCTCTTGCAGAATCTTGCAGACCGTCAGGAGGCTGGCGGTGTGGAGGTCATGCCCGCACGCGTGCATAACGCCCTCGTTCTCCGACCTCACCTCGTGATCCGTTGACTCGGTGATGGGCAGGGCATCCATATCGGCGCGCAAGGCAATGGTACGCCCGGGCTTTCCGCCCTCGATGATGCCGACGATTCCGTGGCCTGCCTCGCCTCCAAATGCGCCGAAGCCCCCCTTGAACGGCACGCCGATCTTGCGCAACCGCTCTGCCACGTAGGCCGAAGTGGCCGCCTCGTGGAACGAGAGTTCAGGATGGCGGTGCAGGTAGCGTCGCATCTGGACTGTCTCGCCGAAAAGTGAGGCCGAGGCCGCCAGAATATGCTCCTTATGTAGGTCTGACATTATATGTTTTGTTTCACACTTTGTTTATTCACGCACGGCAGAGGCCTGCTCGTTTTTTTACAGTGGGACACGCCATCTTAACGCCGCAACCGCTCGTATTCCGTCGCGGCGAGAATGAAAGTGCCAACGCCCTTCCCCTCGTTGGACTTGACGAGACCCGTGTCAGAGCCTTCGAGGTAGTAGTTGAGAGTGCCGCTACGCCCCTTGTCGTTGGCGGGGCCGAGGCCTGCCGAAGCGCATATGTCCTTTATGCCAATCTTGCCATCGCCCTCGTCGGTTATCTTGTTCTCAACCAGTCCCTCAAAGGCACGCTTGCCAGCCACGGCTGCATCCTCGCCAAGAAACCCGAGCCTACTCCCTTTAAGGAGCACATATGCGAACATGGCCGAGGCAGAACTCTCAGTATAGTTTCGCCTTGTGCCGACGTTATACACCTGGCCGTCAATCAGGTCGCCCTTGCCATCGGCGCACACGCTACCGTCATACCGCAGCAAATTGAACCAGAGACCTGTCGCACTGTCCTGCCGCTCAATGAGCGACTGAGCAGACTCCTTGAACATTGAGACGAGAGCCTCGCGGTCGGGGTGGCTGGCGGGCATAAGCTCCAGGACGTCGACCAGTGCGCCAGTGTACCACCCCATGGCACGAGCCCACACTTCGGCATTGCAGCCCTTGTTCGGCTCGTCCTTCTTGGCCCAGAACGAATCGTCGGCATCAGGGGTCGCGCTCCAACCGTGAAAATTCAGACGAGAGGACTCGTCGTAGGTCTTCGCGAAGAGAATCTTGAACTGCAACGCGATGTCGGCCCAGCTTTGCGAATTGTCGGCCTCGCCAAGCTCCTCGCCCCACTTTGCCTGCCACCTTGCATAGACAGCGGGACCCATATAGAGGCCGTCGAGCCACATCTGGTTGGGATAGCGCAGCTTGTGCCAGAATCCTCCCGCACCGGACAGCCCCGCCCCGATTCGCTCATGGTCATATTTGAGTTTGTTTCGGACCACCGTGGCGGCAGTCTTCCACCTGCGCGCATTGGCAGAATCGCCATTCGCGGCAGCGTAGTCATAGAGGCCGAAATATATGCGCGCGGCAGCGAGGTCGTCGATATTGCTGGGTTGCAGAGCAGGCTTACCGTTCTTGGTTATCTCGGAGCCATCGGCGCTCGTAGCGAGATTGGCGAACCCCTCCACAGCCTTAATGAGCGCAGTGTCCTCCTTATGAATCTGCCAAGCTTCGAGCACGGAGCTCGCCACAAGGCCGCCGACATAGTCCCACGGCGTGGAGGCCAGGCTGTCGCGATGCTTAGTGTTGCAATCGAAATCGCCAATGCCGTGGCTATGAGCCATCCGGAGGGACCAGCATGCGCTGTCCCACTCTGGAGACGTAGTCACGGTCGTCGGGCTGTTGCAGCTTGTGGCAGAGGCTGCTGTCAGGACGGCCAGGGCGGCCGCCATTGTCTGGGCGATTCTCATTTTCTCTTGAAGTAGGTTGTTGGTAATTCTTTGTGGATGTAGGCAGCGGGGCGCCTCCTCAGTTCTGGTTATGGGACGACGCACCCAATATATGTCAAAAATAACGCAAATAATTGAGATTTCAATATTTGGGTGGACCTTAGGCCAGTGCGCCTGACGTTTGCGACAGAAGACGAGGCAGCCGCTTCCATTTTTTACAACATCGGCGAATAATGTTGCATTTTGCAATCACAAAGAGATAGTTTTCTTAGAGAATGAATTTTTATTTGCGTATTTGATTATAAAACGTAACTTTGCGGCATCTAAAAATTCCAATAGCAAAGCGATTACATTATGTGCGGTTTCACTGTTTACACGGGCGGCGACTTCGCCACCAAGCTCCAGTTCGGCCATGAGGCTTACTCGATCAAGCATCGCGGTCCGGACAACACGCTGGAGCAGGATCTTCCAAGGGGCTGGATGGCATTCCATCGCCTCAGCATCATGGACGTGTCCGATGCGGGCAACCAGCCTTTCGTCTCGGGCGACACATTCCTTACGTGTAACGGTGAGATTTTCAACAGCCCAGCCCTCCGCCAGCGTTATGCGTCGTACCCGTTCAAGAGTGGCAGCGACTGCGAGTGCATAATCCCGCTACTGCACGACAAGGGCCTCATAGGGATGGCAAAGGACCTCGATGGCGAGTTCGCCCTTGTCATCTACGACCGCAAGGCGGACAAGTTCCTCGCAGCCCGCGACCCGATCGGGATCCGCGGCATGTTCTACGGGTATGCCCCCGATGGCGCCATATGCTTCGCCTCGGAGATGAAGGCTCTATCTAAGATATGCACATCTGTCATGCCATTTCCTCCCGGACACGTATATGACGGCGAGAAGTTCGTGCGCTACACTGACGTGACGGCCACGCCCGACGGCTACACGGATGACGACGAAGATACCGTGTGCCGCAAGATTAACGACCTCCTGACCAAGGGCGTCGTCAAAAGGCTTCAGAGCGACGTCCCAGTGGGCTTCCTCCTCTCCGGCGGCCTTGACTCGAGCCTTGTTTGCGCCATTGCCGCCCGCCACTTGAAGAAGCCCATCCGCACATTCGCGGTAGGCATTGTCGACGGCCCTATCGACACAAAGTACGCCCGCCGCGTGGCCGACTACATCGGCAGCGAGCACACAGAGGTCCTCTTCACGAAGGACGACATATTCAACTCGCTCTCGCACCTCATCTACCTCACCGAGACCTTTGACATCACAACCATCCGGGCATCCATCGGGATGTATCTCGTTTGCAAGTACATCCGTGAGAAGACCGATATCAAAGTGCTGCTAACCGGCGAGATCTCCGACGAACTCTTTGGCTATAAATATACGGACTACGCCCCGTCGGCCGAGGCATTCCAGCAGGAGGCCGTGAAGAGGGTAAGCGAGCTATACATGTACGACGTGCTACGCGCCGACCGCTGCATCTCCGGTAACAGCCTTGAGGCGCGCGTGCCTTTCGGCGACCTTGACTTCGTGCGCTACGTCATGAGCATAGACCCGGAGAAGAAGCTCAACAAGACGGGGATGGGCAAGCGCCTCCTCCGCAAGAGCTTCGAGGGCGACTATCTCCCTCACGACATTCTCTACCGTGAGAAAGCGGCATTCTCGGACGCAGTGGGACACAGCTCAGTAGAGTACCTCAAGCAGTTCGCCGAGGATTTTTATTCCGACGCAGAGTTCGAGGCACGCAGGGCGAAGTACACCCACGTCCCGCCCATAAGCAAGGAGAGCCTGCTCTACCGCGAGATATTCGAGCAGCACTTCCCCGGCCGCTCCGAGGTCATTAAGGATTTTTGGATGCCGAACAAGGAGTGGGACAACTGTAACGTGAACGACCCCTCGGCCCGCGTACTCCCCAACTACGGGGCAAGCGGAGAGTAGAGCGCGGACTACACAGAACTTGGAAGACCTTGCCGACCACATATGGCCGACAAGGTCTTTTGCTATGGGCGGAGCACAACAGTGCGAGAGAGGGGGCTGTGCGCTTTGTGTGGAGATCGGCATCTAAGGGAGGGGGAGGGACATAAAAAGCGACCTGACCTAAAGGTCAAGCCGCCTGATAGTGGGTGCTGAGGGATTCGAA
>JBJEGU010000031.1:6297-57114 GCA_051875415.1 Marinilabiliaceae bacterium
CCCCCGACCCTCTGCTTGTAGGGCAGACGCTCTGAACCAGCTGAGCTAAGCACCCTAATCTTGGCCGAGCCAAGACGGAAATCAATTGAGGAGTGGGCATTAACGGATTCGAACCGCTGACCCTTTGTCTGTCAGACAAATGCTCTGAACCAGCTGAGCTAAATGCCCTCAAAATGTAGTTAATCGGAGTGGGTGCTGAGGGATTCGAACCCCCGACCCTCTGCTTGTAGGGCAGACGCTCTGAACCAGCTGAGCTAAGCACCCCGAGAAAGCCGAAGAAAGATGTCTTTCAATTTTTCCAAGAACTTTGCAACCGTTGTTCCGAATTGCGATGCAAAGTTAGACATTTTTCCTTAAACGCCAACAGCGGAGGAAACTTTCTTGTTTATTTTCTTCGTTCTTCGCGTCAATGCAGGATCCGACAAACATCCAAAGAACTGGTTATCAGCCCAATACTTCGGCAACAACAAAGTTGCTGCCTCCGACAAAAATGAGATCGCCGGGCTCGGCATTGCGCAAGGCGCGGTTCATGGCCTGACGGACAGACGGGTAGAAATGGCAATTGAGACCGAGATTCTGGCCTATCTCGTAGAGGTCGGATGCGGGAGTGGCCCGCTTGACGTTGGCCTGAGTGAAATAGTAGCGCAGCTCCTTGGGCAGGAGCGCAAGGACCTTCTCGGGTTCCTTGTCATTACACATGCCCCAGACGACATGGACATGGAGATAGTTGGAGAGCTGCTCCTCAAGTTGCTTGGCGAGGAGGCGGACACCGTGGGCGTTGTGACCGGTGTCGACAATGACATCGGGGCGGGAGGATATTTTCTGCCAGCGGCCTTGGAGGCCTGTAAGCCCCTGGACATCGGCCATACCATTCTTGATGTCGAGCTCGGTGACGTCGTAGTCAAGCTTCTTGAGTTCCTCCGCCGCGGCGAGGACAGTGAGCATGTTCTTTGTCTGGCAGAGGCCTGTGAGTGAATATCTACGTTCTTGGGCGGCCTTCTTGACGAGGTTCTCAACCTGGGCGACAAGCATATCGCCTTTGACGTCGAACGAGCGGAGAGCCATGACATCCTCGGCGAAAACGATTGGAGCGCCCACCTCTTTTGCCTTGGCTATGAATACGGGGTCAGTCTCGGGGTTCCGCTCCCCGATGACGACAGGCACGCCTGGCTTTATGATGCCAGCCTTCTCGGAGGCTATTTTCGCAAGCGTGTCGCCGAGATACTGGGTATGCTCGAGTCCGATATTGGTGATGACGCAGAGGTCGGGCGAGATGATATTGGTACTGTCGAGCCTGCCGCCGAGGCCTACCTCGATGACTGCCACGTCGACCCCCACCCTCTCGAAATAGTCGAACGCCATGGCGGTCGTAATCTCGAAGAACGAGGGAGAGACAGAGTTGAGGAACATATCGTTGCGATCCATGAAGCCGATGACGTCCTCCTTTGTTATCATGCAGCCGTCAACACGAATCCTCTCGCGGAAATCGACAAGATGGGGCGAAGTGAAAAGTCCCGTCACATAGCCCGCCGACTGGAGGATGGCGGCCAACGTGTGGGAGACAGAGCCCTTGCCGTTGGTGCCGGCCACATGGATGGTGCGGAACTTGCGGTGCGGATGGCCGAGCCTCTCGTCGATTGCCAGAATGTTGCCGAGGCCGGGTTTCAGGGCCACCGCCCCCACCTGCTGGTAAACGGGGAAGCGGTTGAAAATATCATCGAGGATCTGCTCGTATGTCACTTTATGTTTTATTTAAAAGAGTTGACTGGAAAAACAAAGTGTCTCACCCGAGTTCGCTGATAGCCTTACGCACCTCGTCATACTCGAAGCCGCGTTGCAAAGCGAAACGCACGAGCGAGGCATAGAGCTTAGAGCCGTAGGACAGAGCGTCGCCATCGTCAGAACCGGGCGGGGCGGGAGCCGTGCGCAACTTGGCGGCGAGCGCCTTGACGAGGATGGCATGCCACTCGTCGGACGGGAAAGCCTCGATGGCCTGCTCCACGACATCCGCGTCGACGCCCTTGGCATTGAGCTGCATACGCACCTTGACAGGGCCCCAGCCCGCAAAACGAGCCTTGTCACGGACGAAGAGCGGGGCGAAACGAGAATCGTCCACGAAGCCCTCCTTGACGAGATGCGCCACGACACGGCGTGACGCATCGGAATCGAGACCCCACTTGGCGCACTTGCCCGCCATCTCGCTCTGGCAATGCTCCGAGGCGGAACACAGCTGGGCAAGCTTGTTGAGAGCCTGCTCCTCGGAAAGGCGTCGGGCGTTGGGAATCATGGCTATCGTATTGTTAAAAGCTATTTTTTGAAGAAGGAGAACTCATCGGGCACCGGGTCGTATCCGAAACCGCCGCCTGGGCGGCACCTGAGGATGCGCTTCACGGCGAGGTAGAGACCCTTCGCGGGTCCATGCTTCCGGAGAGCCTCGATGGCGTAGGAAGAGCATGTCGGCGTGAAGCGACAGGAAGGCGGAGTGAGAGGCGAGATGCAGATCTGATAGAACCTGATGGGCAGGATGAGGAGCACGGACATCGCACCTCGTACACATCTTGCGAACCGGACGAAGATAGTTGCCATGGCAATTTACCCCTCCGCGGCGACCGCCTTCGAGATGACCGAGACGAGTTTGTCGACAGCCTTAGCCATGGCGGCATCGACATCGGCAAAGGAAGGCAACTCGTTGGAAAGGAAGACGAAAGCCACATGGAGACCTTTGACGTCGGCCGCCTTCATGGCAGCCTCGACATCCGCCATACGGAGTCGCCACGCCTCACGGACGAGCCTCTTGACCCTGTTTCTCTTCACGGCCCTCTTGAACCTCCTTTTGCCCACGCTGACCATCATACGGAGCGGAGCCTCGCCCTTCCGCGGCTCATCGTTGACGATGTAGACCACGCGCAAAGGGAAGCGCGAGAAGCCTACGCCCTCGCGGAAAAGGCGGTCGACTGTAGTCTCGCCGCAAAGCTTATGAGACTTTGGGAAAACGAATGAAACTGCCTGGGGTAGAGATTCTGTCATCGTGCTAAAATGGATTGGAGCGGCGCGAGGGCGAACCACGACAAGCCGACTCGTCGCGAAAATACGACAACGGTGCGACAAATGTCACCCTATTTGCAAAAACGAGACCTCGCATTGGGGCGAGAAGGTCAGCAACCGCATACGCCTATTTGGCACGTACTTTGCGGCCGCATATGTCAAAAATTATTACATTTGCCTTGGACAATGTGGCTCAGATAGAGCCGCTAACGAATGAACAGAACGATGCCGAGCGAACCAGGACAAGAGGAGCAGCGGAAACCGGCGTTAGTGCCGGAGCCGACGCTGTACCGCCTACCCGTATACTTGACCTACCTAAAGTTGGCATTAAAAGCCGGCGAAAAGTACGTCTCATCGACCAAGATGGCGCGCGAGATGGGGATAGACCCCACACAAGTGACTAAAGACCTGAGTCACACGGCCATTGTTGGCAAGACCCGCGTGGGCTATGAGGTGGAGTCATTAATATCGGTCCTGGAGACGTTCCTCAGGTTCAACACCGTCGAGTACGGCTACCTCTTTGGCGCCGGAAGCCTGGGCACGGCCCTGCTGCTTGACCACGGCTTGGCTCAATTCGGATTCAGCATAAAGGCCGCATTCGACATCAACCCCGACAAGGTGGGGCTCAACATTGGCGGAACGACAATCTACCATCTTGACGACTTCGGCAAAGTGAAGAAGCCGGACGTGAAGATAGGCGTACTTACCGTCCCTGTGGACCAGGCGCAGCAAGTGGCCGACCTGATGGTAGGCGGCGGCCTGACGGCCATATGGAACTTCACGTCGTTCAGGATAAGGGTGCCGGAGGGCGTGGTGGTACAGAACACGTCGCTCTATGCTCATTTGGCGGTCATATTCAACCGCCTCCATGCGAAAGAATGAACAAAAGATGAACTGGACAAAGACACTCAGAGCGGCCCTATGCGTAGCCGCCATCGGCCTCGCCGCAAGCCAACAGGCCACGGCACAAAGCACGCAAGCGAAAGCTGACACAGCGAAGACATCGACCACCGTCAGAATCGACATCTCGATGGACGACCTTACACGCATTGTACAGGCCGCGGCAGAAGCCATGGAGCGCAACTCGGAACCGCTGAAAAGCGCGATAGCCGCAGCCGCCGACAGCACGACGAAGACAGGGGCCGAGGCTCTGAGAGAGATTCTAAACGTGAGCGTCGACGCCGCCATGGGGCTGCTGGCCGAGATAAGCAACGTGGCCGACTCGGTGGCCACAGCCAACAAAACCACGGTAGAGGCCGCAAAAGTGGCGGCGGAGGCGAAAGCCGCGCAAGCCGGGAAAATGATAACGGAGGGCGCACAGACCCTGGCCGACATGGCCACAAGCATGACGCAAGCGCAGACCGACAGCCTCAGACAGGCTCTCATAGAAACACGCAAAGCCCTCGACACGGCAATAGAGGAGCTGGGGAACGGACGGCAGCGGTAGAAAAAGACAATGAGCACATACTTCATTAGCGGCGTAGACACCGACGCCGGCAAGACTTACATCACGTCGCGGATAGCGGCCTACATGATGCGGAGAGGCGTGGACGTGACGACCCAGAAGCCCGTCCAGACAGGCTGCGTCGGAATGGCCGAAGACTTGGAAGCCCACAGGGCAGTGATGGGGTACGGCCTGACAGACGACGACCGCGAGGGACTCACCTGCACATACCTGTTTCGAAAACCCGCATCGCCAGCCCTCGCAGCACGCCTTGAGGGAGTGACAATAGACCCCGGCGCCATAGACGCAGACACAAGAGAACTGGCGCGGCGGCACGACCTCGTGCTGGTGGAAGGCGCAGGCGGACTGATGGTGCCGCTTAACGAGGATCTGCTGACCATCGACTATGTTGCCAGCCGGAGGCTGCCGCTGATACTCGTGACGACATCGAAACTCGGCGGAATAAACCACGCCATGCTGAGCATAGAAGCATGCAAAACGCACGGCGTGGACTTGCGCGTGATAGTGTTCAACAGGCTGCCTGACGACGAAGACGTGATGGCCGACGACTCACTGGGCGAGATTAAGAAATTCGCCGCAAGGACGTTCCCGCAGGCCCAGGTTATAGACTTCCGCGATGAAACGAGCCTAAACGGCTTGCAGCTACCGTAACATCATGAGATTCATCTTTATCGGAGTTGTCTTAATATTCCTGCTCGCAAGCTTCTACGTGGCGTCGCAGATATGCCGCGCGATGAGAAAGAGGCCGGCTTGGACACGCGCCACGGTATGGGGCGCAGTAATCCTCCTGGACATCAGTTTCTTCCTTGCAAGGTTAGTTGGCGGCGACTTGGTCGGGCCGCACCGCGTCCTTTACGTGGTTTCGACAACATGGATGCCCGTGGTGCTGTACATGAGCCTTACTATAGGCGCGATGAGCATTGCGCGCACAGTTATAAGAAGGATTACGGGTCGCGACCCGTACAGGACGCCGCTCACGGTGAGAGTGGGAGCGATAGCCACTGCCGCCATCATAGCGATAGGGTATTATGAGGCCACGCACACGCAGGTGGAGACATACGACGTGTACACGACCAAGCTGCGCAAAGGGGAAAAGACGCGAATAGCCCTCGCCTCGGACCTTCACGCCGGATACTCAGTAACGCGAAAAGACATAGAGAGACTGGTTGACGACATCAACTGCGCAGCCCCCGACATCGTAGTTCTCGCAGGCGACCTGATAGACGGCGACCTGCTGCCCGTGGAGAAAGAGGAGACCCTCGCCCCGCTGAGCAGACTGAGGTCAACTCTGGGCACGGTAGCCGTGATGGGCAATCACGAATATATGGACAACGACCAGGAGGCAGAAAAAGTAATCCGCTCAATAGGCGGACTCACGCTGCTCCGCGACGAGACGAAAGATGCCGGACGCCTTCACATCATAGGCAGGGACGACCTTTCTCACGCACGGGCATACGACGCCCCGCGGCGCGACATAAAGGACATGGCTGGAGCAGACAGCCTCTTCACTGTCGTCATAGACCATCAGCCTGGCGCACTTGACGAAGCCGAGGATATTGGCACCGACCTTATCCTCTGCGGACATACGCATGGAGGCCAGATATGGCCTATGAACATTGCCACCAGCTTGATATATGACATTGACTACGGCTTCGGCTGCTATGGGGGAATGAGCGCGGTGGTGACATCGGGGTACGGCACGTGGGGACCGAGGATGCGGATAGGCACACAGTCGGAGATTGTGATCGTTGACATAATAGGCACCGCCGAGAAAGAGGAGAGGATATGAGCAACGGATACTCGTCGAAGCTGCTTGACGACGCCGTGGGGCAGTTTGCCAAACTGCCAGGCATAGGGAAGAAGACGGCCCTCAGGCTCGTGCTGCACCTGCTGCGCGAAGACAAGGAGGAAGTCCGCCTGTTTGCCGAATCGGTGCTTGCCGTCAGGAACGACATACGCTACTGCCGGATATGCCACAACCTGTCGGACACCGACACGTGCGAGATATGCGCCAATCAGCAGCGCGACCACAGGCAGATATGCGTGGTGGAGACTGTGCGCGACGTGATGGCCCTTGAGGCGACAAGGCAATATTTCGGCGTATACCACGTACTGGGTGGCGTCATATCGCCGATGGACGGCATAGGGCCTGACGACCTGAACATAGACCAGCTTGAAGCCCGCGTGGCGGCGAACGAGGCTGACGAAGTGATCTTGGCACTCAGCGCGACAATGGAGGGCGACACGACGAACTACTACATTTACAAACGCATTGCGCCATACGGAGTAAAGACCACCACCATTGCCCGGGGCGTGGCCGTTGGCGACGAGCTGGAATACGCCGACGAGGCGACACTCGGCCGCGCTGTCGCCAACAGAGTGCCTTTTGACCAGACGATATAGAGAGATGGCGGACTGCCGTGTTGCTCCTGACGTGTTTTATACCTATATTAGCACGGGAGCATGTAGCGACAAGAGACAAAACGGCAGAACCTGAACACATAACAAACAACAATCAAGGAAAAAATGGAAGAGTTTCTTAAGAAGCTAAGGAAGAACTACGCAAAAGCATTCGCGCCGAGCCTCGCCTTATTTGGCGTTGCCTTGTGCGTGGGACACTTCACGCAGCCATTCGCGGACATCGAGACCTCGGTGAGGATAATGATCGTGCTGCTGGTCTTCACACTGATAGCGTTTCTCGTATCGTACTTCAAACTGCGCTCAACGCGCTCGAAACTGCCTGAGCTTGAGGAGGGGGGGCGATATGAGGCATATGCGAAGGCGTATTACACCCGCATAATCTCCATGAGCGTATTGTCCGGCCTGAGCAGCATCGCCTACATACTCACCCAGGACAGCAACGACGTGTATCTCGTAGTGATAATATCGCTGCTCATCCTGCTCTACTACCCGAGCAAAGCTTTCATTGAGAAACAGATAGGCGAATGATAGGGACCGACGAGCGGCGCAAGATAGCGGTAGACTTCGACGGTACGATAGTAGAGAACCAGTACCCGGCCATTGGGCGCGAGAGGCCATTCGCCATGCGGACATTGCGCGCTCTGCAAGACAAGGGGTTCCTGCTGATACTGTGGACATGCCGCACGGGCGCCGACCTTGAAGCGGCCGTGGACTTCTGCAGGAAAGGCGGCGTGGAGTTCTACGCCGTGAACGAGAACTACGACGGGGAGCTCAGTGACGGGGGCAGCCCCCGCAAAATAGACGCAGACATTTACATAGACGACCGCAACTTCGGAGGGCTACCCTCATGGGGTGAAATATACCAGACTCTGACGGGGGGGCAGACGGCAGACTCGCCTACGCGAGAGGCTGGCCCGTGGCGACAGGTCAGAAAGTTCTTCACAGGCAAATGAGAGAATCGAGACTTCCATTGGACATCTCCATAATAATAGTCAGCTACAACTGCTCCGACTTGTTGATGCTGACACTCGCCTCGGTACGCCGCTCGATAGAGGGGGTGAAAGCCGAGGTGATTGTCGTCGACAACGACTCGAACGACGACACCGCCGAGCGGGTGAAGATAGAGACCCCGTGGGTGCAGTTCATCGAGATGGGGAGGAACGCAGGATTCTCTGCCGCCAACAACGTGGGGATGGAGCGAAGCCGCGGCCACATTGTGCTGATACTCAACCCAGACACCATATTGCCCCGTGGAACCATACAAGACATAATAGCCCACTTTGACACCCACCCCGGGTGCGGAGCTTTGGGAGTCAGGATGGTTAACGGAGAGGGGCGCTACCTTGGCGAGTCGAAACGAGGGTATACAACCATCTCGGCATCAATATTCAAGCTGAGCGGGCTTTGGAGACTCGCGCCGAAAAACAAGATTCTGAACGCATACTACATAGGCGACAAGGAAGAGACTTGCGAATGTCACGCCCCGATACTCTCTGGCGCATGCATGGCCTTCAACCACGACACGATGGATCTCGCCGGGAAGTTTGACGACACCTATTTTATGTACTCGGAGGACAACGACCTCTCGTGGCGTATGGATCAGGCTTCGTCGGACGGGAACAGCTACCGTGGCGACATCACCATAATCCACTTCAAGGGTCAAAGCACCCCGCGCGACAAGAAGTACATCGGCTACTTCTACGACTCGATGATGATATTCGCATCGAAATTCGAATTCCCCAGACATAACAACATTATGAACAGGCTTATTGCCATAGGGGTACGCACGGCGTACTACGTGGCAAGGGCGAGGTGCGCAATAATGAAAAAGGTGGAGAGCCGCAGACAATTCGTACCCCCAAAACGCGTGCTACTCGTATCGCAAAGTAGGCTACGGACACCAGGGAATTGGGAAGTCACGGCTTGCCCAGTGATATCCAACGCAGCGACACGGGACTATGACGCCGTGGTGTTCGACATAGACGGCGACATGAAAGCCAACATAGAGTTCATGAGGGCTAACGAGAAAAAGACAATGTTCGGATTTTACAATCCCGACAACGGGAACACCCTCGTATTCTTCAACAACAGGTGTCATAGGATTTGAAAGGCTCATGCCGCACTAAACCAACACGTTATGAGAAACACTGAAATCATATGGGCGGGATTGGCCGCCATAGTTCTGACTGTCGTAGGCACGTTGACTACGGCATCCGCCAATGCCCAACCGAACCAATTTGCCAATGCGGCGTGCAGCGAAGTGATGCACGACATATTCAGCATTGACGAGGCGTCATTTGACAAGCACATTGCCGCCGTAGGCACGCAGAGTCGCGATGCGCGGGCACGCACGGCCTTCCTGCGGGAGTATATGGCACTGATGAAATATACGGCCGCCAACAACAAGAAGAACTACGACGCCTACTTTGCAGCCTCGGATGCCGCATTCAGCGCGGCGAGCGGCTCGACATATGAGGACAACCTGCGGTGCTGGCTCCACATCCACAAATGCATGGTGTACATATACGACGGCAGCATCGTGAGCGGCGGCATCCAATTCTGGAAATCGTACAGAAGCTTCAAGAGCGCGGAATCGGAGACCCCATCATACGACGGGCAGATACCGTTGTGCGGGATATACAACATCATATTGTCGCAAATACCCGAGAAGTGGAAAGGGATAGCAGGCTTCTTTGGCTTCGGCGACGGCAACACCGCATTAGGGTTCAAGCAGATAGAGCAATATCGGCAAAAAGTGAAGAGTGTGCGCGGCCTATGCGACGAGGCAGTACTCTTCTCATTCGCCAATATGTTCTTCAGCTTTGAGCAGAACATCCCAAGCGACATAATGGACGCCATACGGAGCAACGAGGCTCCCGTAATCCGCTACGCCTACATACTGAGCTGTGGCCGCTGCCAGAACGGAGAGGCGGCATACAAATCATTGCAGGAGACCCGGGATGACGTTATGAGGCGTTTCCCGCTGCTATACCATCAGAAGGGGAAATACGCCCTAAGGCGGTTGGAGGCAGACGAGGCAATCAGGTGGGGAATGACGTTCGCAGAGAGATATAGTGGGGTCTCGAACAAGAACGGCGTATACGTCGATATGGCCTACGCCTACTTGCTTAAAGGCGACAGGGCCTCAGCCAAGACCATGGTGGACAAGTGCCGCAGCATAAAATCGAATTTCGACATCGACCGGCGCGCATACGAGGAGTCGGCCCGCGTGATGGACACGCCCTGCAAGATGCTGCGCGCGAGGCTCCTGTTCGAATATGGCAAATTCGCCGAGGCTGAAGCCGAACTGAACAGCTACAGCCCGAGACCTGCTGATTTGCCCGAATATTACTTCAGGCAGGGGAGGGTAAACGACAAGCAGGGCGACACGGCTGGAGCCATAGGATGGTATGACAAGACGATAGGCGCATCGGCTGGCAGCGCCCGCTACTTTGGCCCCTATGCGGCAGTCCATGCGGCCGAGATATGCATAAAGAGGCACGACAAGGCAAGGGCCAAGGACTACCTCGCCAAGGCGAAAAAGATGAACAACGGCGAGTATAAGAAAGAGCTCGACCAGCGCATTGAGCTCACGGAGCGTGAAATAGCCAAGATGTGAAGAGGCGGCGATACAGTAGTGACATAAATAGAGCGGCGTGAGGTTGACCCCACGCCGCTTTATTTTTTCTCGCCTCGACAAGCAGCGGCTCACCATATGCGCAGCTCAGGAGCCTATGCACAAAAAAAAATGCGACCGGGAGACCCAATCGCATTTTTACTTTCGCAAGAGCAAGGTTCACTTGCCTTACGCTCCGCCGGAGACCGCTATTACTTACGGAGACCGAGCTTAGCAACGATGTCGCGGTAACGCTCGATGTCGCGGCTCTTGAGGTAGTCGAGCATACGACGACGGCGACCAATCATCTTCTTGAGAGCGTAATTGGTGGCAATATCCTTCTTGTTGAGCTTCATGTGCTCAGTGAGGTGGTTGATACGGAACGAGAACAATGCTATCTGGCTTTCTGCTGAACCAGTGTCAGTGTTAGACTTTCCGTACTGACCGAAGATCTCTTGCTTCTTCTCTTTGTCGAGGTACATAAGATATATTGGATTATTAAAGTGACGCAAAATTAAGGCAAACTATCGTGAAATACAAGGCTTTGAAATAAAACCCTCTCGATTTTCACTCATCATTTTCAGCATGCCACGGGCATACGGCCGCGACCCTCTTCTTGCCGTTCATACGGATGTCGAGGGAATGTGGCGCGCGCGCCTGACGGAAGAACTCCGTCTGCCGGACTACGGGCAGGCTGCGGACGAGCTCCCAGTTGATGAAATCGGTGGGGCTGTCGTCCTTGACGGAGAGGTAGCCGATGTTCATGCTCGTCACATTGTGGAAGAAATGTGAGCCGAGCGACGAATCGAGCGGGAAGCCAGGGAGGCTCATCTCGACAATGAGCTTAGCATTGGATATTTCGCTCCACTGCACGGGAATACCGATGAACTTATCCCTCGTACCCCAACGCCCTGGGCCTATGAGCACATACTTCCGCCCCTCGTCCATCATAAGCGTATTGAGGTAGCCTATCTCCTTGGCCATCTGCTCAGTACGCATCTTATCGAAGAGTTCGGGTTCGAGGTATATGATGTCGGTAATGCCATCGACACGCCCGTTGCCGAGGCTCTGTGTGGTGTAGAGGATGGCCTCGTCGCGCTCGGGGACCTTGACATCGACGCTGTCGCCGCGGATGTCGGTTATGATGGGCTTCATCTGCAAAAGATAGAACGAAGGCAGGCCTTTGGCATCCTGATCGAGGTCGACCGCCCACTCTATCTCGACCGGCGTGCCGAAAGAGTCCTTTGCGGCCGAGAGGATGGTGGAGAGAAGCCTGGGCAGCGGGATGTAGTCATACTTGAGGATGTCGGCGAAGTTGACAACCCTGGGGCCGTAGGCTCTCAGGCCAGGCTCGATGGTGTCGTTCTGCGGATTGTAGACCGACGCGCAGTGCTTGAGCGTCCCGTGCCGCTCGGCGTCGAGGATATCGAGCGTCGCGAGAGGGGCCTGCTCACCATCGTGGACATAGTCGAGCGGCCTTGGCTTAAGGTCCACGGCGAGGAAATCGACCTGCGTATTCTTCACCATGTCCTGCACCGATGTGGTGTCGACGGCAGGCCAGGCTGGCGAGAAGCGGAAAGCCTTGCTACCGCCAACGACGTAATAGCCAAGGCCGAAGCCCGCCACGGCGAAGCCCTCCTCGGGCAGCATATGGGCCACGGGGTAGTAGTTGTAGCTTTGCGCCGTCCCGGAGATGTGAGGATAGTAATAGCCCGAATGCTCGCCACCGGCAAGGACCTGAATGACAACGGCCATCTTCTCCTTGTCGATGTTGACCTTAGTGCTGGCGAAGTAGGCACGGCTGGATGGCGAGTAGATGGAGGCGTAGACCATCTTGACAGCCTGGGCCACGTTCTGCACATTCTCCTCGATTGTCGGGGCGTTGTTCGGGACGAGGTAGGTGTCGAAGACTCCGGCGAAGGGCTGGTTGAGCGAATCCTCGGAAAGGGAACTTGAGCGGACGGCGAGCGGGCGGCGGATTTGCCCGACGAACCGGCGTATGCGCGACATCAGCTTGTCGGAGAGCGGAGTGTTGTTGAACCTCTCGCGCAGCTCGGTATAGCCCGGCTCGCCAATGAGGAACTGGCGGATGTTGCCTCGCCTCATGAAAGCGTCGAACTCGTCGGTGCCGACAATGGCCGTTATAGGGATGCGGACGTTGATATGATTATCGAACTCGCCGGTATCGAGGTTCTGGATGAGCGTGTTGATGAACGCAAGCCCCCTACCCTTTCCGCCGAGTTTGCCAGAGGCGAGCATGATGACGTTCTTCTCGTCGGGCACGTCGACATCGTCATAGTCAATAAGTTTGCCGCGCCGTTTCTCGGACCAGTAGTCGTCCATAAGGCGCAGGATGTCGGAGCGGAACTGCTCAAGATCGGTATAGTTGTCGAAATCGATGGCATTGAGCTGCCGAGCCAACGGGATCTCGCCACGACTCATGACCCACGACGAGATGCGGAAATCGCGGCAATACTGCCTCAGCTTGTCCTGCGGCACATTGCGGAAAATGGTCTCGAACTCCTTAATTCCCTTGGCCTGCGCCACTGGCTTGCCCTGCGGGTTGCGGAAAATGAAGTCGCCGAAACCGAGACGGCTTGTGAGGAACTTGACGAGGTCGGAGTGGAGACGCTCGGAGTCCTTATCGAGAAAAGCCACGCCGAGTTCCTTGGCCAGTTGCCTGTTGGAAGGCACTGCGCTCTGAAGGATTGTGGGCAGCGCAGGCATCTCGGTGCGGAGCATCTTGAGGAGCTTATATCCGGCGCGATCGTCAAGTTTGCCGGCGCGGTCGAACTCGACATCGGAGATGACGCAAAGCAGGTAGTCGTGATATTTCTCGATTATGTACATCGCATCCTCATAGTTGCGCGCATGGAGGATCTTGGGCCTCTGGCGCATCTTGGAGACTCGCGTAATCTCGTTATGGTCGTCATCTTCAAGGAGTTTCTGCACCTGGTTGAAGACGATGGAGAAGAGTATGCGGAGATATTTGGAGTAGTATTCGGGTGAATCCTCGACAAGGAGGATGACACGGACAAGCCCTATTTTGGTGTCGTCGATGACGTTGACCTCATCCTCGGTGCTCTTGACGATGGAGAATATGATGTCGGAGTTTCCGCCCCAGACGAAGACCTTGTCGATGGACGGCGTCCGCTGCGCCCTCTGCTCCACCTCCTTGATGCCGCTCTTCTGGTTGGAGAGGAGGTAGACGGGGATGTCGCTCTGCCTCTGCTTAATCTCCTGACTGAGACGGAAGGTGGAATCGATATCGAGGCCGACCATGAGGAGCGCCATATCGAAACGCGTGGTCTTCATCAGCTCGAGGGCGTCCTCGGGCGAAGCGACGCCTGTGATGCGCGGGAGGGAGAAGAGGCTGTACTGGTAGATCTCGCCCATGAACTGCTCGAAGAAGCTGTCATCGTTCTCGAGAGTGAAGGCGTCGTAGAGAGTGGCGACGAAGAGGATGTTGTGAATCTTATACTTCATCATGTCCAGGTAGATGTACCTGTCCAGGACCTGCTTATTGAAGAAAAGCTGCAGCGGCTTCTTGTCCGTCGTGAGGGCCTTACGGAAATCCTCGCTTATGGCGGTACCCTTCTCGCGTGGTCGGCTTGCGAAGATGTCGCGCCCTCGGACGGCATTGACGTAGCCGCAGACGAGCCGGCAGACGACCGAGAGCATGCGCGTCTCCTCAGGAGTGAAAGAGTCGGGCGAGGCGTGATAGGCGATGACGACGCGGCCCTTATGGTCGTCGATGGAGACGAAATCGGCCTCGATGGACGTGGGCGACGGGGAATGACCTGCACTGCGGAACGAGGAACCCGCATAAGAGACCTCGGCGGTGGCTTTAGAGGGGTGAAGCACGGCGTTGGGGAGGGCGTCGGCCACGCTTTGGAGCGTCTCGGCGAAAGTGAGTCCTTTGGCCGTGACGTCGGCCACGAAATCGACGCACGCAGTGGGTGTCAGGGGAGCTGGGGAGTATGAATGGCTGTCCATATTTTGAGTGAACTGTCCTTATTTATTGTAATCGCATGGCTAAGATAGTCAATTGGCCTCTATGAGGGAAAAGGGGGCGGGAAATAAAACCGGCAGAGGGTGCGCAAAAGGGCGAAAAGAGATTAAATTTGCGCTCTCGGAGTCAGAACAAATAACAATCCCTCTCACCATGATAAAGAACAAGAGCCTCGTCTCAATCAACGACATCAGCAAGGAGGATATGCTTCACATCCTTGAGCTTGCCGCCGACTTCGAGTCCAACCCCAACCAGCCCCTCCTTCAGGGGAAAATAATCGCCAGCCTCTTCTTCGAGCCGTCGACTCGCACGAGGCTGAGCTTCGAGACCGCCATGAACCGCCTCGGCGCGCGCGTCATAGGCTTCTCGGACCCTGGCGTGACATCCGCCACGAAAGGCGAGACGCTAAAGGACACGATAAAGATGGTGTCGAACTACGCCGACCTCATTGTCATGCGCCACTACCTTGAGGGAGCCGCACGCTACGCATCGGAGCAAAGCCCCGTACCGGTGGTCAACGCGGGCGACGGAGCGAACCAGCACCCGACGCAGACCCTTCTGGACATGTACTCCATAAAGAAGACGCAGGGCAAGCTGACCGACCTCAAGATTGCCCTCGTAGGCGACCTCAAGTACGGGCGCACGGTCCACAGCCTCATCCAGGCCATGAGCTACTTCAACCCCACTTTCTACTTCGTGGCGCCCGACGAACTCAAGATGCCGCAGGAGTATAAGGACTTCCTCGACTGTAAGGGAATCAAATATGAGGAGCATCATGACATGGCCGACATCCTGCCCGTAGCCGACATCCTCTACATGACCCGAGTCCAGAAAGAGAGGTTCTCCGACCTCATTGAGTACGAGAGGGTCAAGAACACGTACGTCCTCCGCAACGACATGCTCGATGTGACAAAAGACAACCTCAGGATTCTGCACCCGCTGCCACGCGTAGGCGAGATAGACCCCGACGTTGACCAGAACCCCAAGGCCTACTACTTTGAGCAGGCTCGCAACGGGATGTTCACCCGAATGGCCATCATCGCCGCCATCCTTGGCGCTAAGGAATAGACCGATTTGTCACACAACGAAAAAGAGAGACTGAACATGGAAAGCAACAATAAGGAACTGAAGGTAAGCGCCATAAAAGACGGCACGGTGATTGACCACATCCCGGCGCAGAACCTCTTCAAGGTGATATCGCTCCTTGGCCTCGAAAAGATACAGAACGCAATAACGTTCGGCACGAACCTGGAGAGCAAGAAACTGGGTCGCAAGAGCATAATAAAGGTGGCCGACCGCTTTTTCAAGGACGACGAGATAAACAAGATAGCCCTCGTGGCCCCGGAGGCCAAGCTGAACATAATAAAGGACTACAAGGTCGTGGAAAAGCGGCAGGTATCGCTCCCCGACGAGCTTAGGGGCTACGTCCGCTGCTTCAACCCCAAGTGCATCACGAACCACGAGCCCATCACGACGCGCTTCTTCGTGGTCAGCAAGATGCCCTTGGCACTGAAGTGCTTCTACTGCGAGAAAGTGACCACCGAGGAGCACATGGAGATAAAGTAAGGAGGCGTCAACCATAGAGAAAATAATGGCAAACGTATCATTCAAGCCCGGCAATATGCTCTACCCGCTGCCGGTGGTGATGGTGAGCTGCGGCGACACGCCGGAGAACTACAACATCTTGACAGTGGCATGGGCCGGCACCATATGCTCCACCCCGCCAATGGTGAGCATCTCCGTCCGCAAGGAACGGCATTCGCACGGCATAATAAGCCGCACGGGCGAGTTCGTCATCAACCTGACGACGGAGGACCTCGTGCGCGCCACTGACTGGTGCGGAGTGAAGAGCGGGCGCGACGTGAACAAGTGGCAGGAGATGAACCTCACGCCCAGCGAGAGCTACACGGTGAAAGCCCCGGGCATAGCGGAAAGCCCCGTAGCGATAGAGTGCAAAGTGAAGCAAGTGATAGAGCTCGGGTCGCACGACATGTTCATCGCTGAGGTGACAGGCGTGCGCGCCGACGACAAGTACATAGACCCCGTCACGGGGGCTTTCGAGCTTGAGAAGGCCAACCCGATATGCTACAGCCACGGCAAGTATTACGCCGTCGGCCGGCTGCTGGGCAAGTTCGGGTTCTCGGTAAAGAAGAAATCCGAGAAGAAGAAATAGCGGAAGCAGCACAGACAAGACAATCCTCCCCGCCTCGCCATAATGAGCGAGGCGGGGATAACTGTTTATAAGAGGAAATGACTAACGCTCCTGCCCTCGGCGTGGCCTGACGTGGCGGAGGGCAGATCGGAGGGCGGGAGGGAGATCGTCGTCGGAAAGGATGTCGAGGGCGAGGGTCAGCTCATGGGCAAGCTCCGGCACGGCGGCCGACATCCGATGGGCGAGATAGACGCAGCGGGCTCGGATACCGAGCGGGACGCTTCGGTTCGTCATACTGGCGAGGCAGTAGTCGAAGAGGTCGCCACGGAAATCGTCCTCAGTCCAAGACATGTTGGAGAGGAGCGTGGCGAGGAGGCGACGCCTCGTGTCGTCGGAAGCGGAGAGGAGCCTGTCAGCCAAGTCGTCACGCCGCTCGCTGAGATAGCGGGTGAGGTTTCGCGGGAGATGAGTGAGCACCCATGCGGCATTGTTGGCCTCCTTGGGGTTGGAAGACGAGATGGCGGCGCGGAACACATCGTCGAGGACGGTCTCGCCTCCTGAGGCGCATATTCTGGAGACGACGCTTTTGATGTCGTCGGCGTGCAAGCGAATGGAGAAATCGGGCATTGGCGGGAAAGTGAAATGTGCTGATTATGGAGGGGCAGAGCTGAAAGCGGAGACAAATATAGCCGTTTTCCGCACGACGGGGAAAATCGGGAATCGGGTGGGCAGACCGAGGGATTCCTTTGGCTATAAATTTTAGGCGGCGCATAGGCGTTCGTATCGCGATAAGTCGTTATATTTGTGGCTATATAACGCAAATAATAACAGACAAAGCGAATGAGAGATAATGCCATCTTCGACCTTATAGAGAAGGAGCACCAGCGCCAGCAGCGCGGGATAGAGATGATAGCCTCGGAGAACTTCGTCAGCGACGAGGTGATGCAGGCTATGGGTTCATGCCTTACGAACAAATACGCAGAGGGCTACCCCGGCAAACGCCACTATGGCGGATGCGAAGTGGTGGACGAGGTTGAGACCTTGGCCATTGAGCGCATCAAGCAGATTTACGGGGCCGAGTATGCCAATGTGCAGCCTCACTCCGGGGCCCAGGCCAACGCCTCGGTTCTTCTTGCCGTGCTGAACCCTGGCGACACGTTCATGGGCCTTGACCTTGCCCACGGCGGACACCTCTCGCACGGCTCGGCGGTCAACACGTCCGGTCTCATATACCGCCCCGTCGCATATCACCTGAACAAGGAGACCGGCCGCGTGGACTATGACGAGATGGAGGAGGTGGCCAAGCGCGAGCACCCGAAGCTCATCATCGGCGGCGGCTCGGCATATAGCCGCGAGTGGGACTACGCCCGCATGCGCAAGATAGCCGACGAGGTTGGCGCACTGCTGATGATTGACATGGCTCACCCAGCCGGCCTCATCGCCGCAGGCTTGCTTGACAACCCCGTGAAATACGCCGACATCGTCACCTCGACGACCCATAAGACCCTCCGCGGCCCGAGAGGCGGCATAATCCTTATGGGCAAGGACTTCCCGAACCCGTGGGGGAAGAAGACGAAGAAGGGCGAGGTGCGATCGATGGGTTCGCTGCTCAACTCGGCCGTGTTCCCAGGCCAGCAAGGCGGCCCGCTGGAGCATGTGATCGCAGCCAAGGCTGTGGCCTTCGCAGAGGCGTTGCAGCCTGAGTTCAAGGTATATCAGCAGCAGGTCAAGACAAATGCGGCCCGTCTGGCACAAGACCTTATCGACCGCGGGTTCTACATTGTGAGCGGCGGGACGGACAACCACTCGATGCTCGTTGATCTCCGCCCGAAGTATCCGGAACTCACAGGCAAGGTGGCAGAGAAGGCTCTCGTAGCCGCCGACATCACCGTCAACATGAACCTCGTGCCGTTCGACACCCGCTCGGCATTCCAGACCAGCGGCCTGAGGCTTGGCACCCCCGCCATCACCACCCGCGGCTTGAAAGAGAGCGATATGGATGTCATTGCCGATATGATTGACAGGGTATTGGCCGCCCCCGACGACGAGAACGTCATCAAGAAGGTCAAGGCTGAGGTCAACGAAATGATGGGCAACCGCCCTATGTTCGCTTGGTAAGGCTGCGACGCTCGTAGAAGCGACAGAGAAATAGAAGAAGCGAGTGCGACACTGCTGAAAAATCAGGGTGTCGCACTCGCTTTTTTGACATATGGTCCCTTAGCCCCTCAACGGAACGACATGCTCAGTAGCAACGTCGCAGACATTGACTGGCTATCTGGCACATAAGTAGTCCGGCAGCCGACATTCACAGGGAAAGTCAGCGTGGCGAGACGCGTTTCCGTCCAAAGTTCCGCACTCACAGTCCATCGGCTCGATCCGCCAGAGATTTGCGTCCCGTCCCAGACACGAGCGACGCCACAATCGCCAATGAGGCGGAGGTTGAGCCTCTTGACATAGGCCACAGGGCCCCATTGCCAATCGGGGTTGCACACTGGCAACGTATAGGCCGCACGGAACAGGGCCGACTGCTTATTCGCCACCCTTGCGAGGCCATAAGGGGCAGCCACGCGATCCGACACCATACGGCAATAGACATATCCGTTTCGGCTTACGACGCGTGCGCCAGGCCATTTACTCTGCCCTGACGCGGCAAGCAAAAGCTGATGGTGACGGCCAATGCCAGGGAGGTAAATACGTGCGTTGAGGGTGAGCATACTGCCATAGTCCTGATAACGCACAGCCCGATCATAGACTGCGCTAAGCGCGACGCCGAGCCTGTAGCCCACATCATTTTCTGCAACTCGGCGCAAGATATGCGAACTGAGCCCGAACGTGGCGCAGAAGTAGCGGCTGTTGTCCGAGGAGACTTTGTAGCGCGAAACGCCCGGCCTGCCCGTCTCACTTGTCGAGACATTGTACGACAACCCAGTGGACTTCTCCCAATCGAACGAGACCGATGGCGTTACGGCACGCAACCATGCTCCGCTATTGCGGGTGAGGGGGAGCAGGGCATCGAACGCGAGCTTGGTCAGATGGCTACGGTCGTCGGTGGACATAGTGGTCTTATACTCGTGAGTCTCGCCATCGGTTGTCGTCTTCCGACTATATGAGACGGAATAATTATAATCGGCGTGACCCCATTTGCCTGAGAACTTAAGGCGCGGCCATAACCAGTCCCACGTGACATCGGCCGTGACACGCTCAGCGTCGTCGTCGGGCGCAAAGCTGTAGCCCGCCTGCCAATAGACGCTGCCGAGGACATTTTGGCTCGCCACACCGACGCCTGGCTTAACCGTCTGATCGTCGGCATTGACAATTATAGGGCCCCAGCTATGGATATTGGGCTTCAGTTGAGCGGACATAGGGCCGACGCGTGAAAAGCCCACGAAACTGGCGGAATCGGGCGCAATAAGGAAGTCATGCCCCGCGCCAACATTGCTGAGGACGGAATGTTCTAAAGTTCTCACCACGGACGGCGTATAGCCATCGGGACCATACAAGCTCACGATGAGACTGTCGCCCAGAGCAATGGGACAAGCTGCGCCATGCCGGGCCACCACCTCGCGGCGCAAATCGCCACTGTCCAAGCCGAGAGAGAAGACATCGGAGACACATGCGGAGTCGGCATTCATCGCGAAAAAGAGCCTCGCCTCGGCATCTGAGCCATACGAAATGTCCTTAATCATAGCGTGACGTGGCCTCAAAATGAGTCTGCATCTGCCCGAATCGATATTGAGGCTAACGACTTGACGTCCATCGTCATTCACAACAAGCAAGAGCAGCCTATGCGCATCCTGCCATATGACTTCTGGAATCTGCCACCCCACGGGCAGAGTTATAACGCGCCGAGTCGTGCCACCGCTGACGAGTTCAACGCCGTGCGACATGTCACGCCCTACGCATACACAGGCAAGGCTGTCGCCACTCTGGCTAAGAGCCGGGGAATGGTAGTTGCCGCCCATAGTCAGCCGGCTCACGCGCCCTGTTGACAAGTCAGCCATCACGAGGCAACTTTCCGACGCGTTTGCCCATCGGCCATGCTGCCGTCTCTCACTCCAAACCATCTTATCGCCCCTCACCGTAAAGCGGCTCTCCTCACGTGCGGAAGGCGTGATAGACCGTAAGAGATTAAGGTCGTTGTCATACACATCGAAATGGGCGACAAACTCGGGACTGGAGACATAGGTTACGAATCCGCCATCCCACGGTGTGAAATAGAGGGACTCCTCGTAGAACTTGCTCGGGCGAAGCAGGGAAACTGCATCAGTCGGTTTTCGGACATTCATCTCTGACTGCCATTGCGCCGTCCGTCGCTCCATGGCGAAACGGTAGAGGCTCATCGGGCGCATGCCCGTCCGCTGACGTAAAGCGCGTTGGAAGGGGAAAAACGTGAAAGGAAGACGCCCCGCCTTGTTTACGGCATAGCCAAAGAGCTCATTACCATAGGATTTAGAGGCCTCATCGACCATAAAATAGCCCATACTATAGAAGTCGGGTACCCGGACGGCGTATGAGCCAAAGTATGCCTGACCGAAAGAAGGCGTGCGCCCCGACAGGCACAGGGCGCGCATCTGCTGGACGAAATCGGGGTTTCGCCCACGTCCGCCATCCGTGTAGCGCGTCTCAGCCCACACGGCATCTCCCTCAAGGAACCATCGCGGGACGAAAAGCCCCAGGACAAGCCCCGTCGACTGCTCACCGAAAAGGCCGTATAGGAAACGGGAGAAACCGGTAATGGAACTTTGAGACTGAAGGACATGGCGGTACTCGTGCGTCAGAAGGTGGCGAACCCACGGCACGCAATCGTCCGCCCCCGTGTTGTAGGAATAAGCCTCAAGCCTGCGCGGGGCCCAAGAGACAAGACCATTGGAATAAGCGTGGCGTGAATGGACAACCACGCAGATATCGCGCCTCCGGAGTGACAACCGGGGGAAGTCGACCGCCAAAGAATCAGCCTGACGGGACAGCACATCATCCGCCAATAGAGACCAACGCCATGCGCAAGAGTCGGACATTATGCGCCACGGATGGAGATCGCCTCCTCCTGAAAGTTCAGTCCACCGGATGCCAAGCGGGTCGGCCCCAGTGGAATAGAACTGCGCCCACAAGGAGGAAGACAAGAGACAGAAGAGCGACAGCGCCAGACAGCGAACTGACCACTTATGCACGAGCGGGAACATAACGGGTCAGTTTTCGGAGCCGCTCAGCGAAGAGCCGTCCGAGCCATCAGATCCGATGGACGCACGGCGCATCAGATTGTAGTAGATAAGCACCCAGGCAGCGTTCCACATAATGCTGACGAGCGCGCCAGAGAAGCCCACCGAGATGACCATAAGGCCAGCAAGCCCTATCTGGGAGACGGCATAGACATGGAACCCGGCCCAAAGGCGGCGCATAACGAGCACCACGCCAATAATCTCAATGATATTGAAAACGATGAACCACGGACCGAGCGCGATAAGCGTCTGCATTTGCTCAATGAGCTGTACCTCGCCGCCTAAGCCGGCGGCTGCGAGCGCATTCTGAATGTCGGTATGGCTCATTGCCGACACTCCGATGAGTCCGAAGCCATAGAAAATTCCGCACGTCGCCCCTATGATGCTAAGGATGCAGACGATTAATAACGGGGTGTACATTGTGAAACCAGAAGAAAAGAGAGAAAAGCGCCGGGCCGCAGAAGAGGGAGTCTCCTGCGGCCCGGCATTTATTATGATTGTTCTGAAAGCCACTGGGCGTAGCTGCGTTTGACGTTGCTATGCCGCCTCGACAGTCGTACTACTCCTCATCGGGGATGTCGTTGGCCATGGTGTGATAGACGTTGGTGACATCCTCATCCTCTTCGAGTTTTGCGAGGAGCTTAACCACGCCAGCGACCTCGTCGTCGGCAAGAGTCTTAGTGTCGTTGGGGATGCGGGTGAACTCGGCAGTGACGATTTCGAAGCCATTGTCCTCAAGGTACTTCTGTACGGCAGCGAAACTCTCGTACTCGGCATATATGTTAATCTGATCCTCCTCCTCGTCGAGGAAGACTTCAGACACGCCGAGGTCGATAAGCTCGAGCTCAAGCTCGTCGAGGTTGACGCCCTCCTTGTTCTTGCAGACGAAGTGGCTCTTATGCTCGAACATGAAGGCGACGCTGCCAGAGGTGCCGAGCGTTCCTCCGAGCTTTGTGAAGTAGCTGCGGATGTTGGCAACAGTACGGTTGGTGTTGTCGGTTGCGGTCTCGATAAGGATGGCGATGCCGTGGGGACCGTAGCCCTCGTAGACCATCTCCTTATAGTCGGCCTGATCCTTGCTGCTGGCCTTCTTGATGGCACGCTCGATGTTCTCCTTAGGCATGTTCTCTGCCTTCGCGTTCTGAATGACGGCGCGGAGCTTAGAGTTGGAGTGCGGGTCGGGGCCGCCAGCCTTGACGGCGATGACGATTTCCTTACCGATTCGCGTGAAAGTCCTTGCCATGTTGCCCCAGCGCTTCAGCTTGCGGGCCTTACGGTATTCAAACGCTCTTCCCATATAACTCTATAGGTTTCTGTGTATGTTAGGTTATTCTAATATCATTGAGTTCCAAGGAGCGACGGGGCGCAGACTCTAAATGTAGCCCTGCTTCGTCAACTCGTCCTCGACCTGCTCCAGCTCACGGTAAAAGTCCTCGCCGTATTTGGCGATGAGAGGATCGCGCAGGAAATGGAAGACGGAGACGCCGAGCTGCTCACCGAGCTGCATGGCGGGCTTACAGACACCCCACTCGTGGAAGTTGAGGGCTTCGCCACGTCGCAGTTTGCTCACCCTTATGGGGTAGAGGTAGCAGGAAATGGGTTTACGCCACCTCGTCTTCCCGTCGCGGAAAGCCTTCTCGATGGCACACGTCCAGGTGCCGTCAGGTTCATGATTGGAGTAGACGCATTCGCAGCCACGGATGATCGGGGTGACGAGGTCGCCATCGGAGTCGACGACCCAGAGGCCCTGCCGTTCAATCTCCTCTTTCTCCTCCGAAGAGAGATAGGGTTCGACGGCCGGCATCACCTCCTCAAGTTTCTCAAGCTCTTCCTTTTCGAGCGGGGCGCCGGAGTCGCCGTCGTAGCAACAAGTCCCCTTACATTTCGAGATGTCGCAAACGAACTTGCGTCGGAAAATCTCAGTGCTTATTATTTTGCCGTCGATTTCGATCATCATGGCACGTTACGCTCTACAGGGGAGTGGCGTGGTGTTGCGCCTTACTGCGCTGAGGCCTTTGAAGCCTTGGACTTGAGAGCCGGGACGCCATCGTCGATTCCGCTCTCGGTGCCGTCGCCGACAAGGATTCGGCCACAGTACTCACAGACGATGAGTTTCTTGTGCTGACGGATGTCGAGCTGCCTTTGTGGCGGGATGTGGTTGAAGCAGCCGCCGCACGCGCCACGCTTGACAGTGACAACCGCGAGGCCGTTGTGCGCGTTGCCGCGGATACGGTAGAAAGCGTTGAGCGAGCGCTCATCGATATCCTTGCTAATCTCGGCAGCCTGGGCCTCGAGTTTCTCCTCCTCTTGCTTTGTCTCGGCCACAATATTCTCGAGCTCGGCCTTTTTGCCGTCGAGGTCGCCCTGCCTCTCGGTAATGCGCTCCTTGGCGGCGTCGAGCAGCTCCTGCTTGTGGTGGATTTCGGCAGTGAACTCCTTGATACGCTTCTCGCTGAGCTGCTTATCGAGATCCTGATACTCAATCTCCTTCGAGATGGCGTCGAACTCACGGTTGTTGCGCACCGTCTGCTGCTGCTCCTCGTATTTCTTAATCTGGCTGTCAGCGTCCTTAATCTTGTTCTTGTGCTCGACGACGAGGCTGTTGAGCCTCTTAATCTCGTCGTTGAAGTTGTTGACTCGTGTCTCCAGTCCGGCAATCTCATCCTCAAGGTCCTCGACTTCGAGAGGAAGCTCACCACGCATGGTTCGGATTTTGTCAATCTTGCTGCTCACCTGCTGGAGGTCGTAGAGGGCCTTGAGCTTCTGCTCTATGGGCATCTCCTTGACGGTCTTTTGTTCGCTTGCCATATATGTCTTCTTAGTAGTATTTTACGGGGTTAGCTTCCGTACTTAATTCGTAATGGGCAAAATTAGGTAATTTTCTCGTCAATATGCTCTTAAAAATGCTCATAGTGATTTTTTCACTCTCGAAGTGGCCGACATCGACGAGCAGGATATCGTGGGCGGCGTCGGCCATCTGGTGGTATTTCACGTCGGCCGTGATGTAGGCGTCGGCACGAGCGGCCACCGCGTCGGGTATGAACTCGCTGCCGGAGCCGGTGCATATCGCGACTGTGCGGACATTGCCGCATCGCCCCGCGAACCTCACGCTCTGGCACTCGAGCCTCGCCTTGACGAGCGAGAGGAAATCGGCCTGTGACAACGGGGAGGAGAAATTGCCAATGACACCGTAGCCGAGCGTAGGGCATGTGTTGACTAGCGGAATGACATCGACCGCCGGCTCCTCGTAGGGATGAGCCTCGGCCACGGCGGACATGACCTTGGCGGCTGCCTTGCGGAGGCATATTGCCTCGACACGCGCCTCCGGCTCGTGATGCAGCACATTGAGGTTGCCGACATAGGGGTTGGCGCCGTCCTCAGCCATAAACTGACCCGTCCCGTTCACCTGCCAAGCGCAATGGCTGTAATTGCCAATGTGACCAGCGCCTGCTGCGGACATAGCCTCCGACACCGCACCCGCATGAGAGATTGGGACATAGACCACGACCTTGCATAGGGAGTCATCCTCAGGCACGAGGATACGGAGGCCATCAAGGCCAAGGAGACGGCCGATGGAGCCGCTCGTCCCCGCCATCGACTTATCGGCCGGAGTATGGAATGCGGCCAGAGCGACGCCATTGGCAATGGCCTTGGCCACGGAGCGTTGCTCGTCGCTCGCTCCTGTCAGCCTCTTAAGTCCGCGGAACATGAGCGGGTGGTGGCTCACAACGAGGTTGCAACCGAGACTAACAGCCTCGTCGACAACGGACTCCGTAATATCGACAGAGAAGAGGACACCCGTCAGCTCAGCCTGAGCGGAGCCGACGAGAAGCCCGCTATTGTCCCAACCATCTTGCGATGAGAGGGGGAAAACACCGTTGAGCGCGGAGATTGCATCCGCGACCTTATATATACAAGAGGGTTTCACAGGTATTTGTTTATCTCGTGGAGCATGGCGCTGACAGAGCTCAGGCGTGAAATGAGCTCGGCCTTGATGGCAAGGTTGTCGGGGGGGGCGACGGGTGGAGCGTCAGGGCTTTGGGTACTTTCGGACTGAGGGGGGCGGCCCGCTGGCTTGGGCTGCTTGGGGACAAACCTCTCGGAATCGAGACGCGCCTTTGCGCCGCGGAGTGTGAGCCCGCACTCCTTGACGAGGTAGTGAATCTTGCGGAGGCCGACGATGTCGCGCTGCGTGAAATAGCGGTCGCCTTTCTTATTGCGATGCGGCTTAACGATATCGCTAAAGGAATCGGCCCAGAAGCGCACGCAACTTACTGAGACTCCGAGCATCTGGGCCACCTCGCCTATGGAGGAATAGACCTTAGAGCTATTATTTTCGTTTTGAGGCATCAGTCGTCGTTTTGCTCGTCGTCGGTAAAATCGAAAAGGGACGGGAGAGGCTCGGAGGCCTTCGGCATCTTGGGCGCAGGCAATTCGATATCCTCAGGGAAGAGGCAGGTATGCCGGTCAATCAGCTTGGCCCTGACGAAGCGGATGGCGCCCTCACGGATGACGGCCGCCCGCGAGCGTCCGCCAAAAGTGGCGCAATACTCGTCGATGGCCGCCAGCTCCCTGTCGGTCAGGGTAATGCTGACAGCATTGCGTCGTGACTCAGAGTCACCATTGTTACACTTCTGCTTGCGCGTCATTTTTAGTAGGGAATAGGAGACCAAGTCAGCGCACCCGAGCGCACTTGACGCGAAGATATGGTATTTTCGTCATATTGGTTTATTTATTATCTACTTAGGCATTGACACCTACACTTCAAGTTTAAGCGGGCGGGGGAGAAATCTCAATAGCATTGGGGAAGGGTGACGCGGGCTATTATGGGGCATATTTTTTGAAGGGAATTGGCTAAAGCACAGGGTGTTGTGAGAAAAAGAGGGGGTGTTTTGGTTTTTTAACACAATTTTCACGCCCACATAGTTCATAAAGTGGAAACAAGGCTTAACTTTGCCCCGTCTTCGAAAGGGGACGACAAGAAAAAACGACTACAACATTAATCAAATAAACTATTATGAAGAATCTGTTTGCTATCGCAGCTGTTGCTGCTATGCTCGTTGCCTGCTCTGGCAACAACGCTAACACTGAGAACACTGAGGCTGAGGCACCCGCATGCTGCCAGAAGGGCTCTGCAGCTTGCTGCCAGGACAGCACCGCAGCTGCCGACAGCACCGCAGCTGCCGCTGACAGCACCGCAGCTGTCGTAGCAGAGTAGTCTGCCGCGAGCAAGGCTCAAACGAAGAGCCTCAGCCCACAACTTATTGAGACGGGTCGCCAAACTTGGTTTGGCGACCCGTCTTTTTTGTATGTCGCACAAAATGACTATCTTTCGGACTGCGCAGTTTCCACTGACGGCGATGAAAAAAGATAAAGACATACACAACATTACGGCACGGCGCATAGCCATGGCCGCAGCGAGCATCGCACTGACGGCAGCACCATTCGCGGCGACCAATGGACAAGTGACCCCGACAGACGAAAGCGTCATCCTTTGGACCGACCTGGGGGCGACAGAAGCGCCAGACCTGCCGACGAAAGCCAGTCGCAGCGCATTCGCCACACGACGGGCTACAATGATAAGCCCCGCCGCCACGGGAGGAGGCTATTGGGCGACGATGAGCGACGGCACGGAAGTATGGACAGCCGGCATCCGCTCGGACGGAGCTACAAGCATGAGCCTTGAGATTGAAGTACGACACATGCCCGAGGGGAGCGAGTTGAGCGTCTGGGGCACCGACGGACAAAGCAAGGCAGTGGACACGACGGCGGGCGCGAGTCCGATAGTTGAAGGGGAATGGATTGCAATCCAATACACAGGCCCGGCGAAATCGGAGCCGAATTTTGAGATAACGGCCGCCTATTGCGGGTTCAGACGGATAGGCGAAGCTTGGCCAGAGAGCCAAGAGGCAAAGAACAAAGCCATTGGGCAAGGCAGCTCGCAGGAATGCGAAGTGAACGCGCGGTGCGACGAGCGGGCCGACAAGTTGGGAAGGGCTGTCTGCCGCCTCATAGTAAACAACCAGAACCTTGGCACTGGCACCCTTATTAACAACACGGCCGGCGACCGCTCGCCCCTCGTACTCACATCGGCGCACGTCGTGGCAAGCGACAAACTGCGCACATGCACAGCCCTTTTCGGATTCACAGAACCATTTTGCGATGCCGACGGATATTATAGCCGTGGCTCAGACCAGATAGACGGGGCGGAGCTCGTGGCCTTCGACGCGGCGACCGACATGGCGGTGCTAAAGCTCAAGCGCTCCCCGACGCTGACCAGCTCACCGTACTGGGCCGGGTGGGAACGCACGGATGACACTGCCGAGGGGCTGATATGCGTACACCACCCGCGCGGCGACACGCAAAAAGCATCGGAAGCGTCGACAGCCACGGCGCACACGACGTATGAGACAACAGACAAGAACGCCACGGGCGGGAGCTTCAAGCCAAAAGCCTTTTGGAACGTTGACCAGTGGACGACCGGCGCGACAGAGGGCGGGTCGTCGGGCAGCGCGCTCGTGAACGCGAGCGGACACGTGATAGGCGCACTTAGTGGCGGAATGGCCACATGCCAAATGCCTGAGGATGACTGGTTCTGGATGCTGGACGCGGCATGGGACGAATCTTCGGACGGGTACGCCACACTTGGCGCAACCCTCGACCCGCTCGGCAGCGGGGTAGCCAGCTTGGATGGAATTGACGGACTTGCGACAGCCGACGGCGACACACGGATTGCGGCGTCGTACGACCCGAGAGACGAAGTCGCGTCCGCCACGCTGACGATTGGCGACGGGAACGAAGCCATAGCCCAGAGCGTGGCGGACACTGTTGAGAGTGAAGGAGCAAAGGTGTGGGCTGTAAGGCTTTACGCTGAGACCGAATCGGAGGCCGAGAGGCTCGCCTCGGACGTTGAGGTGGGCATAAGCCCATCGGGGGATGAGGATGCGGCGAGCTACACGTCGGCAGCCGCGGGGGTGTTCAGCTCAAACACAGTTGTGGACTACGTGTTTGAGACGGCCGTCGCCATCAGGCGGGCTGACGAGGCGTCAGTGAGAGTACGGGTCCGCAACGGGTTTCAAGGCGGGGGCATCCGGCTGATGGCACTTGAGACGAAGGCAGATGGACGTGAGGCCTCAGTGCTTAATGGAGGGCAATGGGCAAAGGCCGGCTCGACGTTGGCAGTAGGCATAATATACACTCAGGCGGGCGGGACACAGGACACGACAGAAATCCCCGAAGGCCAGGTAAGGATAAGTTGCGCAGACGGAACCGTGACCCTGACAGGCGAGGCAATGAGCACTGTGGCAATATACGACAGGCAAGGTCGCCTGGTCCGACTGGAGGACGGAGACGGCCGAACAGAGATCAGCATTGACATGTGCGGCGCAACCACTGGACTATACATAGTGAGAGTGCTGTGCGGAAGCGGCAAGCAAAAGACATTCAAGATATTGAACACATAATGACGACAAGAGGCATGCTCAAACAAGCAATAAGAAACTTGACATCGATGGTAGCCGTCACAGCTTTGGCGGCGGTGGCACTTGCATCGTGCGGAAGCGAACAGAACCTGAAGGTGGCAATAGAGACTCCTTACGGTACGATGAAAGCCGTTCTCTATGACGACACGCCACTCCACCGCGACAACTTCATAAAGCTCGTGCGCGAAGGGGCTTATGACTCGCTATTGTTCCACAGGGTGATACGCGGCTTCATGATACAGGGCGGCGACCCCGAATCGGCAGGCGCACCGAAGAGCAAGAGACTGGGCGAGAGCAGCATAGGCGACCCGATACCCGCCGAGATACGCTATCCCGCACACTTCCACAAGCGCGGCGCACTGGCTGCGGCACGGGCAAGCGACGCCACGAACCCCGAGCGGAAATCGAGCGGAAGCCAGTTCTACATTGTCCAAGGCACAGTACAGACAGAAAAAGTGCTTGACGAGACCGAAACCATCCACAACAACAAGGTCCGCGTGAAGGTGTACAACGACATAATGAAATTCTACGCCGACTCGCTCCAAGACCTTCAAAACAGGGGCAAGGCGCAGGAACTCAGCGAAATGCAGATACGCATAATAGAGAAGGTTGAGGAGATTGCCAAGGCGAAGGGCGAGTTTATGACCTATCCAAGGGAGATACGCGACATATATGAGACCGAGGGCGGCACGCCACATCTGGACACAGAGTACACCGTCTTTGGCGAGGTGTATGAAGGGCTTAACGTGATTGACTCGATAGCGTCAGTGGGAGTCGTGCCGCCAGCCATGCGGCCTGGCAAAGACATATGGATGGTAATCCGCGAGATAAAGGATTAGCGATCAAGAAAATGAGAATTGCAGTACGGGCTTTGCGGCTGATAGCCGCAGCAGCGGTAGCGATGGCATCCACACCCCGAGCCACCGCCCAGAGCGTAAGGTTCGAGATAGAGACGAACATGGGTACGATGCGCGGAATACTGTACGACGCGACCCCAAAGCACCGCGACATGTTCGTGAAGCTGGCCAAGGAAGGCCACTTCAACGGCACGCTATTCTACCGCGTGGTGAAAAACTTCGTGATACAGGGCGGCTCGTCGGACAGCCGCGACGCCAAACCCGGTCAGCACATAGGCTATGGCGACGACGCGGTGAACATAGACAGCGAGTTCACGCCCAAGTGCTACCACAAATTCGGGGCATTGTGCGCACCGAGGCAGCCAGACAAAGTGAACGTGTTCAAGACATCGGACGTGAGCCAGTTCTACATCGTGAGAGGGCAAGTATACTCTGACGAATACCTCACGAAATACGAAAAAAGCATAAACAACCCGATAAAAAACAACCTCTACAAGCTGTACTACATACCCTACAAAAAAGAGCTCGACGCACTGAAAGAGAGCGACCCCACGGAATGGAAACGACGGATGAGGGAGATAAAGGACAGGATAGACATGGAGTACAGGGTATCGAGATACAAAGAGTTCACCCCTGAGCAGCGAGCTGACTACACGAGCATTGGCGGCGCACCTCAGCTCGACGGAGAATACACCGTCTTCGGCGAGGTGACGGAAGGGAAGGACGTGCTCGTGAAGATAAACAACCTTGGCGTTGACGGCAATTCGCGCCCACATAAGGACGTGAGGATGACCGTAAGGATTCTTTGAAAAGAGAACGATGGCAAAGAAGAGACAGCCCGACTTGCCCAAGCCGCAAGTGGTGCGACAGAACGAGGACAGCCGCATACGGCTCGACAAAATAGAGCCCGCCAACTGGTGGACAGGCATGGCGAGACCTACCGTTATGCTGACCATCTACGGGCGCAACGTGGCACTGGCGAGGCCCAGATTGGAGGGCCGCGGCATAAGCATAGAGAGCGTCAGGCTGACCGACAGCGTCAACCATATGTTCGTCGACCTTCGCATCGCCACCGACGCAAAGCCCGGGAAGTACGTCATAGAGTTGGCACAAGACGGCACGACGGTGGCCACAGCCGACTTCACGCTGGAAGAACGCCGGCGCGGCTCAGCCCAAAGAGAGGGCGTGACACATGCCGACGTAGTGTACCTTGCCATGCCCGACCGCTTCGCCAGCGCCCCCGGCTGCGGCACGGACGAAGAGACGGCCGAGAAGATCAACCGCAAGCTGCCGCACGGTAGGCACGGGGGCAACATAGGCGGGCTGCGCCGCCACGCCGACTACCTGCACCGCCTCGGAGTCAGCGCCCTATGGCTCACTCCCGTACAAACCTGCGACATGGAGCGCAACAGCTTCCACGGCTACGCCGCCACGGACTACTACAGTGTAGACCCCAGGTTTGGCACATTGGAGGACTACCGCCGGCTCTCGGCCAGTCTGTCGCAATGGGGCGTAAAACTGATTATGGACATCGTCCTTAACCACTGCGGGACTCGCCACCCGTGGTTTTCCGACTCGCCAGGGACGGAATGGTTCAGCGAATGGGAATGGAAACCCGAGCTCACCAATTACCGCCCCGGCGTCGTAACGGACATGCACGCCTCGGAATATGACAAACGCAGGACGACGTGCGGTTGGTTTGACAAGACGATGGCCGACCTCAACATGGCGAACCCGCTGGTTGAGACATACATGGCCGAGATGGCCATATGGTGGATTGAGACCGCCGGGCCACAAGGGCTGCGTGTGGACACGTTCCCATACTCTGACGTGGAAGGAGTGAAAAGATGGGCCGAGCGGGTGAAATGCGAATATCCCAACTTGCTGATTGTGGGCGAGACGTGGGTAGGCGAAGCCGCAAAGCTCGCCCCCTGGACGAAGAATGGGCTGACTCAAGCTATGGACTTTCCGCTGCAAGAGGCCGTCACCCTCGCCTTTAACGAAGACTTCGGATGGGGGCGCGGCGCCAACAGGCTATACGACGCGATAAGCAACGACCACATATACGCCCACCCGGATAACCTGATGACCTTCGCCGACAACCACGACACGGGCAGGATATTCTCACGGCTTGGCGGCGACATGCGCTCACTGTGGCTCGCTATGACATTTTTGCTCACCACACGCGGGATGCCACAAATATACTACGGAACGGAGATGCTTATGGAGGGCGAAAGCACGCCCGACGATGCGGACATAAGGCGCGACATGCCAGGCGGATGGGAGAACGACAGGGAAGACTGGTTCGAAATGTCGGAAGAGGAGACGGCACCGCGGGAAAATAAGGCTCCGAGCAAGGCGGAGCAGCGCAAGGCCACATTCCACTACATAAGCGACCTGCTTAAATTTAGAAAGGGCAGCGAAGCCTTGATGAACGGCAGCCTGACGCACTTTATGCCCACGGCCAACGTCTACACCTACTTCCGCAGAGCGGAGACAGGGGATGGGCGCGAAACGGTAATGGTGGTGCTGAACATGGAGAAGAAGCGTATGTCCCTGAACATAGAGCAATTCGCCGAATTTACAGGAGAAACGCTTAATGGGGTTGACATCATTTCTGGCCGCAAACACAAGGGAGCGAGCAAGTTGACCGTTATGGCGCGGACGGCGGCCGTGATACGTCTGGACGTGTAGGGTATTTAACGTCTGGCAAAACAGTGGTAAGGAAATACCACATTTTTGCTATTACACAGGTCGGAGCGAGGGCATAACTTTGCTATCAGAAAACAAGGACGGGCGGCAAGCCCGTCCACAAAAAGCAAACGACAAAAAATTACTCTATATGGCTAAGATCGCACAAAAGCTGACAGACCTGATCGGCAACACCCCCCTTATGCAGGTCAACAGGTTTATGAACGCCAAGGGCGCACAGGCAAACCTCATTGCCAAACTTGAATATTTCAATCCGCTCGGCAGCGTGAAAGACCGCATAGCATTCGCCATGATAGAGGCGGCGGAGCAGGCCGGCAAGCTCAAGCCCGGCGCGCTCATCATAGAGCCGACCTCAGGCAACACGGGCGTTGGCTTGGCATTCGTTGCCACCGTGAAGGGCTACAAGCTCATCCTGACAATGCCCGAGACGATGAGCCTTGAGCGCAGGAACCTACTGAAGGCCCTTGGCGCGGAACTCGTGCTAACCCCAGGCAAAGACGGCATGAAGGGCGCCATCGCGGCCGCCGAGAAGCTGAGGGACGAGCACCCAGGATCCTTCATCCCGCAGCAGTTTGAGAACCCCGCCAACCCGGCATTCCACGTAAAGACGACCGCCGAGGAAATTTGGCGCGACACGGATGGCAAGGTTGACATCTTTGTGGCTGGCGTTGGCACGGGCGGCACTGTTTCCGGCACGGGCAAGGGACTCAAGCAGCACAACCCGAACATCAAGGTCGTGGCCGTGGAGCCGTCGACATCCGCAGTCCTCTCCGGAGGCCAATCAGGTCCTCACAAGATCCAGGGCATCGGCGCAGGCTTCGTACCCAAGACGTTCGACCGCGACGTGGTAGACGAAATCATCGCGGTGGACAGCGACAACGCCATACGCACCAGCCGCGAGCTATCCAAGACCGAAGGTCTGCTCGTCGGAATCTCATCGGGCGCGGCTATGTTCGCAGCCACCCAGCTGGCAGCCCGCCCCGAGAACAAGGGCAAGAACATTGTGGTCCTTCTTCCGGACACTGGCGAGCGTTACCTATCCACCGTCCTCTACGCCTTCAACGAGTACCCGCTTTAGGCAGTACGAAGCAGGCATAACAGAAAACGGCCGTGCGGCAAGACGCCAGCACGGCCGTTTCTTTTGCGTCTCATCAGACGCCAATCAGTCCTCTTTTACCGGGCGAATGGCGAAACGGTAGACCTTCTTGTAGTTTTTTATTAGTTGATTGCCATTATAGAAGAAGAGCGCATAGGCATAGGAAGAGCTGCCACTGCACATCTCGCCGCTCCAGTAGTAGCCACGAATGTCGCCAAACTGCAAATTGCCGTTGCTCTTCATTCCTGTGACGGGCAAGAAGATGGAGCGCCCGTTTGTCCCTATGACACGGAAACCGGCCACTTTGCCATTTTTCACCCACTTCCACTTGCAACGCCTTTGCAGCTCCTCGAACTCGCTCTGAGTGGGCATGCGCCAGCCGCCACCCCAATAGACATAGGCGGGGTCGCGCTCGGTGCCTGAGATGTCGCCACTCACATATTTGTCCATGTCATTGGACGTCTCATTGCCATCGACGTCTCCATAGCCAAACAGGCGTCCCACATCGCTTGGATGGTCAGCTCCGACATTGTGGTCAGCCCACATGACGGAGAGACCCAAATCGACCGCCATAGGCGTACGGCCATAGCCGTAGTTCTCGTCGGACTGCGCACTTGCAGCCCCCACGGCCAGGAAAGAGGCTGCGGAAGTCAGGGCTAATATGTGAGCTAAGCGGAACAAGGCCGTATGATTATTAAGTGCTATTGGCGACAGAATGGGAGTAAGAGACGTAGCCGTCCTCAAGGTGGAGCAATAACCCTACCGAAAGGAGGTAAGGTTACGTAAAAATAGCGGCAGAAGTCGACAAAAGCAAGATTTTGATGTCACGAGGCACATTTTATTTGTCGGGATGCTACACCATATTGAAAAATGTCATACTTTTGCGTCGTCTTAAGGACAAGGAAACGACTCGGGGTGTAGCTCAGCCCGGTTAGAGTACACGTCTGGGGGGCGTGTTGTCGCTGGTTCGAATCCAGTCACCCCGACTCTGAGTTGTGAGGCTCGCAGCATATGAAGTGTGCTGCGAGCCTTTTTGTTTGCCTATACTGCCTCTGTCAGAGGGGGCGGAGCATCTTGTTTTTTTGCCATTCTTTTCCTTAATTGCGGGCGACACTGGAAGAAACGGAAATCTTATGGGAATGTATCTAAACCCAGGCTACGAGGCTTTCAAGAGCAGTCTGGATTCGGAAATATACGTCGACAAGTCGATGCTTATCGACGTATTGAATGGCTTGTGCGGCACGATGGACAAGTTCCTCTGCGTATCCCGCCCGCGCCGCTTTGGAAAGTCCGTGACAGGCAATATGATTTCAGCCTACTATTCGAAGGGGTGCGACTCGCGCGAGCTATTCGCCGGGCTTAAGATATCCGAGGCCGCATCGTTCGGCAGCAAGTTGAACAAATACAACGTCATCAAGTTCGACCTCAACGGGTTCTATCAGAACCTCAGGCGCGGGCAACGGCTTATCGGCGCCATAGAGACGGCCATTCGTGAAGAGTTCGTAGCGCAGTTTCCCGATTTGGAGTTCAAGAGGGGGGCGACACTGCCCGACTGCATAATGGCGGTCTATGCCGCTACGGGGCAGCAGTTCGTCGTCATCATTGACGAATATGACGTGCTGATTCGCGAGCGGGCGCCTAAAAAGGTTTTCGACTCATACCTCTCATTCCTCAGCGGGCTTTTCAAGAACTCAACCCTCAGACCGGCGTTCGCCCTCGCCTACCTGACCGGCATATTTCCCATCGTCAGGGACCGCATCCAGTCCAAGATGAACGAGTTCGTGGAATACTCTATGCTTGATGCCGGCCAACTTGCCGAATTTGTTGGATTCACTACAGAGGAAACCCGCGAATTGTGCCGCCGTTATGAAATAGATTTTTATGAGTGCCGCCGGTGGTATGACGGTTACACCCCTAATGGCATAGAGACCTACAATCCACGTTCGGTCATTTCAGCCATCCAGCGAAAACATTTCGGTTCATATTGGACGGCCACGGGATCGTACGAATCGATAAAAGAGTACATCGACTGCGACTATGATGGTATCCGTGGAGACATCCTGACAATGCTCAGCGGGGGGAACGTGGATGTCAACGTAGCCAGGTTCATGAACACGATGACGGACATCCGCAACAAGGACGACGTCTTCACATGCCTAATCCACCTTGGGTATCTCGCATACAACCAAGACGACGGGACGTGCAGAATCCCGAACTCGGAGATACGCTCAGAATGGCTATTGGCAGTGGAGGACAGCAATAAATTCGATGACATTCTCGGCTTCATCCGCTCATCGCGCGACCTTCTCGACTCAACCGTCGCAGGGGACGCCGAGGCTGTCGCCTCCACTCTGGGCAAGCTACACCAGACTCTTGCCGCCAACATATACTACAACAGGGAGTCCGTATTGCAATGCGTCATAGGCCTGGCTTATTTTTACGCCAACACGCGCTATACGGTGGTCAAGGAGCTGCCCGCGGGCAAGGGTTTCGCAGACCTTGCGTTAATCCCGTTCGTGCCTGGGCTGCCGGCCGTCATCATAGAGCTGAAAGTTGACAAGACGCCCGCGGCGGCGATAAGGCAGATAAAAGAGAAGCGCTATGCTGACGCGCTCGGCTCTTTCAGGGGCGAGGTGCTGCTCGTAGGGGTGTCGTATGACAAGGAGACAAAGGAACACAGGTGCGAAATGGAGCGGCTGACTAAGTGACCCCAGGCCGGCGGCCGGCAAAAGAATCACCCTCACACAGCCCACCACTACTCGGAAGAGCAAGGCTTGGAGTACCGCTTTTTGTTTATCCGCTCAAGCCTCTCGAACTCGTTGTCCGCCGCAATCTTGGCGAGAATACGCCTTGTAATCTTATCGAGCATCTTGCCCTCGCGGTAATTGGCGGGGCAGGCGAAATTTACACGGTTCTCGTCGATAAGTTTCACGGCCGTCTGCTTGGCATAGTCGTCGCCTGGCTTATAGACCGCGATAGAGTGCCCGGAGTGATCTTTGACCACCTTCATGCTCGGGATATCGGTTGTGCCGTCGCCGAAGTAAATCATATGGGAGAATGGGACCGGCCGCTCGTCGTAGGGGAGGAAAGTATTGATTTTGCTCGTGTCGCTAACCTCACGTATACCCTTGTTAATCTTGAAGATGAACTGCGTCTTGGTGGTATAGTCCACCGCCACGGCTGGCCATACGGGCTCGGCAGAGACGGGGTCATAGAGGAACGATGACGCGTAGATGGCCTCGAAGCACGGGGCTATGGGCGTGCCCTCAATCATCTCCTTGAGGCCCGACGAGTTAATGAAATGCTTGATATCGAGACCTATGGAGAGACCGTAGCTACGGATGGAGTCGAACCAGTCCCTGACACCCTCATAGAGCTTGACATCGGCACCGAAGAGCCTGAACTTCTCCCGCGAAAGCGACACGCCCTTGGCTTTAGCCTCGCGAAGCATGAGCAACATATAGCAGAGAATGCCGCTGGCGTCGTTCGCCTTGGTAAGCCGGTCGTTCTCCGCCCAAAATGCGTCCTTGTCGGCACCGATGGCCTTCATATAGCCGAACTCCTGCATATTGCCAGGAGAGAGAGTCCCGTCGAAGTCGTAAATGAGCGCGACACGGGGTAGTTTCTTCATAATCAGCAGCTGAAAAAGATTGTGGGACGCCAGTCTCGAGACTCACGCCCCTCCAAATATAAACAGAAAGGAGAATATGGCAAGCGGAATAGCACTAAGAGGGCGGCATCAATAAGAAGAAAGCCCGTCAGGCGGCAGAGTGCCGCCCGACGGGCTAAAGAACCGGAATAATAACCCAGTGACGGAGATTAGTCGACCTTCTTGCCCCACCACGTAGTCTTGCCATCCTGGCCTATGCCGGCGTAGACCTTGGTGACGTGCCTTGGGCTTGCCTCCCAATCAACCTCACGCTCGACACAAAGCGCCGCATTGCCAATGATGATGAGCTTATTGGCGGCATCGTAGCTCCACTGTCCGCCGAGAGCCGCCTCACCGGACTCCGTAGTGACGGTTCCGTCGGCATTGAGGTTGATGTAGGAGCTTTCGTCCTGCACCTGATAGTGGTATTCGAGATTGATATGCTCCCACTTGCCGACGAGGCTGTCGGCCGTAAGAGTGCCATAGTCGGGCACTGCGGCATAACGCTCAGGGAGGGCTATGGGCCACTTGTCGTCGAGAGCGGAGGCTGAGGCCGGAGCCCAGACGAGCCTACGAACGTGACCCATCATAAGCGCATTGGAGTTGGCGTTGCCATTGGTGTTGGCCGGCAGGCGACCTTGGCTCATATAGAACCACTCGGAAGAGTTGAAGTCGCCCTCCTTTGGGAAGATGGCGCAGTGGCTGATGCCGACCCAGCCCGAGTGTCCTTTGAACTTGTAGGGATGCGTGACGATGGGGTAGCAATCGCCACGGCCGTTGGAATTGTTGCGGCCCGTGATGTCGAGATAGGGACCTGTTATGCTCTGGGAGCGGACGACGCGCGTGTTGTATGCGACACTGAGCTCGTCGTATGCCATGAAGAGGTAGTAATAGCCATCTTTGTAGATGACCTCAGGTCCCTCGCTCGCCTGCCAACGGCTATCGGCATTGCGCGAGCTGATGTTCTGCCCGAAGTTCTTCTGGACATTGTCGGCGGAGCCGCACCATGGGTTGCTTGACGTGTTGGCCGTGAGGGGCTTGCCCGACGAAGGATTGATTTGGAGCGCGGCGAAACCGCTGTGCCAAGAGCCGTGGATGAGCCAATGATCGCCCTCGGGAGTGACGATATAGGTTGGGTCGATGCCATTGTAGTAGAAGAAGCCGCCCCACTGCGTGGCGCTAAGATTGGCGGCGTTCAACTCCTTGTCGGAGGAGGAGCAAGTGACGAAACCCTTGTCCTCCCAGATGCCGCTGTAGGGGTTGGCCGTCTCGCTCATGCCGATGAGGGCTGGCACGCCTTGATTGCCGCCAAGCTTAGGGTTGTCGACCGGCATACTGTAGTACATACGGATTTTGGTCTGGCCGTCGACGGTTATTTTCCTGACGACTGGAGCCCAGTAGCTGAGCTCCAGTTCGGAGGCCGTAGTTGCGGGCTGGTCTGCGGCCTTGAGAATCTCGTTCACCTTCTCAAGAATCCAAGCGGGGCGAGTCTGGTCGAAAAAGATGCCGGGGACATACTCCCAGTCGACGAGGTTGCGCGAACGCTTACCCTGGAAATGGCCGTGCCCCTCGTGGGCGTTGCCATAGGAGGCGTCGGTGCCCCACATATAGTAGTAACCGTCAGTCCAATAGACGACAGAGGGGTCGTGAACATTGGCGAGATTCCAGTTGAGATGGTTCTCCCATCCGGATATTGCGGAATAGTCATCGGCATAGGTCGGGATGTGGAATTTGATTTCCTCATTGCCGCCACCGCCATCGGTTGAGGGCGTAGGGTCGTCGTCGGAGCATGACGCGAAGGCCACCGAGGCGAGGGCGGCCAGGGCGAAGCACGATATCTTGTCTGTCATAAATTGTTATTTAATAAGGGAACTCCTTTATGTTAACGTTGGCAAATATACCCTAATGACAATTTAGAAAGGTGGACTTAAATTGCTTTGGCGTGGACAAAATGATGGAATATTCGGGAATAGAAAGCAACCCCTGCCTGACATTGAAGCCTGGCAGGGATTACAATACCTAATTACTGGATGTTCGAAAAGGAATCCTACTCTATGAGGAGGTATGACTCCTCGCAAAGCATGGAGAAGTAGACATCGTCGGCATCGGCTTGCGCAGTGCCTGCAGTCTTGAAGACGTACTTCTGAGTATGGGCATCGCCTGACGCATCGATGAAGTCCATGACGACATCGACAGTCTCACCGCTGTTAGTCAGGGAGAGAGTGCAGACAGAACCGTCGATATTGGAGGCGAATGTATCGAAGTTCCAGTCAGACTCGTTGGCCGCAGCGTCATAGCCAGTACCCCAGCCGAAGTTGTCGGCGCGGGCTACGCCATACTCCACCTTCTCGGCCGTGCGGAGGACGACACAGAGGCCATGCCAGTTCTCAAGATTGTCGGAGCGGATCTGGAGCTTCTTGGTTATGGTCTCGCCATTCTTGACCTGATAGTCGTCAGAGAAGACAGTCCACCAGCCAGAGGAGAAATCGGAGGCCCCGACTTGGATGGAGGCCGCCATTGTCGGTACAGTGCCGCTAAAAGTGAGTCCTTGATAGTCGGCAGTGAAAGAGCCGTCGCTTGCCACAGATGAGAACTTGACGGTAGAATTGTCGAGGAGCGACTTGTCGCCGTTGCCGCCGACACCGTAGACCTTGGCGGATGGGGCTATGAACGGAACGCTTTCCACGTCAGGCATAAAGAAATACTCGACATTGTCGGCCACCTCGACCTCGATAGAGCCGAAGTCCGTCACCTGGAGAGTGTAGGAGGCGTAGATGGGCGAGCAGTAGTTGCCACGGCTGGTCTTGTTGTAGAGGACGGTAACGGTCTTAACACCAGTTGTGGTAAGGTCGGGCGCGACGAACGAGAGGTCGGCGGAGTCGGCATCGGCGGACGTTCCGTCCTCAAAATAGACCTTGGCAGTGACGCCCGCATTGTAAGCCGTGTCGCCAAGGGCGAGGAAAGCCGGGCAGTTGCTGAGTTCGAGGCGAGCGGGGAGGCTCTCAGAGATTACGATAGTGGCCGGAGTCTGAACCGCCTTCATATTCTCGAAGTGCGAACCATCGCAGACGAGGAAGGCGAATATGTCGTCGGAGGCGGAACACGTCTGGTGATACTTCTCCCAGATGACAGTGCCGTCGGTGGCGGTGGCGGTGACCGTCACGTAGACATAGCCGGCAGTCACGTGCTGAATCTCCATCACGACGTGCGCACCCTGCATGACGGAGCGGAAATATGCCCACTGGTCGTCATTGCCAGCGGCAGTAGCGGCCTCGGCGTAGTTGGTGGTGATGTTGGCGGCATCGTAGGCGTAGCCCTCATCGCCCATGCCGCCGACCCAGCCGTAGGCGTCGGAACGGAGGACGAAGTACTCCTTATAATTCTCATCGCCCGTGGTACTCGTGGCCTTGGCATTGGTGACGGCGAGATTCCAGTTGTTCCAATTGTTCTCGCCCGTGCCGTAGTTATCGAACTCGACGGTGAGCTTTTTGCCGGAGGGGATTGACATGACATCGGAGAAAGCAGTCCACCAGCCGGAGCTGTTGTTCGTCTCACCGACGGTCGTATTACTGAGCTCGATGACAGTAGTGTCGCCCGAAGCGTTGTTATTCTTAGACTGCGCGATAGAGTCTATGCGGCTTGCGAGCCAGTCCGGCGAATTGATGTCGAAAGAGTCGTCCTCGTCGCACGAGGCGAAGAAGCCGGCGGAGACGCCCGCCGCCATTGCGCAGAGCAGGACTTTCTGTATGTTGTTCATGATAATAACGTCTTAAAAGTGGGTAAAAGCCGCCCGCCCGAGATGGCGGATGATCCCCGCAGGCGGGACGGCTCGTGTGATGGTCAAAATATCCCCGACTGCATTACTCGACGACTGGGTGGACGGTGAAGTCGATTTCGGGCTGCTGACTGTTGTAGGCGCAGTTGCCAGTGAGATGCGGGTTGGCATCGAGAGTAGCCTGGCCTATGGGAATGTACTCGTGGCCCGTGACGTAGTGGCTCATAGAGCTGTCGTAGCCGCTTGAGGAGAGATTGTCGACCGAACACTCGGCCTTGGCATCGGCCACGTCGGCGCTCAACTTATACATGGTGTGAGCCTTGAGCTGCTCCCTACGCCCAGAGTTGTAGTAGAAGCCCCAACGGTTGAGGTCGATGCCTCGTCCGTTCTCGCAGCCGAATTCCTTGGGCCTCTCGACATTCGCAATCTGCTCGAAGAGCTGGTCGGCGGTGGAGAAGTCCTCCTTCTTGAGGTCGGGCAAAGCCACGCGGCGGCGGACCTGATTGATGTAGTCGATAGCCGTCTGAGTGGGGCCGCTAAGCTCATTCTCGCACTCGGCGGCACGGAGCAGGACATCGGAGTAGCGCATGAGGCGGAGGTTGATGCCGCAATGGAGCCCGGTGGTGATAGTAGAGATAACACTCTGGCGGGCGTAAGTCCACTTGGCTATGGCGAGACCGCCGTTGGTACCGTTGGAGCGGGTTTCGGCTTCGTTGGCCGAGGTGATGACCTGCTGATAGAGGACGTTCTGACGCGGGTCGCCATCGGGATAGGCAGCCGTCGACTGGCTGGTATAGGTGTCATACTCAGCCTCGTAGGAGCTGATGGTCCAATAGAGGCGGGGATCGAGACGGCCGTCGGTGCACTTCTCGGCTTTATAGAGGTTGTAGAGCCAAGGCGAGGCGGCCAAGTCGGCCCAGGAGCCAAACGCGGCGGGGCCATAGTTGCTCTCGACGGCATGACCCTGAGTGGCCTCCTTAGAGATGTTGACGGGAGTCCACTCCTCGTCTACGCCGCCCGTGCCGTAGTCCATATACTGAACCTCGAAAAGGCTCTCGACATTGTTCTCGTAGTCGCGCCCCTCGCGGAAGTTGTCGCCGTAGTCGGCCGTAAGGTCATAGTGACCATAGTTGCCGGCGATGATATCCTTGAGGATGGCGTACGCCTCGTCATACTTATGGCGGAGCATAAGCGTGCGGGCCAGATAGCCAGCGGCGGCGCCACAGGTAGCCCTACCCTTCGCAAACTCGCCGCCGACGCTCTTGCTCGGCAGGATTTGCGCGGCCTCCTTGAGGTCGGCCTCGACTTGGTCGAGCACCTCGTCGTAGGTGTTGAGCGAGGCGTACATGGTGTTGATGTCGGAGTAGGAAGAGTAGCTCGTGATGAGGCTGCACTCGTGGTAGTAGGTGGCCAGAGTATAGTAGGCGAGCGAGCGGAGGAAGAGAGCCTGACCCTTGATTTTGTTATAAGCGTCTTGGCTGAGAGCCACCTTCTCGACCTGCTGGAGGACGAAATTGGTACGGTTGACGACGTGGTAGCAGTCGCGCCAGATCCAGACGCAGCCAATCTCGTCGGTCGAGGCGACGTTCATATTATCGTAGGGCAGATACCATATTTGTGAGGTGTTGTAGACCTCGTCGCCACGGACTGCATCGAGAGTGTAGCCGACACGGGCGAACGTGCCCTCAAGGCGGATCCGGTTATAGCAAGAGATGATAGCCTCTTGGAGCGAGCTCTCGTCCTTTCCGAAATCCTCAGTGGTCTGAGTGTTCGGGTTCGTCACGTCCAGCTCGTCGCTGCAGGCGGAGAGACCACCCATGGCCGCGACGGCGAGAGCGAGCGTTATATATTTGTTTTTCATACACTTATCGTATTAAGATGGACTAAGGCGTTAGAACGTGAAGTGGAGACCGGCCATAAAGGTGCGCGGCGTCGGGAACGAGCAGTAGTTGTAGCCCGGGGTGAACGTGCCGCCAGCGAAGTCGACATTATAGCCCGTGTACTTCGAGATGGTTGCGAGGTTCTGAGCCGAGACGTAGAGCCTGACATTGGAGAAGAGGCCGCGGAACCAGTCGTCGTTGAAGTTGTAGCCGAGCTCGACATTGGCGATCTTGAGGTATGACGCGTTCTGGAGGAAACGGTCGCTGAAGTAGTCGTTCGAGATTGTGTTGTCGGTCGAGTAGAGGACACGCGGCTGGCTCGCGTTGGGGTTCTCGGGCGTCCAGCTGTCGAGCATGTCGGTGCTCTTATTGGTGAGACCGAGGGTGCTGTGGAGGGCGATATCGAGATAATCGAGAGCCTTGAAGCCTGCCGCGCCATAGGTGGCCACGGAGAGGTCGAAGCCCTTATACTCGACACGGGCATTGAGGCCGAAGTTGACCTTAGGCATGCCGCTGCCGATGAAGTCGCGGTCGGCCTCGGTTATGACGCCATCGCCATTGACATCGACGTAATAGCAGTCGCCAAGCTGAGCGCCATTAGGGGCGGCGAAGCCGGAAGCTGTGGACTGTCCCATGGCCTGAGCGTTGAGGAGCTCGGTGAGGGTAGCCTGGTCGCGGATGATGCCGCCATGCTTGAGGCCGTAGAAGCGGCCGACCTCCTCGCCGACAACGGTGCGGCAGTAGCCATCGGTGCGGCCCTCATTGGTGACGCCAAGGCCCGTGACCTCATTCTTGTTGATGGTGGCGTTGGCCGAGACCTCCCACTTGATGGGGTGGTCGTTATTGCGATATGTGGCCGAGAACTCGTAGCCGCTGTTCTCCATAGTAGCAGCGTTCATGGTGACGGCATCGTTGGTAGCGCCAGCACTGGAGGGCACAGCCACAGAGTAGAGGAGATCCTCGCTCTTGCTCTTGAACCAGTCGAAGTTGAACTCAATCTTGTTAGAGAAGAGGTTGACATCGAGGCCGATGTCGGTGGTCTTCTTCTTCTCCCACTTGATGGCAGTGTTGACATAGTTGGATATGGCGGAGCCGGTCACCTTGTCGCCGCCGAAGCTGTAGGTGTAGTCGCCACGGCTCATGACATCCATATACTGGTACTCGCCAATGTTCTCGTTACCGAGGACGCCGTAGCTTGCGCGGATTTTGAAGAGGTTGACAATATCGCGGTCGATGGGGAAGAAGTCCTCACGGTCGAAACGCCAACCGGCAGAGAAGGATGGGAAAGTCTCCCAACGGTCGTCAGAAGAGAGTCGGCTTGAGCCATCGCGGCGGGCCGTGACAGAGATGAGGTACTTCTCGTCGAAGTCGTAGTTGAGTCGGCCGATGAAAGAGCAGAGGACATGCTCGCTCTCGTAGCTGGAAGACTTGAACGACTTAGCGTTAGAGATTTGGAGGTAATAGGGTTCCGAGAGGTTGTTGCCAGTGCCGGTGAGGGTATGGTAACGCTCGCGCTCGAAAGTCTGGCCGATGACGAGATTGACGTGGTTGGAGCCGAAGATGCCGTCGTAGGTCAGGGTGTTCTCGACGAGGCCGTCGGTGTACTGGCGGTAAGCCTCGTAGAGGTTCTCATTGTTCTTGTCGAGGTAATTGGTGTTGCTGGCGTAGAAGGCGGCCGTGAAGACCTTGTCCTTAGCGTAGGTCTTGCTGTATGAGAGGTTGACCTTGTAGTTGAGCTTATGGTTGTCGTTCTTGAGGCTTACCATATCGAGCAGGTCGACATCGGCCGAGCCAGTGACTACGAAGCGGTCGACCTTAGTGTTGCGCGTGATGAGGTTGTTGGTCATCAGGACGTTGGTCATGCGGAGGTCGCCGTGGATGTCGGGATAGTAGGTTCCGTAGCCATAGTTATCGTAGTTATACTCCGAGGCGCCGGAGTAGATGCCGTCGAGGCACCACGTACTCTCGTCGTACGCCTTGACGCCAGTGGGCATAAGGAGCGCAGAGCCAAGGACCGGATACTGGCGGCCGTAGAGGCCCTGGACGTACTCACTCGCGTTGGAGAGAGCCATATTGTCCTGAGCGCTGTGGCTCCAGACGACGCTCGTGGCGAACTTGATGAACTTGACGTCCATGGAGTTGTTGACGCGGGCGGTAAAACGGTCGTAGTTAGGGCCCGCGCCCTCCATCGTGCCGTTCTGCTTGAAGTAGTCGAGCGAGACATTGTAGGTGTTATTCTCACCGCCGCCGGACATAGAGACGTTGTGGTTCATACGAAGGCCGGTCTTGAACACCTCGTTGAACCAATCAGTGTCGACCTTGCCGACGAGGTAGTTCTCATTGCCCTCGACATAGCCGCTCGGGACGAGGTCGGCGATGCCGCTATTGGCGTAGGCCTGATTGATGTACTTGGCGTACTGCTCGGTGTTCATGACATCATAGACGCCGTCCTGAATCTTGTCCATTCCGACATAGCCGGTGTAGTTGATCCTCATCGGCTGATGCTTCGCGCCGCGCTTGGTGGTGATGATGATGACGCCGTTTGCCGCGCGTGAGCCGTAGATGGCCGCCGCCGAAGCGTCTTTGAGAACCTGGAGGGTCTCGATGTCGTTAGGCGAGAAGTCGCGGATGGACGTACCCATTGGCACGCCATCGATGACGTAGAGAGGGGCTGTGCTGCCGAAAGAGCCGAGGCCGCGGATCTTCACGGCGGGGTCGGCGCCAGGCTGTCCGTCGGTGGTAATCTGGATGCCGGCGGCCTTGCCTTGCAGCATGGTTGAGATGTTGGAATTGGAGACCTTCTTGAGCTCATCGGCATCGACGACGGCGACGGAGCCTGTCAGGTCGGCCTTCTTCTGTACACCATAGCCCACGACCACCAGCTCACTAAGCTCGGTCGTCTCCTCATTGAGAGTGAAATTGATTTGCGAGCGTCCGGTCACGGCCTCTTTGGCGGAGTCGTAGCCGATGAAAGAGACAGAGAGTTCGGCATTTGCCGGAGCGTTGATGACATAGTTTCCATCGATGTCAGTGACAGTGCCGTTGGTAGTCCCAGACTGCACGACGGCAGCGCCCACGACGGGCTGCCCATTATTGTCGAGGACGCGCCCCTTAATGGTAAGCGTGCCAGCCGTCTGGGCAGCAGCATCGGCCGACGGCAGCACTAATGCCGCAGACGAGAACGCCAAAGCGCCCATAAGAGCAAGTGTTTGTATTCTCATAAGAGTTTAGTTTGTGTACAACTTCGTTTTTCACGCACGGCAAAGTGGAGGTCATCACCAGCCTATCCGCCCGGCTAAAGCAAACGCTTCAGTGCACTTTGAAACATTCGCCCAATAGTCTGTGAAATCAAGGCTCGGTATATGGCTTTGCAAAGAGCGTGGGAAAGAGAGTCAATGGATGTCCGCAAACGATTCCATCAACCGTTTTTGCTTATTCTTTCAACGCAAAATTATACACTCGTTCACAGAAGAGAGGTGAAAAATATTCCCATAAAGTGGATTATTATGTTTTAACAAAGTGCGACCAAATCACATTTAAGTAACTGACAAACAGTAGCTTAAAAAGCAAAATAGAACCAAAATGGCAGTTCGCACACGTTACGGCGGACAAGAAGAAGTGGAGATTAAGAGGCGTTTTGAGGCAGCACCTATCGTTAATTTTCACCTTTTCAAAGAGACTGTACTAAAAGCGGAAACGGCATCATTTTTAGAGACTGCAAAGGACTGGCATACGATAATATAGACACTGCAAGGGACTGATTCAGTAGGTCACATAGTTCCAAAAGAAAGCAGACAGCTCGATGCCCTCAGCGCAACGCTCAACATCGGCCTTGCTGAGCTTATCCCCATTCTTCTGAAGCCGCACCTGAGCAATGCGAGCGGCAAGCAAGGACGTGAAGTAAGGATGGCGACGCAAACGTGTATCGTTCGCCGAATTGACATTGACAGGCTTCACACAACCGGGCGAAGCCGTAAGGCAGGGCGCGATATCAGCGAAACGCTCGGGCGTGAGAGTCCAAACATCCTCTATCTGCTCAACACTGACAAAGCCGCCCAGACGGCGGCGCAAGTCAATAATGGCATCGGCGGTCTTCTCTCCAATGCCACGCACTGCCATAAGCTGCTCACGCGAGGCCACATTAATATCCACCACAACCGCTGGGGACTCTTTTCCTCTTTCCGCACCATCGTCGCTCAAAGAGATGACCGTCCGACGCTGTGACGAGTTGCGCCTGAGTATTGCGGACAATTCGGAGGCGGACAACGCGACAAGAGAGTCGAGCGGGACGGAGCCTCGCACCACACAGTTTCTCTGATAGGCCGCAAGGGAATCCCATGCGTCGGGCGACATTCCGGCCTCGGCCATAGTGGCGGAGTCGGCGGCGAAAAGGGGGATTCTGGGCGAGTAGGCACGTCGGGCGCGGTCATCGGACGAGCCGTTGTCATGCCAACGGCTATGCGAGGCATATAGCCCATTGCGGCGGAAAAGGGCCGCAAGTTCGGCGACATCGGCCAGAGAGTCTGGCGCACTGAAATCGAGACGGGACTTGAGAGACCTGACAAGCGCCGTATCGGCATATGGGAGGGCGAGGAGGTCAGAGTCTGAGCGGAAAGCGTAACCGCAAGAGCGGAGGTACATCATCCGCGCGATGTGAAAGTTAGAAAATCCGGCCTTGCGGAGCCTGCGCGGGCCATCGGCGTTGACACGGACAACAGGGGCATTGGCGGCGATAGAGTCCTGCGCCGCCTCAATCATAACAATCACCGCCCTCCGCCTCGGAGCAACATAATACGCAACGAGAGCCACGAGCATAAGAACCACAAGAGCGGCCAGACCATCACGGACGGGTCTATCCTCAAACATCGTGCGTACGTTGCAACAGATTGGTTATCAAGCGAACATCCACGCACGGATGCCGTTGACGAATATGACAACTATGACAAGCGGGAGGACATAACGGACAAGGAAGAACATCGCCTTGAAAAGTTTAAAAGGCTTGCCGTCGGCCTCAAGCTCTGCCTTGAACTTGTCGGCCGGCAACGCCCACCCCACAAAGAGGACAACAGCGAGCGCGCCAAGCGGCATCATAACATTGGCAGTCACCTTATCAAAGATATTAAAGACTGTAGACGATAGCGCGCAGGCCGTTCCGAAGCAGAGGACGAGGACTGAAGCCACCACAGTAGCCATCTTGCGCCCAAGGCTGAACGAATTTTTAAGGAATGCCACGACGACCTCAAGAAGCGAAATGGACGACGTGATGGCCGCAACCATAAGCAGAAGGAAGAAAACAGCCTGGAAGACCTGGCCAAAGGCCATCTGGTTGAAAATGTTAGGCAAAGTGACAAAAACGAGTCCCGGCCCCTCATTTGGGGCGATGCCAAAAGCGAAGACACAAGGGAAAATGACAGCACCGGCGAGGAAAGCCACAAGGAAATCGAGAATGGCCACGCGCGCCGCCATACCCCCAAGACGTTGCGACTTAGGAATGTAAGCACCGTAGGTGGTCATAATGCCCATGCCGATACTGAGGGAGAAGAAAGACTGCCCGAGCGCATCGAAAATGGCCTTTGAGGTGACTTTACTCATATCGGGACTGAGATAGAAGGATATGCCACGGCCGGCGCCATCAAGAAAGAGCGCACGGATGAGCATTACTATTATTAGTAGGAATAGAATGGGCATAAGAATCTTACTATACTTCTCGATGCCGCCTGCGACACCCTTCGCCACGACAAAAGCCACAGCACCAATAACCACACACATCCATATGAGGCAGCTGACCGGATCGGAGCTGACATTCTCGAACACATGCGCTACCTCGGATGCGGAGAGGCCACTGAGCTGCCCAGTGACAGAAGCTGCGGAATAGTAGACAGTCCAACCAGAGACAATATTGTAGTAGGAGAGTATGATGAAAGCCGTGAGCATACCGGCCACGCCTATAGCCTGCCACTTGCCGCCAGGACGCAAAGTCTGAAAAGCACCTGTGACAGGCTTGCCGCTCATACGGCCTATGGAGAATTCACAGATGAGCATAGGGATGGAGATGGCCACGGTAAAGAGGATGTAGAAGAGAAGGAAAATGGCGCCGCCATCCTCGCCGGCGATGTAAGGGAAACGCCACACGTTGCCAAGGCCGACAGCAGAGCCTGCCGCAGCGGCGATAGCCCCAGTGCGGGAGGTGAATTTTTCTTCAGACATGCCTGTTTTAGTTACGGAATAGAAGGTCAGAGAACCAATATTGTTTTACAAAGTGTGAATATAGGCATTTGACGAAACAAATCAAAATAAGGGCACTTGATGACGAGGGTCTGCACATGATTGTGCTATGCCCGTGAGATAAATCCCGCCGGACAGGGGCTGGACACTGCACGAATGTCAAACTTGGCAATCAATTTTATGCCCTCACAATTTCTGCGTAATTTCACTTGATGACGAATATGCACTTTAGAATATTCACAGATAGACGGCTTTAACAATGAACCTGACACCAATCTCGCTCCCCATTGGCGATATAGACCTAATAGAGAGGCCAAACAAGTCGGCTTTTCTCAGCTCACGCAATATGCCCGACATCTGCCGCCAGGCCATAAAGGCGTGGCTCGACTCGCTATCGCCAGATGCAGATTGCGTCTTCTGCGGCAATTTGCAAAAAATAGAGAGTGACGTACTGAATGCCCTTGTGAAGCGGAATATCCCGACCATCCTTGTCCTTGATGGGCCATTCCCGAACATGTGGCCACTTAACCTTGTTGAGGCGATAGGCGACCGCCGGCTGCTTGCCCTCACTACATCGGACTTCCTACTCCCATGGATTGACAAATATGGCATGGCGGACGCCCGCAACCGCTATATGATTGCCAACGCAGAGAAAGTTGTCATTGGTTTCTGCCGTCCGGGTGGACAGTTGCACCATCAACTTGAAGGAGTCAATGTCGCAGTTCAAGTACTGACTCCCTACTCTCCGACGCTTGAGAATAACGAAGCGGGGAGGAGGAGGTGATGGCTTGATTACAGTGCGAAGTTAGGAGTCGGTTGCTTCAAGGCGTGAGGCAGCGGTGAAAAAGTGGGTAAATGAATGGCGTGCGTACGGGACACCAAGACCTGCCGTATATGACGAGCCCTCAGGGGTGCGGGCATCGTAAGGTCTTAGGTAGCACGCCCGAGGCCTTAGGCTCGCCTGCTGACGGTCGGCCAGACGCTGCGCGCAGGCCGGGCGCGGCGATAAGGATACAACCCACGAGCACGAAGAGGGTCGGCGGCGCGGCGTTGGGGAGAGGAGAGACGCGCCATGCCTCATAGGGCCTCCCGCGCGATATCTTTTCGACGGGCGGTCATAAAATAAAAACGGGTTCTCAGGATATGATATCCTGAGAACCCGTCTGTGTAAGTGGCGGCAACCTACTCTCCCACGCTCGTGCGCAGTACCATCGG
>JBJEGU010000032.1:0-55374 GCA_051875415.1 Marinilabiliaceae bacterium
GGCCTCTGCTGTCCGTCGCCGTCGTTGTTGTAGCGCGGGCGGAATGGCCTCTGCTGTCCGTCGCCGTCGTTGTTGTAGCGCGGGCGGAATGGCCTCTGCTCGCCGTCAGCCTCACGGCTGCCGTAGTAGCTGCGTCCTTCGCCGTCGCGGCGCCCGGACTGCTCGAACCTGCTCTCGTCACCCTCGGTGTGAGAGTATCCGTTCTTCTCTTCGTTCTCCATTCTTAAGAATGCATTAAATTAAAATGTAATATTACGTTGTGCGCGCCCGGCTCTCGCCGCTGCGCTTCTTTGTTGTCGCTTGTCTGCCTATGCTTTCTTGCCCTCCACCCACTTGCGGGCGTTGACGAACGCCTCAATCCATGGCGTGACGTCGTCGTTCCTGTGCGCGGCGGGGTAGTGGGCGCACTGCCAGGGGAATATGGCGCGCTCGGGGTGGGGCATGATGGCCACGTGGCGCCCGTCGGCCGATGCCATGCCGGCAATGTCGTCCGCCGACCCGTTGGGGTTGCCAGGGTATCCGCTGTACGAGTACCGGGCTATGACGTTATATTTGCCGGCATCGGCGGGCAGCGAGAACTTGCCCTCGCCGTGGGCCACCCATACGCCCAGACGGCTTCCGCTGAGGCTCTTGAACATCACGGTGTCGTTCTTCGGTATCTCAAGGCTCAGGAACTCGCTCTCGAACTTATGGCTGTCGTTGTGCAGCATCTTGGGCCTCAGCTCAGGCTGCGCGCGATGCAGCAGGCCGAGCTCTATCACCAGCTGGCAGCCGTTGCATACGCCCAGGCTCAGTGTGTCAGGGCGCGAGTAGAAGTTCTCCAGGGCTTTGCGCGCCTTCTCGTTGTAGAGGAAGGCTCCGGCCCATCCCTTTGCCGAACCCAGGACGTCCGAGTTCGAGAACCCGCCACAGAAGACTATCATGTTCACGTCCTCAAGCGTCTCGCGGCCGCTCACGAGGTCGGTCATGTGTACGTCCTTCACGTCAAAGCCGGCCAGGTACAGCGTGTAGGCCATCTCGCGGTCGCCGTTCACGCCCTTCTCCCTTATTATGGCGGCCTTCACGCCACTCTTGCCGTGCGTCAGTCCCTTCAGGCCGAGCGACGCGAAGTCGCCCTTCCAGCCCTCGGGCAGGCGTAGCGACAGGGGCTGGGCCTTGTAGTTCGCCGCGCGCTCGGCGGCCTTGCCGTTCTGCGTCTGGAGGGCGTCCAGCTTTGCCGAGGTGCTGAACCATATGTCGCGCATCTTGTCGATGTCTATGTCCAGGCTCTCGCCCGCCACGGTCACGGTCAGCCTCCTCTCCTTCTGCGGATGGCCCAGATACGTGAACGCCACGCCGGCCTCGCTCAGGATTTTCTCCACTTTCGCCATGTCCTTCACCTGAAGCACTACGCCGGGGTTCTCGGCGAAGAGGCTCATCACGGCGTCCTCGTCGTCGGCCGGGATGTCTATGTCCATTCCCCAGCCCGTGTTCGGGAAGTTCATCTCAAGAAGGGTCGTTATCAGGCCGCCGGCCGAGATGTCATGCCCCGCCAGCACCAGCCCGTCCCCTACGAGCTTCTGTATCGTGTCGAATATCGCGCCGAATGTCTTGGCGTCGGCCACCGTCGGGCACTTGTCGCCCACCTTGCCCAGTGTCTGAGCCAGTGCGCTGCCGCCCAAGGCGGGCTCGCATCCGCTCATGTCTATGCATATCAGCGATGTGGCCTCGTCCTCTACAAGCACGGGCTCCACAATCTTCCTCACGTCGCTCACCTCGCCCATGGCCGATATGATTACCGTGCCGGGGCTCAGCACCGTCCGACCGTCGTGGTACTTCTGGGTCATCGAGAGCGAGTCCTTGCCCGTCGGGATGTTTATGCCCAGCTCGCACACCCAGTCGCTCATCGCCTTCACTGCGGCATACAGCCTCGCGTCCTCGCCCGGCTGACGGCACGGCCACATCCAGTTCGCCGAGAGCGAGATGCCCTTCAGCCCGTGCTCCATCGGGGCGAACACGATGTTCGTCAAGGCCTCGGCGGCCGACATCACCGAACCCGCGGCGGGGTCTATCAGGCCCACGGCGGGCGCATGCCCCACGCTCGTGGCCATTCCCCGCGTGCCGGAGTAGTCAAGGGCCACTGCGCCAAGGTCGTTCACCGGCAGCTGTATCTCGCCGGCGCACTGCTGCTTCGCCACCTTGCCCGTCACCGAGCGGTCCACCTTGTTGGTGAGCCAGTCCTTGCAGCCTACGCTCTCAAGCTTCAGCACGTCCTCGACGTACTCCGCTATCCTGCTCTTGTCATATGTCACGGGGGCGTACTTCCGCTCCACCGTCTTGTCAGTCATTATCGTCTTGGGCGGGTTGCCGAACATGTCGCTCAGCTTCCAGTCTATCGGCTTCACGCCGTCCCTGTGGCTGAACGTGAAGTTCATGTCGCCAGTGGTCTCACCCACCACGTACATCGGCGCGCGCTCGCGGTCGGCTATCTTGCGCAGGCCGTCCACCGCGCTCTTGTCCATCACCATTCCCATTCGCTCCTGGCTCTCGTTGCCGACAATCTCCCTGTCCGACAGGGTCTTGTCGCCAATAGGCAGGGCGTCCATGTCAATGTTGCCGCCCGTCTCCTCCACAAGCTCCGACAGGCAGTTCAAGTGGCCGCCCGCGCCGTGGTCGTGGATCGATACTATCGGGTTGTTGTCGCTTTCAACAAGCCCGCGGATGGCGTTCAAGACGCGTTTCTGCATCTCGGGGTTCGACCTCTGCACGGCGTTAAGCTCTATCTTGTTGCCATACTCGCCGGTGTTGACCGACGATACCGCGCCGCCGCCCATGCCTATGCGGTAGTTGTCGCCGCCAAGCAGCACTATGTCCTGGCCCTTCACCGGGGTCTTCTTCAGCGCGTCCTGTTTCTTGGCGAAGCCTACGCCGCCCGCCATCATGATCACCTTGTCGTATGCCAGGGTCCTGCCGCCCTCCTCGTGCTCATACGTGAGCAGAGAGCCGCAGATCATTGGCTGGCCGAACTTGTTGCCGAAGTCGCTCGCTCCGTTCGACGCCTTTATCAGTATCTGGGCCGGGGTCTGGTACAGCCAGTCGCGCACCGCTACGCCCTTCTCCCATGGCCGGTCCTCGGCCAGGCGGGAGTATGAGGTCATGTATACCGCCGTGCCGGCTATCGGCAGCGATCCCGTGCCGCCGCCCATCCTGTCGCGGATCTCTCCGCCCGAGCCAGTCGCCGCGCCGTTGAACGGCTCCACCGTCGTCGGGAAGTTGTGCGTCTCGGCCTTGAGCGACAGCACCGCGTCTATCTCCTTCGCCTCGAACTCGCTCGGCACGTCAGCGCGCTCAGGGGCGAACTGCGTCATCTTGCTGCCCTCTATGAAGGCCACGTTGTCCTTATATGCCGATACCAGGTAGCCGGGGTTCTCCTGCGAGGTCCTCTTTATCAGCTTGAAGAGCGACAGCTCCTTCTCCTCGCCGTCTATGATGAACGTGCCGTTGAATATCTTATGGCGGCAATGCTCCGAGTTCACCTGCGAGAATCCGAACACCTCCGAGTCCGTCAACGGGCGGCCAAGCCTCTTGCTCAGCCCCTCCAGATACGCTATCTCGGGCTCGCTCAGCGCAAGTCCCTCTTTCTCGTTGTATGCCTTGAAGTCCGTTATGTGGACGATCGGGTCAGGCTTCTTGTCGATGGTGAATATGTCCTGGTCCAGCCCGTCGTACAGGTTCTGCAGCATCGGGTCGTATGTCGCCTTCGAGTCCTTCACGCCGAAGAACTCCTCTATGCGGCCTATGCCCTCCAGTCCCATGTTCTGGGTTATCTCCACCGCGTTGGTGCTCCACGGCGTGATCGTCTCACGCCTCGTGCCAACGAAGTAGCCTGGCAACGTTTGCTCCTTCAGGAGCTCCGCGCCGCTGAATAGCCAGCTCAGTTTCTTGGCGTCCTCTGCCGTGATCGCCTTCCGCGTCTCCACGGCCAGGATGTTGCCGCCTTTGAAAAATACTACCATCTCTGTCTGATAATCGATTATAATAGTGCCTCCCGGGGTGCGAGCGTCACGCTCCCCCCTCCAGGCCGGTTTATTTACTCTTGCGCCTCGCGCGCGTTCCGGTTTATCTGGCGAAAGTAGGCAAAAGAATTGATATGGCGTGCCTTGGGGCCGCCTTATTTTAATGGCGCTTAATCTGCGTTTAATCGGTGTTTAATCGGTGTTGGTACGTCCCAGGCCTACCTGTACGCCTTCCTGTCAAGTTTGCCATTGAAGGTCCGCTTCACGCTCTCCGCCCTCTCGTATACCGTCGGCACCTTGTGCGGCTCCAGCTTCCGTCCAAGCTCGGCAGCCAAGGAGCGTTTGTCCAGCTCCGTCCCGTCCGTCACCACTATCAGCTTCAGCACGGTGCCCGTCATCTTGCTCTCCGCCGCCACGCATATGCAGTCCCTCACGTGTTCCGCGCCCATCGCGGCGTCCTCCACCTCCGTCGGGTTCACCTTGAATCCGCCCGTGTTTATCACGTCGTCGTCCCTGCCGGTCAGCCGCAGCCTCCCCTCCTCGTCTATCGTGCCCATGTCGTTCGTCCTTATCACTCCGTCCCTCAGCGTCGCGCGCGTCAGCTCGGCGTCGCCGTAGTAGCCCGCCATCAGCGTCCGGCCCCAGCATTCCACGTGCCCGTCCGCGCCTATCCGCAGCCCCGAGTGACGCATCGGCCGCCCCAGGCAGCCCGCTATGCATTCGCCGCCCCCGAAGTCGTGTGTCGCTATTATGCCCGTCTCCGTCGAGGCGTACGTGTTGTACAGCCGCGTCGTGGGCAGCGTGGCGCGCAGCGTCTCCATGTCGGCCTGGCTCATCGGCGCCGCCCCGGTCTCTATGAAGTCCAGCCGCCCCGCCAGCCCCGCCAGCTTCTTCCGCCCCAGCGCCAGCAGCATCCTTATGCTCGCCGGCACCAGGAACGTGGCCACCTTCTCGCGCTTCGCCGTCTCTATGGCCGTGAAGAATGCGCCCATGTCGCGCATCCCGTCCACCAGCGTCACCGTCCCGCCAGCGTATATCGTGGGCGGTATCTTCGACAGGCTCCCTATGTGGTTCAGCGGCCCGTTCACCACGAACTCCACGTCGCCCGCGTATCCCTGCGCCTCCACCAGGTTCTCGGCGTTGGCCACTATCGTGTCGGGGCCTATCATCACGCCTTTCTGCCGCCCCGTGGTCCCGGTCGTGAACAGTATGTCGGCCACGCCCTCGGGCGGCGGCGTCGCTGCCAGCCGCGCGCAGAGTTCTTCGTATAGCTCTTCGGGCATCCCCTTGTCCAGTGGCACGGCCGTAGCCCCCGCCATGTGTATGCCCAGGTACCGCGCCACGGTCTCCGTCTCGCATGTCGCCCTGAAGGCCACCGCCCTCCCGCGCGCGTCGCCCAGGGCGTCGGCCGCCCGCCTCGCCATCGCCCACAGCTCACCGTAGGTCACGGCCCGTCCGTCCTTCCTTATCGCCTCCTTGTCGGGCGTGCGCTCGGCGTGCAGCCTCAGGTAGTCCTCTATCGTCGCCATTCCTTCCTCCGCCGTCCTATCCCTTCTTCGCCCTCACCATCTCCGCCAGGCTCGCCGCGCTCCTGAAGTTCCTCGGCGTCACGTCGCTGTAGTCCAGCTCCACGCCGTACTTGTCGCCCAGCATCATCATTATCTCGGCTATGCCCAGCGAGTCCAGCTCACCGAACAGGAACTCCGAGTCGGCGTCCACCAGCGGCAGCCTCTCCTCTATCATTCTCTTTATCTCTTCTTCCATCTCTTCTTTCTCTTTATGTGTTTTACTTTCCGGCTAAAATAACCATTTCCCCCTTTCGTCCTACCTCCCGCCCGCGTTTCCGCGCCACGCCGACCCTTTCCCCGTTGTCCTGTCCGCATTCCTCCGCTCTCCCGTCATTGCCCTGCATCCCCAAAAAACTCCTTTCTTCTGTCCGTCCCCGTTGCGGCTCTTGCCTACCTGACAAGCCCCAACACAGAAAACTAAGCACACATCGCGCTTATTGTTGCCTTCTGTGGCCGTTCTCGGATGACCGACTTCTAATCGATGAAACAACCATACTGATTCTGCGTAACGACTAACAAAAAAGGCAACAAATATGCGCACAAGGGCCTCAATCTATTCTGCTGTCGTTACATTCCTGTTTTGCTTCGTCGCTTGCCACAACGATGATGAAGTCATCCCCGATTCTCCCCAAGAATTCGGCTGTGGCTCCAATATAATCTATGTAACGGCATCTACGGATGTTATGTCTTCTAACAAATCACTGAAAACAGGGACTCAATTCGAGGTCGGAGACACTATCTCCGTTTTTGCGTGGACTGGTAAGCCTGAGGAGATTAGCGCAATTGCTGTAGATGATGCGTTGAACACTCTATCGACTTCTTCTGACGGCAATGAAGTCTGGACCGCTACGCCCCCTATGTACTGGGCAGATGCATCGTTGCGCCATTACTTTTTGGGCGTATACCCTAATCAAGAGGTGTCTGATTTTAAAAAAATGCCTTTTACTCTTGATGAGAGCAACCAAGAGAAAAGCGATTTGCTTGTAGCGACAAATCTGAATGGCATTACGCCTACGTCTACCCCTGTCCCTTTGGCGTTTAGTCATGTAATGTCCCGGATAGAAGTGAACCTGAATTTTGTGAATTTCCCCTCTACGCCCGATTCCGTATTGGTCCGCATGATTGCCTATAAATCTGCCGTTGTGAACCTGATGAGCAAAACAGTAACCCCCTGCGCCGCCCCGGATACCATTTTGATTCCTATGGCCGGAACAGGCGGAAATCCCGCAATGTCTTTCCAGTCTATAATGGTTCCGCAGGACTACGTCCATACGATTGAAGTAATAGCTGATGGCATTCTCTATAAGTATAAGCACCCGTCCAACTTTAATCTCAGAAGCGGAAAATTCACTCACATAAACCTATCAATAAGCAAAACGTCGCTTCTTGTCAAGAATGTAACCATTGGCGAGTGGGAAGAAGAGACTATCAATGCTTCAACTGACGACTTGTGGGAAAGTAAAAGCAATCGCCCCATTTCCGAAGGAAGGCTGAATGGGCTGTTCTCTGTGGGTGAATCCAAACAAGCCTATTTCTCAATGGGTAACCTTCAGTACCAGCCAAGCTCGGACATATGGAGGTTCGCCAACAACCAATACGACTATATGGATGTCAGCATTTCTAACCTTAGCGGATACACAGGCTGGGTCGATTTGTTTTTCTGGGGCTGCAGTGGTTGGTATAGTGGGGCGAGGCTCTACTTGCCTACTTCAACATATAAGCAGAACGAGGAAGTTTATTATATAGATGGCGGCATCCGTGATTTAGTCGGAGACTATGCGAACTGCGATTGGGCGTATTATAACGCCATTTCAAATGGCGGGAATAAGCCGGGGCTTTGGCGGACATTAACAAACGAGGAATGGGCGTACCTGCTAAGTGGTAGAGAGAATGCAGACAGCAAGGTAGGGCAGGCTCGTGTGGATGGAGTTAATGGTTTAGTCATTCTACCTGATGTTTTTATAATGCCGGACGGAGTCTCATTTGCCCCCAATAACGCAGAAACAACATTCCAGACAAATGAGTACAATGCCGATGCGTGGGCAAAAATGGAAAATGCCGGGGCGGTATTCCTTCCCGCAGCAGGCGAGTTCGTCAGTGGTACGGATTGCTGCCAAGTAAAAGGTAAGTATTGGTCCACAACCAAAGGGTGCAGTCTCAGCTTCTATACGAATAAAATTTATCCTTCTGAATCATCCCATATAGTGTACGGCGCCGCTGTCCGCCCTGTCCAAGTCAAGCAATAGCGAAGAGACACTACCTTCGACAGATGGCTTCCCCCCCAGTCAACATTCCTCCCAACCCCTCAAAACCAACCCCGTCCCTCGAACCTAATACAAACCCTCACCACCTACCGGTATTCGCGCAGAAAAGGAACATGTTCCTTGTCTGTGCGAATATTGACTTTTATCCCCCAAAAAACCCACGCCAGATAGAGAATCCCAAGCCGGAAGAAACTTGGATGTTGGTTCAATGTGTCAAAGCCTTAATATAACTTTGCAGAGGCAATGCGACGCAGTATGGCGTTCAAACGGCTTTCGAAAACAGTTCGAATGCCGCGTCGGGCAATTATGACGACGGCAGGCATCGTTAAACCACTATAAGCATATTTACCTAATGGAGAACGACAGCGTAACTAAGGCAATCCTCGATGTCATCAAAAAAATGATGGACAATGTCATGGATAAGGTCCTTTTGAAAGACCCGTTCGTGCCCGAGAAACACCATGCGAACAAGCCGCTTTATGCGGCCTTAGTCCCCGATGAGATATTCAAGGGCGCGCACTTCGAAAGAAGATTTGTGACCCCCTTCGGCAGCGCATGGGAAAAACTCGCCGTGCAAGTGGCCATGGCGTATCACGGCGATTGTTCACAAGGCTCGTCCATAAGTGGCACTGTCGGCGATTAAAGCCTCCGGAGAATTCAAGAAGTCTTAAACAGGCTCGAACACCGTGCGGGCGGCATCGAAAAGCAGAAGCCGAATTGGGAAGACGAACTCAGCTATATCCTCGCCGGCGGAGGAAATCCTATTCCTGTTAGCGTAACTTGCGACATCCTGATCAGAAGCCGACGCGACGGCAAGGCGTATGCATTTGAACTCAAGGGCCCGCTGCCAAACAGCGACCAGACTAAGGTAAGCAAAGAGAAGATGCTCAAACTGCTCGCAATGAATGAGCATATCGTAGACGACGCGTTCTACGCCCTCGTATACAACCCATACGGCAAACGGAGGGAGGACTATGCTTGGACTTTCCCTAAGAGATGGTTCAACATGGCCACAGACAGAGCTGTGCTTATCGGCGAGGAGTTCTGGAACCTAATAGGCGGAGCCGGCACGTACGAAGGCTTTATTTCCGAAGTCAACAAGCTCGGAGCTGAATATAAAGAGAGGATATACAGGGAATACCTCGGAATCGAGCCTCCACAAAGTACAAACGTCTATGCTCTAAGATGATGACAGGATTTACATTCGTAGACCTCTTCGCTGGAATTGGGGGATTCCACATCGCGGCGGAAAGCTTAGGAGGCAAGAGCGTCGGATTCAGCGAAATAGCGAAAGATGCTATAACGGCGTATTGTGATAACTTTAACGAATCGCCCGAGAACAACTTAGGCGATATAACGAAACTCAAAACCTTGCCGCCTCATGATTTCATGACGGCAGGCGTCCCCTGCCAAAGCTGGTCGATTGCAGGAAAGAAGCTCGGTTTCGACGACGACAGGGGGCAATTATGGAACGACACCGTCTATCTGCTCAACAAGGTAAGGCCCAAGGCTTTCCTTTTCGAGAATGTCAAGGGGCTTGCCGACCCCAGAAACGAGCAAGCACTCAATTATATCCTTAACCGTATCAATGAAGCCGGTTACTTCGCCAAGACTTTTCTTCTTGACGCGTCCGACTACGGCGTTCCGCAAACGCGCGTCAGGATGTACATCGTAGGCTTTGAAAACAAGGAGTTCCTGAACCGGCTTTCAATTGACAAACCACAGCCGGGCAAGCTCAAGCTCTGCGATGTCCTTGACAACAAAGTCGCTGTCCCCGGCAGTTCAGGCGTCATAAACAAGCCCAGATGGAGCCTCTCCTGCAACGAACAAGGCTTCAACGACTATTTCTTGCTCAACGACCTTCGCAGCGGCAGCACAACCATACACTCTTGGGATATTCAGGAGACGAGCGAGAGAGAAAAAAAAATATGCGAGATGCTGTTGAAAAACAGGAGGAAAGGCATATACGGAATTCTTGACGGAAATGCCCTTAGCCTCAAACAATTTCAGAGCCTCGACGCAAGCATAGGGGAAGAGGAACTGGAAGGGCTTGTCAATAAAGGCATACTCAAACATTATCCATATTTCTATGACATTTGCGGCGACATTAGCCAACTTGATAGCAATGAGTCGTTCCTTCTGTCTTTCAACAGGGCTAAACGTATCATGGTCGACGAACTCAAACAAGTCAAAGAGCTTCGGCGACGAAAGGTCGATATCTCCAATACTCTGAAAAGGCTCGAGTCGAATGGCGTCGTCAAGTGTACTGAGATGCGGTATGATTTCAAGAACGGGAAAATAAGCACAGGACTTGATGGTGTGAACAGGATATTCCTCCCCTCTTCGCAAATATACCCGACGCTGGTGGCAAGTGACACGAACGACTATGTTGCAACTGAGGCTATATATGCCGACAACATCGACGACTGGAAGAAGAATTTCATGGAGCAGATATACAAGCCAAAGAAATTCAGGAAGATAACGAAATCCGAGGCTTGCCGTATTCAGGGCTTCCCCGACGACTTCAAACTTCCTCCGTCTCGCCCCAAATGGATGCATCTCATAGGCAATAGCGTTGCCGTGCCAGTCGTCAAAATGCTGACCAAGTCAATCATAAGGACGGGAGTTTTCAACGCGGCAGACTGGGATGGTCGGATTCCTGCTCCCTCCGAAAAAAATATCGGTACTTTAAGGAAAGGGCGTGAGGCCCAATTGGCGTTTGACTTTTAACGATATGATATACACCCCTCCCAGAACCTCCATTTAGTGTACGACGCCGCTGTCGGCCCTGTTCAGATTAAGCAGAAACCAAAGCTTCTGGCGATTTCGACTCCGCTCCATCCTCCCCCCCCCCCCTCTACCAATATCCGCACAGACAAGGAACAATTACTTCCTTGTCTGTGCAAATATTGCTAATTTAGCGGCATCTAAGTGATGTGCCATGCAAGTCAATCCAATACGCCAATTCGCAGGGATACCTGTCTCGTCGGCCGATGTCAAGGCGTGCTTCGCCAACCTCGCTGCGCCCGAGAAGAAGGTGCTGTCCATGGAGAGGAGTGGCGAGCTGATCCGTCTGAAGCGCAACCTCTATGTCGTCAATAAGGATTTGTGCGGTAAGCGGACAGATCCCCGCCTGTGCGCCAACCATCTCTACGGCCCTTCCTACGTGTCGCTTCAGTGGGCTCTGAGGTATTACGGCCTGATCCCTGAGATGGTCTTCTCGATGACGAGCGTCACCATCAAGCGAAGTCGCTCGTTCCAAACCCCAATCGGCAATTTCAGTTATATGCAAGTGCCACTGGGCTATTTCCCGATCGGCGTGGAGTGCAGAAGCGAGGGCGGTGTGAGTTTCCTGATGGCCAGCCCCGAGAAGGCGCTGTGCGACACTGTGATATACGACAACTTCGTACCCCATCAGTCTGTCAAGGCGCTTGCCGCCTATCTCGAAGACGACCTCCGTGTCGACATGGACATGCTGTCAGGTCTAAATACCGATGTCATAGAGGCTTGCGCCGCGGCCGGACGCAAATCACATATTTTCAATAATCTGATAAAGATAATCAAGCGATGACCATATTCGAGTCGATGCTCGCGGACTACCGTGACTCCGACAGCGGCACGGCGACGCCAAACGCCGAGCAGGAGGTGTGCCAGATGATCGCCTTGGCCGGACTTAATCGCGGTGGCTTCTTTGACCATGCGGCTTTCTACGGAGGCACATGCCTGAGGCTTCTCCACGGTCTGCCACGTTTCTCTGAGGATATGGACTTTTCGCTCACCGAGAAACGCGACGACGTCCACCTCGATAACTACTTCGACGCCATACGCGACGAGTTTAGCATAGCGGGCTTTGAGGTCGAGATAACCAAAAAGGAGAAAAAAAACTTCGGCAGGGTCGAGTCCGCTTTTCTCAAAGAGAATACCGAAGCCTACGACATCAAGTTCCGGACGAAGCCCTCCATAAAGGTGAAGATAGAACTCGACACCGACCCGCCGCTCCTCTTCCGCACAGAGCCGAAGCTGCTTATGAAGCCCCATTCGTTCATGACCCGCTGCTTCACCCTCCCCGACCTCTATGCCGGCAAGATGCACGCGCTCGTCTACCGCTCCTGGCGGCATCGCGTCAAAGGGCGCGATTGGTACGATTTCGAGTGGTACGTGCGCAACAACGTGAAACTCGATTTCAGGCATCTGCAAGCTCGCATAAAAGAGTTCAACGGCGAAGATGTCAGCAGAGAGCAATTCATGGCGCGGCTTCGCGACAGGCTCGGCTCTACCAGCATCAGCAATGTCAAGCAAGACGTGCTTCCCTATGTCAACCCGCGGCAGCATGGTGAGCTCGACATCTGGTCTAACGACTATTTCTTGCGCCTCGCCGACCGCGTCCTCTTCGAGTGACCGCTCCCCCCCGCCGCCGCCCCCCTCTCCAAACGCCGTTTAATCCCTCTTCAAACGCCCCTCAAAAAGTCATTGCGAACCCTCCCTCTCAATTTTTCCCCCCCCCAAAAAAAAAACGCAAAGCAAGGCGCATTTACCCCACAGCCGTGTTTGAAAATCTCGCCCCAAAGGCTAATTTTATGCTCATTAGGCAAGATGCGCAACGATGTAGCCGTTCCGTTTGCCGACACTTCCGATATTCATCATTTCCCCGCCATTTACCCGATTTATTCTCAGGTACTTAGACCAAGCGGGAAACTTTTGTAATAAAACATTGTTCGGATATGGGCATAAGCAAAGATTTAACAGAGGAGGATGTCAAGTTCCGCTATATCAATGAAGCCATTTCAAGCAAAGGATGGTCGAAGGACAGCGTCTTCATGGAGCAGAAGGTCCAATTCACCGACGGGAAAATCAGCCTCCAAGGTAATTTTGAGCATAGGGACAAGCCTAAGTTTGCCGACTATGTGCTTTATGTCAACAAAGCGACACCCATCGCCATCGTCGAGGCGAAAGACGCCAACCATTATGTCTCCCATGGCTTGCAACAGGCCATGACCTATGCCCGTATGCTCGATGTCAAGTTCGCCTATAGCTCAAATGGCGAAGGCTTCGCTGAGCATGATTTCCTGACTGGCAAGGAGCGCGTCTTCCCCATGGACAAGTTCCCTACAAAAGACGAGCTTGTCGAAAGATTCAAAAGTGAGGTCAATGATGGCAACGGACTTAATGAGAAGGAGCTGGCCCTCTTAGAGCAGCCCTTCTGCTCTGGTCCGGATATATTCCCGCCTCGCTACTATCAGCGCAATGCCGTAAACCGCGCGCTCGACGCCATCGCCAAAGGCCAGAGCCGTGTCCTCCTTGTCATGGCGACAGGTACGGGCAAGACCTATACCGCCTTTCAAATCGTCTGGCGTTTGCTCAAGAGCGGATTGAAAAGGAAAGTGCTCTACCTCGCAGACCGCAACATACTGGTCGACCAATCCATTCAGCAGGACTTCAAGCCATTGGAGAAAGTAACCCACAAGATAGACTACTCGAAAGATAAAAACCACTTGGAGGAATTGGGCTCCTATCAAGTGTTCTTCGCCCTCTACCAGCAGCTGATAGGGCAGAACGACGCCCAAAACTACAAGGAGCTGTTCCCCAACCCCGACTACTTCGACCTCGTCATCGTCGATGAGTGCCACAGGGGCAGCGCCAAGGACGACAGCAACTGGCGGAACATCCTCGATTACTTCTCTTCGGCCACTCATATCGGCATGACCGCCACGCCCAAGGAGACGAAGTATCAGTCAAGCATTGCCTACTTCGGCGAGCCGGTCTACACGTATAGCCTTAAAGATGGGATTGAGGACGGCTTCCTCGCCCCTTTCAAGGTGATCAACATCACAACCAATATCGGCGATGAGTGGAGACCGACAAAGGGGCAAAAAGATGTTTTCGGAAACGAGATTCCAGACCGCATCTATAACAACAGCGACTACGATTACAACATCGTCATAGAAGACCGTATACGGGAGGTCGCGCAAGAGATTACCAGATTTCTTAAAAGCACCGACCCTATGGCCAAGACCATCGTGTTCTGTGCCGATGAGACTCATGCCGAACGTATGCGTATGGCCTTGGTCAATGCCAATGCCGACATGTGCAAGAAAAACCCCGATTACGTGGTCCGTATAACTGGTGGCGATGAATATGGCAAAAGCAAATTGGATTACTTCATTTCCGTCACCTCCCAATATCCTGTCATAGCCACGACGAGCAAGTTGCTCTCCACAGGCGTCGATTGCAAGATGGTTAAGCTTATCGTGCTCGACCAGCAAATCGGCTCAATGACGGAGTTTAAGCAGATTATAGGCCGCGGGACACGTCTTCGTGAAAAGGAGGGGAAGAGATTTTTCACAGTTATGGACTTCCGTAATGTGACCCGCCTGTTCGCCGACCCCGGTTGGGATGGCCCCACTGAGAGAGACCCCAATTACCCGCCCAAGCAGAAAGGTCCGAAGCCCTATGCGCTCCCGGGCGGCGATGAACCTGATGGCGTCAATGAGCCGGACCTGACGCCGCGCCTCAAACCGATAGTCGCCAAGGACGGTTGCCAAGTCAAGATTACCAACAAGGTCGTCTCTGTCTACGACGCTAATGGCAAGCTGCTTCGCACGGAGAGTATCACCGACTATACCAGGAAAAGCATCATCGGCGCCTACGCGACTATCAACACGTTCACTTCCAGGTGGCAGGAGACCAAGAAAAAGTCGGATATCGCCGAGATGCTCAAAGACGCCGGCATCGACCTCGCCGCATTGAAGCATGACCAGCATATGGACGACGTCGACGATTTCGATTTCATCTGCCATATAGCCTACGGCAAGAAGACGCTTACCCGTCATGAACGCGCCGAGCAGGTGAAGAAACGTGATGTTTTCAGCAAGTATGGCAAGCAGGCGCGGCTCGTGCTCGAAGCCCTGCTCGATAAGTACGCCAAGGAGGGCGTGTCTGAGTTGGAAAGTCTTACCGTGCTCGAAAACGACCCCTTCCGCAAACTGGGCTCAAAGACCAACATCGTGAAGCTCTTCGGGGGAAAGCAAGGCTATCTCGATGCCGTCAATGAACTCGAACATTACATATACAATATAGCTTAAAGCAGAAAAACAGAATATATGAGCCTGACGAACTTCGTCAAACGCGTGCGCAATATAATGCGCAACGACGCCGGCATCAACGGCGACGCGCAACGCATAGAACAGATGGCCTGGATGCTCTTTCTGAAAGTATATGACGAGAAAGAGGACGACTGGGAGTTGGACGACGATCATTTCAAGTCTATAATCCCCCATGAGTGCCGCTGGCGCAACTGGGCGCACGACGACGGAAGCGGCAAGGCCCTGACGGGCGACGCTTTGCTTGATTTTGTCAACAACACATTGTTTGTTGAGCTGAAAAACATCGAGGTTTCGCCACTCACCCCCGTCCGTCAGTTGATAGTTAAGACCACGTTCGAGGATGCCAACCAATATATGAAGGACGGTGTTCAGCTCCGCCAAGTGCTTAATGTGATCGACGGGTTGGACCTTGGCAACTATGAGGAGAGCCATGCTTTCGGCGAGATCTACGAGACCATCCTCAAAGAAATGCAGTCGGCCGGCTCCTCTGGCGAGTTCTACACCCCAAGGGCCCTAACCCAGTTTATGGCTGAAATCGTGCGCCCGCAGATTGGCGAAAAGATGGCGGATTTCGCCTGCGGCACAGGTGGCTTTATCACAAGTTGGTTGGGCGAGTTGGACAAAAAAGTGAAGACTGCTGACGACCGTATGAAGTTCAACAAGTCAGTCTTTGGCATCGAGAAGAAGCAATTCCCGTTTATGCTGTGTGTGACCAACTTGCTGCTCCATGGCATCGACACGCCTTCGGTTTCTCACGGCAACTCGCTGATAAGGGATGTCCTCGACTACACGGACGATGACAAGTTTGATGTCGTCCTGATGAACCCTCCCTACGGTGGCAACGAGAAGTCCGACGTGAAGTCCCATTTCCCCGCCGATATGCGTAGCAGCGAGACGGCCGACTTGTTTATGGTGCTTATCATGTACCGACTGAAAAAGAATGGTCGTGCGGCGGTCATTGTGCCCGACGGTTTCCTGTTTGGCGCGGACAATACCAAGATCGCCATCAAGACAAAGCTGCTCCGAGATTTCAACCTGCACACCATTGTCCGCCTCCCCGGCAGCGTCTTCGCCCCCTACACCTCCATCGCCACCAACATTCTCTTCTTCGACAATGACCGCGCTGAGGATGCTCCGGAGGGTTTCTCTACGAAGGAGACCTGGTTCTATCGTCTGGACATGCCAGAGGGTTACAAGCACTTCTCCAAGACGAAACCCATGATGTCGGAGCATTGCAATCCTGTCCGTGAGTGGTGGGGCGACCGCAAGGAAATCATCATCGCCGATGGCGACGAGAAGTCCCGCCGCTATCCGGTCGAAGACCTTATCGCCTCCGATTGCAACTTCGACCTGTGCAAGTTCCCAAAAGAGGACGAGGAGATCCTCCCCCCCGCCGAACTCCTCGCCGACTATTTCAAGAAGCGCCGGGCGCTCGACCATGAGATAGACAAGACTTTGGCAGAGATCCAGCGTATCCTGGGGATAGAGGTCAAAATAGACGAATGACAAGATTTGTGGGACAACGTCCCACAAATCCTGAAAAGCATTTGGCAATATGGTGAAAACAGTATTCTCGGACATAAATGATGCTGATTATCAACAACTGATAGATGGCATCACAACCCTGTGGGGTGAAGCCAAAGCAAAGCCATCACTGCGGTAAACACAGAATTGCTTGATGCCAACTGGCAGACAGGCAAGCATATCGTCGAATATGAACTTAAAGGCAAAGATAGAGCAGGGTATGGCAAGCAATTACTTGTGAACCTTGCCAAAGACCTGACGGCAAGAAACGGGAAAGGCTTTAGCCGATTTGGAAAAGGCTCTGAAAGATCATATGGAGCAGTTCCTTTTAGAGATGGGGCGCGGCTTTGCCTTTGTCGGCAGACAATACGTGATGCCTATTGTCGGCAGACAATTCAAGGTCGATTTGGTGTTCTACCATTGCATCCTGAAGTGCTATGTCCTCATAGACCTCAATCGAGCCGAGATAAAGCATGGCGACGTCGGGCAGATGAACCTCTATCTGAACTATTTCAAGGCGTAGGTCTGTCAACCCGACGACACCCCACCCATCGGCATAGTCTTAGGCCTAAGGAAAGACGAGCTCCTGATGGAGTATGCCATGGCGGGCATCACAAATCAGTTGCTCGTGGCTCGCTATCAGCTATACTTGCCAAAGCGCGAGGAACTGCAGGCGCAGCTTGACAAGCTCTTGCACGATATAGAAAAGTAATAGCAATTCCCCAACAACATGTTGGCGAATAAAAGAAACAGTGATTGGTCAAGCTCCGCTTGACCAATTCGAACTCACAGACTGCTCAATTCGTCAAGCACCGCTTGACGAATCTACGATACCTTTCTGTCTCAAAGAACGAGACAACGACGACAGCTTTTAAGTATACTTAGATACCCCATCATCATCAATGAACGGCAAACAGTTAAAGAACAGCATACTGCAATGGGCCATACAAGGCAAGCTCGTCCCGCAGGACCCCGACGACGAGCCCGCAAGCGTAATGCTCGACAAGATTCGCAAGGAGAAAGAACGACTGATTAAGGAGAAGAAAATCAAGCGCGACAAGAACGCGTCCGTAATTTTCCGCGCCGACGACAATTCCTTCTATGAGAAGTCCCTGGCCACGGGCGAGGTCAAGTGCATCGACGAGGAAATCCCGTTTGACATTCCAAGCTCATGGTGCTGGGCAAGGCTATCTGACCTTGCTGCGTATATTCAAAGAGGTAAATCTCCAAAATATTCGCTTGTAAAGAAATACCCAGTTGTAGCACAGAAATGCAACCAGTGGTCGGGCTTTTCAATAGATAAAGCACAGTTTATAGATCCTGAAACTTTATCACAATATTCCGAAGATAGAATCTTGCAAGACGAGGATTTAATGTGGAACTCTACAGGACTGGGAACTCTCGGAAGAATGGCTGTTTATCATAGTAATCTAAATCCGTATGAATTGGCGGTGGCTGATAGCCATGTTACTGTGATAAGGTTGATGAGGCCACAAGTATGTTCATTGTTCTTTTATTACTATTTTATCAGTCCTACTGTACAGAATGTGATTGAGGATAAGGCTGACGGAAGTACTAAACAAAAGGAACTTTCAATATCAACTATTTGTAATTATTTGGTCCCTCTTCCCCCGACAGCAGAACAAGTACGTATTGCATCAAAAGTAGGAGAAGTTCTTTCATTCGTTTTTAAATATGGAGAGCAACAAAAAAAACTCGATACTCTAAACATCGCAATAAACAACCTGTTAAAAAAATCCATCCTCCAACAGGCCATCCAAGGCAAACTCGTCCCGCAAATCAAAGAGGAGGGCACGGCGCAAGACCTGCTTGAGGCAATAAAAGCGGAAAAACAAAGGCTTGTCAAAGAGGGCAAACTCAAAAAGTCCGCCCTCAACCATAGCCTCATCTTCCGCGGCGCAGATAACTTGCATTATGAAAAGACGGGGAAGAAGGTGTGGTGCATCGAGGACGAGATCCCGTTCGAGATACCCGAGGGCTGGGAGTGGGTGAGGTTAAAGGATGTGTTTCAAATCAACCCAAAGAACAAAGCTGAGGACAATTCTGTTTCTGCTTTTATTCCAATGGAGAAAATTATGGCGACTTATGGTTCGTGTTTTACTTATGATACAGTAAGATGGGAAACAATAAAGAATGGTTTTGCTCATTTCGCTGATGGCGATGTCGCTTTTGCTAAAATCTCCCCTTGTTTTCAAAACAGAAAATCTGTAATATTCAGAAACTTACCAAATGGGATTGGCGCAGGTACTACGGAGCTGAAAGTACTCAGACTGTATGGGGAGTTTATGGAAAGATGGTTTCTGCTCTTTTTCTTAGAATCGCCATACTTCGTGGATGAAGCAAAATTTAAAGGAACTGCAAATCAGCAGAGAATAGTTTCCGGCTACTTAGAAAACAAGTTGTTTCCTCTTCCCCCACTCGCCGAGCAAAAGCGAATAGTGGAAAAGGCAAATCAACTAATGCAGTTGCTCAAATAGTTTTTCTATTTGAGCAACAATGCGCTGCTGCTCACCTAATGGTGGAATCCCAACCACAAGATTGTTGAACACCTCTTTATTGAGGTGCGGTATAGCCGCTCCTTTTTTTGAATTTCTCAAAGCGTCTTTATAAAAGCGAATGAATGACAGAACAAAAGGCTTGTGCATAGAAGAACTAATCCATAGCTGTTTGAATGTACTACCCATATACCCATCTTGTGGAACAGTGAAAACTTCCCCAGAGTTTTCTCCATCCACAAGTATGATATTGTCATCTTTCTTGACGTATTTGCCTTGTTCCACAATGTTTTCCGCTGATTTTCCACGTAAGTACTTTGCATCTAACAGGCAAAGCTTCCCTGTTGACATCTGACCATCTGTAAGTTGACAAATACAGCTAAGTTTTGCAATGCCCCAATGGGTAGGATATTCAAAAGGCAACTCCACTTCAGTGTCCTTCCCCGTCTTTTCATAATGCAAGTTATCGGCACCGCAGAATACTATGCTACTCCCAAAAGCAAACCAGCGAAAAAATAAGGCTCTCGCGGCCTCGCCACCATAAAAATAATCTTGCCGCCTACACCATTCAAACACCATTCAAACACCCTTCAAACCCTCTTCAAACGCCCCTCAAAAAGCCATCGCCAAATTTTTCCCCTCACAATTATATTTGAAAACCTCGCCGCCATAAACTACCCCCCCCCCATCAGGTAAAGCGCGCAGGAATGTCATTTTATTCTCAGTCACTTAGCCCAAGAAGGAAACTCTAGTGAAGTAAAAATCAATCATACTCTATGTACCAATCAGTACGCCGCAAGCTCCTACGGCAGTTTTGGTCTTGGTTTTTATAGAAGATTCCATCTTGCGGATATTCGTCCGACTTGTATGGCAAAAACTTGTCTATTGTGATGGTCCAGTCTATGTTGATAATGAGCGAATCGATATCGAGGTATTTTATTCTGCCATCAGAGTAAGTGAAGACTACTTGGTCATTAATGCCCTTTACGTTGCATACCCATATTCCATCTTTTGATGAAATCAGACGCCATATCGGCCATAAATCCCTATCATACCTGTAGTTATAATCTATGTCGATATAGCTGTTGCCGCAATCGTCGGTACTGAGGACCCCGACGTATTCCGTACCCCTTGAAATCATGATAAGATATGGAGTCGCACAGGGGATGACAACCAGGCTGTCATCCTTTATTTCACAGACAGGGACGGGCGTGAGGGTCACACCATCAAAAAAGGACTTGTCGTACCTGCGTCTGGGATAAACCTTGCCTTTTTTTATGCACTTGTCAAATAAGTAAGTACGGTCGAAATTGCTGATGGAGTCGGATGTTTGGGCCGCCATTAGGAACGACGGGAGCGAGAAAAGCAAGAAGGCAAGTATTCTGTTCATATTTTGTGACAGTAGAATATTTTCCTCTTCAAGCGAAGCATTCTCCCCTTCTTCGCCACGAAATGGTTCCTTGTCTAATTCCCGTACTTGTCGTACCGAGAGTAGCCCATACAATACATATAGTAGTGCTTGTTGTCCCAAGGCATCACGTCCGCTATGACAGCGTCTTTGTCAGAATATTCCACGAACTCTTGTCTCAGTCTGGGCTTTGCGGAGTATACGTATGTACGGGTCTGGTTCAGAAAATTGTCATGGTACTCTTTGCAGACAACGGTGTCGACCCCATATTCGTAATCGCAACGGGTATAAGCATATGAGGTCTCCCGCCTCATTGCGACCAGATTTCCGGAATCGTCGTATTTGAAAGAGCAATGATACTTCTCTCAGCCGTTTCTTCCATCACGTATAGACACGCTGTCTAAGAGGCTGCCGTGATGAAACACGAAGAATGCCGTCTTGTCACTTTTCCTGCGAATGCACGCAGTATTGTCAGACAGAATTTCAGACTCATACTCAACCGACTCCCTTATGTCCCCATTTCGCTCACAATACACTACAGATGCTATGCTGCCATTAGCGTCGTAGTTGTAATACGTTTTTGACCTGTACCTCGCCGACTTCTCAACTATCTGGGACACGCCGTTTGCCACATATAAGAAGTCGAACCTGTTAGGGATTCTGTATTGAGATAGTATGTCACCAGAGTAAATGACGGACAGCACTACCAGAACAGCCCTAAAAAATAATACGCGCAACACCATTTCTGAATGAATTACTGAAATTCAACGCTCTGGTACACCAAGTGTTTATCGATTATTTGACCTTTGAATCCTCCGACGTGACAATCGCAGACTCCTTAGGTAAATTGGGGTTTATCTTAAACTTTATTGTTTCTATGCCTATTCGTTGTACAAGGTTTTCGTAGAAACTTTGACCGCTTTCGATTACAAGTTTCCTCCTCCGCGGATATATATGCAGTAATTGGTGATTTTCGTCAAAAGCCCATAACTCACCGAAGCTCCTAATCCGAAAGAACGACCAGGCAGGGTGCGACTTCAACAATTTCTCGAACGGCCTGTATCGGGTTATTGTACCAATGAGGAAATACATAAAACCACTGCTATACAGCCAGGACTCGCTGCTCTCACTTTTGTAGGACTCATAGTATGGAGTGCCAATGTAGTCTTTTAAGTCTTCTTGCACGAATCCTCTTTCATAATAAATCATACTTACCTCTTTTTTGTTCTTGATAATAATCTGCTGATTTAGAGGATTGGGCTCAAATTTCACCAAATCCGCGAATGTGCTTTGCCGCCTTACGCTGTCTCTGTATGTTTTGGGTATGCTATATATTGGCAGTATACATATTATATTCGCCGTATCAGCGAAAGATAGCCCCCAACTACGGTATACTTCTGCATGCTCCCCTGTCATTTGTGCGACTATTTCATCTTTTGCGACGCGCAAATAAGCTGTGTCCGTCGTTACTTGCGACAAAGAGGACGCACCCATCATTAAAAACATAAGTGTCAGTAATATCGTCCTCATATCATTAGGATTTAGATACACTAAAAAATTGAAAGAAGCGGTTGAAATTTGCAAAACATCGTCCGCCTTCCCCCGAAGGGTTCATTGCCTTTATAAATACACGACCATTATTATATATTCTGATATTTGTCAAGCCCATCGCATGTCCTTGCTTCGGGCCGATTAAAATCTCACCGATAATCGATTTGTTGTTTTGCATTTGGTCAATCAGCTCGTTGGCCATACCTATATTATCCTTAATTTGGGGCAACTTTCTGATACTAAGACCTTTTGATTTGTACATCTCCTTCATTGGAGTGGTAGAAGATTCGACACATGAAAAGTTGGTTCGCAAACTCTCGACACTTTCTGTTGAACCATTGAAATATTTATCATTAGACCGGAAAACCTCGTACCGGCAGTCAAGTTCCCCAACTTGACACATCCGTGGCAAATCTATGCTTGCTTCTCTAATGACCCTCCCGCCATGCCAAAAGTTCCTTCCATCCCTCACAGCATTTATTCCTCCCGCCACGCCGCCGACAACCGCCCCCGCCGAGCCGTCAATCAGGCCTTGCAGGTGCATCTGGCCGACCGCGCGACCTATGCCGCCCCCGTCGACCAACGTGTTGCCAAGGCCCGTGACCGAGCCGGATACCGCCCCACAGGCGCCTCCTATCGCGGCCCCCGAGGCGAAGCAGCTCGTGGCGGACGCGGCGGCAGCCGAGCCCGTGAAGCCAGCGGAGAAGCCCGTGCCGGCCATGGCGGAGCTCAGTCCGCCACCGACAGCAGCGCTCGCCGCCCCGGCCAACGCCCCGATGCCGAAATAGGCGAAGCCCTTGCCGACGTTGTCAACTTTGTGGCTTACAAGGCCTGAGATGAGATTGACCGCGCCGCCTATGGCCGCGCCGATGATGATGTGGAAGAACTCCCCCGTAGGGTCGGTGTACTTCAGCGGGTTGTTGAGGCAATAGGAGTAGCGGTTGAGGTTCTGCGGGTTGGAAAGGTCCTGGACGTAGGGGTCGGGCGAGAGGAAGCGGCCGAGCTGCGGGTCGTAGAAGCGGCCGTTCATGTCTATGAGGCCGAACTCGGGCCAATGCTCGTGGAGGCAATAGCCACGGCGTAGGCTGATGGAGTCGGAGGACAAGGCTCGTTGTCCCCAGGCATCGTAGGAGGCTGAATAGGTTTGCGCGGAGTCCGCCTTAAAGAGGGCGAGCAGGCTGCCGAGGTGGTCTGTGGCGGCATAGTGAATCTCGGCGGGGGCGTCGCCCATCTTCACGCAGATGCCGGCAAGCCCGTCGGGTGAGTAGATGTGCTGATAGCTTACCGTTGTTCCGTCGCTGGTAAGCCGCTCAAAATCGCCAGCGTAGACGCGCACCTCCTTCGTCTCTCCGCATGTGTAGATAGTCTTTGCGCGCTGCTGGTCGGGCCCGTATTCTATTGTGAGCTTTTTGTCGGCCTGGGTTATGGACTGGACTTTGTTGAAAGGCGTGTAGACTATATACTCGTAGGTGGTCGTCTTTGACATGCCGCCATCCTCCGCGTTGCTGATGCCATACCTCCTGTAGACAGCTGATTTTGTGACACTCGTGATTGATTTCAGCCGGTAGGAGACCTGGCCTTTCCTGCCGTATGCTATCATCGGTATCTTGCCAGAACGGGGTTCATATTCAAGTCTTTGCGCAAATCTCAGTAGAATTTTTGGTGTTCGCAAGTTTTTTTGCACCAAAGGGCGGCAACAATAAGAGTAGGGTGAGGTGGGTGTGGGAAAAAGAACGAGGAGGTTCCGCTCAAAATCATTGCCCCTCCCCAAAATCTGTGAAAATAATATGGCATATGTGTGGCATCGTCACCCCAATTCCCGTCCCTCCCCCGTCTCCCGACATTCTTCAAATACTCTTCCAACTCTCTTCAAACGGCCTTTAAATGGTAGTTGTAAAGTCGTCATAGCTAGTCCGCGACGGAACTCTCCGCCATTCCGCTCCCCCGGCAGTGTGCGGCGTCACCATATTTTTGCTACCTTAGGCCAGATAATGCATAGATGAAATAAAAAAAAACATGCGCCACATACTCCTCTTCCTCTTCCTCATCCTCATCCTCCCCCTCGCCCCCGCCTCGGCACAGGGCTTCACCCTCGCCGCCGAATACGCCAAGCAGGTTCGTCGCTACCCCTCAATCCAGCCCTACGTCCCCGATGTCGCTGCCGTCAGCGTCTCCCTCGGGGTCACATACTCCTCCCCGGGCGGCTGCGACCTCAGTCTCGATGTCTTCCGTCCGGTCCGGAGCGACAGCCTCCTCCCTCCCCTCGTCCTCGTCCACGGCGGCGGGTGGCAGAGCGGCAGCCGCAGTCTCGACGCGCCCCTCGCTTCGCGTCTCGCCCAGGGCGGCGTCTGCGTCTTCTGTGTCGACTATCGTCTCTCGCCCGTGGCCCCTTATCCCGCCGCCGTCGTCGATGTCAACTCCGCCCTCGCCTGGGTTGCCGCCCATGCCGATTCCCTCGGTGTCGATATCAGCCGTCTCACTGTCGCCGGCTCCTCCGCCGGCGGCCAGATCGCGGCTCTCGTCGGGGCTTCCAACTGCTCTTTCGCCAAGTTCCTCCCCTCGGGCCTCAGTGTGCCAAAGGTGAGTAGGGTGGTGGACATCGACGGCGTCCTCGCCTTCATCCACCCCGACTCGTCCGAGGGCGTCGACCGCCCGGGCCGCCCAAGCTCGGCCACCTTGTGGCTGGGCGCGCCTATGTCCGCCGACAGCGCGCTCTGGCGCGAGGCGTCGCCTCTCTCCCATGTCGGCGAGTGGTCGGCCCCGCGTTTCCTCTTCATCAATAGCGGCCAGAGGCGTTTCAGCGCGGGGCAGGCCGAGGCCGTCCAGTCCCTCCGCAGCCTCGGCAAGAGCGTCGATGTCCGCCGTTTCGACGACTCACCCCACACTTTCTGGCTCTTCCTCCCTTGGGCCGACGATGTCGCGTCCCTCATTATCAATGAGATGCGAAAAAAGTTCTAAAAAATCGCCCCGCACTCTTGCCATTCCAAACCAAAGCGGTAACTTTGCATTCGGAAACGCCGATATGGCTCAGTTGGTAGAGCAACGCATTCGTAATGCGTGGGTCCTCAGTTCGAGTCTGAGTATCGGCTCTTCTCTAAGCCCCGTCTTTATCAGACGGGGCTTTTTTCGTCCCCATTCCACATCCCGCTCACCCTTGTTTCTTAATCTCAGATAAGGTATATTTGCATACCTTTGCAATATAAGGCCAACAGAACCGTACAACTTACAAACCCCAATCCCTGCAAATGAAGAAGCTTTCCGCCCTCCTCGCCCTCCTCGGCGCATGCGCGGGCTCCTATGCCGAGAATGTCGCCCTCTCTACCCCGGGCTCCACTCTCGTGCTCGATGTCAATAAGGGGGCTGAGCCGACGTTCGTCTACTTCGGCGCCAGGCTCTCCCCCGCAGAGCTCGCTGCCCTCCCCAAGCCCACAACGGCCAACTGGAGCCACCTCGAGGTCTATCCCTCCTACGGCGCCACCCATACCCTCAGCGAGACGGCTTTCGCCATGCGACACGCCGACGGCAATATGTCCACGCAGCTCCTCTGCGACGATTTCTCCACGGAGCCCGTCTCCGACGTCGCGCCCAACGGCAAGCCCCGTAAGGGCACCAGGCTCACCATCCGTCTCAAGGATCCACTCTATCCCGATATCGTCAACCTCTACTACCAGGCCTACGACGATGTCGACATGATCGAGTGCTGGACCGATGTCACCAACAACGGCAAGCAGACCGTCACCCTCACGCAGTTCTACTCTTCCTGCATGCCCATCCGCCGCGGCAACGTCCATCTCACCAGCTTCCACGGCTCGTGGGCGGCCGAGGCGCAGCACTCCGAGACTCGCCTCACCAACGGCATGATCCGCATCAAGAACAAGGACGGCCTCCGCAACGCTACCACCGACCGCTCCGACGTCATGTTCTCCCTCGACGGCCCGGCGCAGGAGAACTCCGGCGATGTCATCGGCGCCGTCCTCTGCTACTCTGGCAACTATAGCGTCACCATCGATACCGACGATAGCGAGTATCACTACTACTTCGCCGGCATCAATCCCGACAATTCCGAGTACCACCTCAAGAAGGGCGAGACGCTCACAACCCCCCGCGTGGCCTATACGTTCACGTCGCAGGGTCTCTCCGGCGCAAGCCGCAACTTCCACTCTTGGGCGCGTAAGTACATGCTCCGCCACGCCGACCAGGAGCGCATGATCCTCCTCAACTCATGGGAGGGCGTCTATTTCAACATCAACCATGAGGTCATGGACCAGATGATGGCCGACATCGCCATGATGGGCGGCGAGCTCTTCGTCATGGACGACGGCTGGTTCGCCACCAAGTATCAGCGCAATACGGACAATGCCGCACTCGGAGACTGGGTGCCGGACCCGCAGAAGCTCCCTCAGGGCATCGACCGTCTCCTCGCCGACGCTCGCAAGAATGGCGTCAAGTTCGGCATCTGGGTCGAGCCTGAGATGACCAATACCGTGGCCGAACTCTACGAGAAGCATCCCGACTGGGTCATCAAGGCCCCGGGGCGTGAACCGGTTCGCGGCCGTGGCGGCACGCAGCTCGTCCTCGACCTCACCAACCCCAAGGTGCAGGATTTCGCCTTCTCCGTCTTCGACAATCTCTTGTCCAAATACCCCGAGATCGCCTACATCAAGTGGGATGCCAACGCGCCCATCATGAACCACGGCAGCCAGTACCTCTCCAAGGACGACCAGAGCCACCTCTACATCGCCTACCACCAGGGCCTCATCAAGCTCTGCCAACGCATCCGCGACAAGTATCCCGATGTCATCATCCAGGATTGCGCCTCGGGCGGCGGACGTGCCAACTACGGCCTCCTCCCCTACTTCGATGAGTTCTGGGTGTCCGACAATACCGACGCCCTCCAGCGTATCTATATGCAGTGGGGCACTTCCTACTTCTTCCCCGCCATCGCCATGGGACAGCATATCAGTGCCGTGCCCAACCACGCCGTCTTCCGCACCACGAGCATGAAGTTCCGCTGCGATGTCGCCATGAGCGGCCGTCTCGGCATGGAGATTCAGCCCAAGAACATGACCGACGACGAGAAGGAGTTCTGCAAGAAGGTCATCGCGGACTATAAGACCGTCCGTCCCGTCATCCAGTTCGGCGACCTCTACCGTCTCCACTCTCCATACGAGGGCGACAACCTCGCCTCCCTCATGTACGTCTCGGAGGATAAGGCCAAGGCGGTCTACTTCTGGTACAAGCTCGAGACAATGAAGGATGAGCATTTCCCCCGTGTCAAGATGCAGGGTCTCGACCCCGACAAGAAGTACGTCGTCCACGAGCTCAACCGTATCGACAACACCCCGCTCGACTGCGAGGGCAAGTCCTACACCGGCGCCTACCTCATGGCCAACGGCCTCGAGGTCCCCTATAGCCACGATGTCGACTACGCCAAGCTCAACGACTGGAGCAGCCGCGTTCTCACCCTCACGGCGGAGTAGGCTCGTCCCAACATCCACACACACAAGCCGGCCTCGCGGACTCCCCTCCGCAAGGCCGGCTTCCCCTTCCTCCCTCCGCCTCCCTTCCTTGATGAAATCGCGCCCCTCGGCAACCGCCCGCCACCCTTAATTGAAATTGATAAAAGACACGCCCCAAATCTCAATATTCATTGCTATTTTTACACTCGCAAAAGGAGAAAAAGGGGCTCACCCCTGACAACCAAACTATATAAAGCGATTAAGACACATATTTAACCGATATGGAACCAATTAACATCAAGGAGCTGAACGAGCGCATTAAGAACGAAAGCTCGTTCGTCGATCTCATCTCCATGGAGATGAACAAGGTCATCATCGGACAGAAACACCTCGTCGAGAGCCTTATGATCGGCCTCCTGTCCGACGGCCACATCCTCCTCGAAGGCGTCCCTGGCCTCGCCAAGACTCTTGCCATCAACACCCTCGCCAAGATTATCGACGCCGACTTCGCTCGCATCCAGTTTACCCCCGACCTCCTCCCGGCCGATATCCTCGGCACTCTCATCTACAGCCAGAAGACCGAGGAGTTCCTGGTCAAGAAGGGCCCCATCTTCTCCAACTTCATCCTCGCCGACGAGATTAACCGCGCCCCGGCTAAAGTACAGTCCGCGCTCCTCGAGGCCATGCAGGAGCGTCAGGTCACCATCGGCGACCACACCTACCCAATGGCCAAGCCTTTCCTCGTCATGGCCACTCAGAACCCCGTCGAGCAGGAGGGCACCTACCCCCTCCCCGAGGCCCAGGTCGACCGTTTCATGCTCAAGGTCATCATCGACTACCCCAAGAAGGAGGAGGAGCAGCTCATCATCCGCAACAACCTCGCCAAGAGCTTCCCTAAGCCCGACACCATCCTCAAGCCCGAGGATATCGTCAAGGCCCGCGACGTCGTCAAGGATGTCTATATGGACGAGAAGATCGAGAAGTATATCGTCGACATCGTCTTCGCCACGCGCTACCCCGACCAGTACGGCCTCGCGCAGTTCAAGGATATGATCTCTTGCGGCGCATCCCCCCGCGCCTCGATAAGCCTCTCCATGGCTTGCAAGGCCTACGCTTTCATCAAGCGCCGCGGCTACGTCATCCCCGAGGATGTCCGCGCCGTCTGCCACGATGTCCTCCGCCACCGTATCGGACTCTCCTACGAGGCCGAGGCCAACAACGTCACCTCCGAGGAGATCATCTCTGAGATTCTCAACAAGGTCGAGGTGCCCTAAGCCCTTCTCTGGCTCCGCGCTCCTCGTGCGGGGCCGGGGCCCTATGCGTCCCTCTTCCACAGTCCAAAGGGTGGGGTGGGGCGCTCTTTCGGGCAAGTCCCTATGACTGCTGTTTTTCATACTAACCATTGGCGATGAATTCAGAAATAGACAGCACCGAACTCCTCAAGAGGGTCAGGCAGATCGAGATTAAGACCCGTGGCCTGTCCAACCACATCTTCGCGGGCGAATACCACTCCGCCTTCAAAGGTCGTGGCATGGCTTTCAGCGAGGTCCGCGAGTACCAGTATGGCGACGATGTGCGCAATATCGACTGGAACGTCACGGCGCGCATGAACAAGCCCTATATCAAGATTTTCGAGGAGGAGCGTGAGAATACCGTCGTGCTGCTCGTCGATGTCTCCGGCTCTCGCGAGTTCGGCACTGAGGAGAGGTTCAAGAAGAACCTCATCACCGAGATGGCCGCCACTCTCGCCTTCTCCACCATCCAGAACAACGATAAGATTGGCGTCATCTTCTTCTCCGACAAGGTCGAGCAGTTCATCCCGCCCAAGAAGGGTAAGAAGCATGTCCTCCACATCATCCGCGAGCTCCTCATGTTCCACCCCTCCAACCGTGGGACGGACATCGGCGAGGCGCTCCGCTATATGACCGGGGCCATCAAGAAGAGGTGCACGGCTTTCCTCATCTCCGACTTCCTTACCGACCGCGATTTCGAACTCCCGCTCCGCATCGCGGGCCATAAGCACGATCTCGCGGCCCTGCGCATCGCCGACCGGCGCGAGTCCTATCTCCCCGATGTCGGGCTCATGCTTATGTCCGACGCCGAGACTCGCCAGCAGATGTGGGTCGACACCTCAAGCCCCGAGGTCCGGGCGCGCTACGCGGCCAACGCCGCCGAGAGGCGCGACCGCCTCGACGCCATCTTCCGCCGCTGCGCCGTCGACAATGTCGAGGTCCTCACGGGCGACGACTATGTCAAGAGCCTTCTCTCCCTCTTCAAGAAGAGAGGGTGATTAACCGACTTTCTATCACTATGCGTTCCTTCTTCAAACCGTTAGTCCTGACCGCCGCTCTCCTCCTGAGCGGCTTCGCCCGGGCCCAGCAGCCGGTCGTCAAGGCCGAGCTCGACTCCATGACAATCTATGTCGGCGGGCAGGTCGGTCTCAACGTCTCCGTCTCTGCCGAGAAAGGTCAGGACTGCCACATCCTCCAGCTGCCCGACACGCTCTCCTCCTCCGTCGAGGTCGTCGAGGCCCTTAAGCCCGATACCATCGACCGGGGCAGCCTCATCGAGTATGTCCAGAGGTATGTCGTCACTTCGTTCGATACCGGTCTCCAGTACGTAGGCCCTATCCCCGTCGTCCGGATGCCCGACGGCTCACAAGTCTCCACGCCCGATTTCGCCCTCTCCGTCGTCAACCCCTATCAGGATATTAAGCAGGGGCAGGACGGCGTCAACCTCATCTTCGATATCCACGATGCCGAGGACGCTCCCTTCCAGTGGCGCGAGCTTCTGCTCTACTGGCCTTGGGCCGTGGGTGTCCTCGTCCTGGCCGGCCTCATTGTCCTCGCCGTCTTCCTCCGTCGTAAGTACGGCCGTCGTGGCGGGGCGGCGGAAAGCCTCCCGGTCGTGCCGTCTGAGCCCTGCGAGGTCACTGCGCTCCGCGACCTGGAGCGAATAAAGACAGAGAAGCTCTGGATGCGCAACCAGGTCAAGGAGTATTACACCGACCTCACCGAGACTCTCCGCCGTTACCTCAGCTCGCGCTACGGCATTCAGGCCAAGGAGAGCACCTCCGCCGAGATCATGGATCAGCTCAAACCTATCATGGCTGACCAGCCCGACGAGGCCGGCCGTCTCGCCGACATCCTCCAGCAGGCCGACCTCGTCAAGTTCGCCAAGATGGAGCCTCTCCCCGACGAGAACGACAAGGTCATAGCCGACGCCGAGGCTTTCGTCAACACGACAACCGACGTCGCCAAGCGCAAGCAGGCTGAGGCCCAGGCCAACGCCAAGGCCCAAGAGCAGGCTCCCGCCGATGTCATCTTAAAAGAAACAGGCAAAGAAAATGCTTAGCGGTATATCTTTTCAGCACCCCTGGCTCTTCCTGCTCCTCCTCGTCATCCCCGCCTACGTGGGCTGGCGTATCTGGCGCAGGCGTACCTCCGAGGCCGCGTTGCAGGTCTCCTCGGTCTCTACCCTTCAGGGGGTCAAGCCCACGTGGCGAGTCCGTCTCCGTCTCATGCCCCTCGCTCTCCGGCTGCTCGCCTTCGCCTTGGCCGTTGTCGTCATAGCGCGCCCGCAGTCGTCGTCGAGCCACTCCGACAGCAACACTGAGGGCATCGACATCGTCCTCGCCCTCGATATCTCTGGCTCCATGCGGGCCCTCGATTTCAAGCCTAACAGGCTCGAGGCCGCCAAGGAGGTAGCGACGAAGTTCATCTCGGGCCGACCCGACGATAATATAGGTCTCGTCATCTTCGCCGGCGAGAGTTTCACCCAGTGCCCCCTCACTACCGACCACTCGGTGCTCATCAACCTCTTTTCGCAGGTCACAAATGGCATGCTCGAGGATGGCACGGCCATCGGCATGGGACTCTCCACAGCCGTCTCGCGCATCAAGGATAGCAAGGCCAAGAGTAAGGTCATCATCCTCCTCACCGATGGTTGCAACAACGCAGGCGCCATAGCCCCCGAGAAGGCGGCCGAGCTCGCCGCGACGTTCGGCATAAGGCTCTACGCCGTCGGCGTCGGCAGCAAGGGCGTGGCCCAGATCCCGGTCCAGACTCCTTTCGGTGTCAAGATGCAGGAGGAGGAGGTCAAGATTGACGAGGACGTGCTTCAACGCATGACGGCCATGACGGGCGGCAAGTATTTCCGCGCCACCGACAATAAGAGCCTCGCCAATATCTACCAGGAGATCGACCAGATGGAGAAGACCATCATGGAGGTCCGTCACTATACCCAGAAGTCCGACGAGTACCTCCCCTTCGCCATCGCGGCTCTCTGCCTCCTCCTCGCCGAGATTCTTCTGCGCAACACCCTCTTGCGCACCATTCCCTAACGTGTAACGATTGTCTCCCGCCCTCCCGTCTCTCCTCATGGGCGGTAATCTCTTAATGACATAACGAAGTGGATTCTTTCAGGTTCGCGCATCCCGAGGCTCTCTACCTGCTCCTGCTGGTGCCCCTCGTCATCGCGCTCATGTATTTCTTTAGCCGCAGCCGTGTCAAGGCGCTCGGGCGGTTCGGAGAGCCTGAGCTGCTCCGTCACCTGATGCCGGACTACTCCAGTGCGCGCGTCAAGCTCAAGTGCTGGCTCGTGGTCATCGCCATCGCCCTTCAGGTCGTCGTCGTGGCCGGCCCGCAGTTCGGCTCTAAGCTCCAGACGGTCAAGCGCAACGGCATTGAGCTGATGATCGCGCTCGATGTCTCCAACTCCATGAACGCCCAGGATGTCTCGCCCTCCAGGCTCGAGATGGCCAAGATGGCCGTCACGCGTCTCGCCGACAAGCTCTCCGACGATAAGGTGGGCCTCGTGGTCTTCGCGGGCAACGCCTACGTCCAGATGCCTATGACGTCCGATTTCGCGTCCCTCAAGATGTTCATGCAGTCCGTGACGACAGGCATGGTGCCTACTCAAGGCACGGCCATAGGAGCGGCCATCAATCTGTGCCGCAATTCGTTCTCGCAGGGCGAGGCCGTCAGCCGCGCCATCGTCGTCATCACCGATGGCGAGAACCATGAGGACGACGCCATAGAGGCCGCCAAGGATGCCTTCGCCGATGGCATCAAGGTCTATACCGTCGGCATGGGAACCTCCAAGGGAGCGCCCATCCCCGTCGAGCCGGGCCAGAACAATAACTTCATCAAGGACAAGGACGGCAACATCGTCATCTCTAAGATCGACGAGGCGTCCCTCGCCCAGGTGGCATCCGCCGGCAGTGGAGCCTACATCCCCGCCAACAATATCCGTGGCGGTGTCAACGCCCTCGTCGATGAACTCAATTCGTTGGATAAGACCGAGATGGAGTCGCGTGTCTACTCCGAGTATGAGGATCGCGGCGTCTATGTAGAGTGCATCGTCATCATCCTGCTCCTCGTCGATTTGCTCATCCTCTCCCGCAAAAATCCACGTCTGGCGGCTTTCGACATTTTTACTCGCAAAAAGAATGGGCCGGACATGTTCGTGGCTGTGCACGAGGTCAAGCCCGGTTTACAATAATATCCGTTGATATGAGAAGTGTTTTAATAGCCTTCGCCTTGGTGGCCGCCCTCGCGTCACTCTCTTCCAGTGCGGCGGCGCAGTCCGAGCGCAAGTACATTCGCGATAGCTACAAGATGTACAACGATTCCAACTACGCCGGCGCCCAGGAGGCCTGCGTCAAGGCCCTCGCCGAGGCTCCCAACTCTTTCGAGGCGTCCTACAACTACGCCGACGCGCTCTTCAAGCAGGGCAAGGTCGAGGAGGCCCTTGAGCAGTACCAGAAGCTCGCCGAGGGCGAGACCGACAAGGCGCGCCTCGCAAAGCTCTACCACAACATAGGCAATTGCGAGTACGCCCGCAAAGGCTACGATAAGAGCATCGACGCATATAAGAAGTCCCTCAAGGCCGACCCCTCCAGCGAACAGACGCGCTACAATCTCGTCGCTGCCCAGAAGATGAAGGACAAGGATCAGCAAAATGACCAGAAGCAGCAGAACAAGGATCAGCAGCAACAGCAGCAGGAGCAGAAACAACAACAACAGCAACAACAGGAGCAACAACAGCAACAACAACAGCAGGAGCAACAGCAGCAGATGAATAAGGAGGAGGCCGAGCGTCTTCTCCAGATGGCTCAGCAGGACGAGAATGAGCTCCAGGAGAAGCGCAAGCAGATTAAGGACGCTCAGCGTAGGCGTATTGAGAAAAACTGGTAGATTTGAAACATTCAAAAATATTACCTTTGCGGCATGAATAATAGAAATGTTGTAATGGCCATCCGTAGACTTCTGGTTTTGCTCGTCATGGGCCTCGCCGCAGTCCTGTCTGCCAAGGCCGATAACGTTACTGTCGAGGCCAACGCGCCCTCCTCCGTCCAAGTAGGCAAGCCTTTCCAGCTCTCCTACGTGGTCAATGGCAGCGCCGACGGCATCACTCTCCCCGATGTCGACGGTCTCTCTGTCCTCATGGGCCCGTCCACCATGACTTCGTCGAGCTATTCCTATATCAATGGCAAGCCAAGCTCCTCGCGGCAGACCACTTTCACCTATGTCGTCAAGGCTACCAAGGTGGGCAAGATTTCCGTCCCGCCCGCCAAAGTTCAGGCTGGCGGCAGCTCCGTCTCTTCCAACTCCCTCTCTATCACCGTGTCCCAGGGCGAGGCGCAGCCTTCCAGCTCTGGCCAGTCTGCCGGCAGCGGCTCTTCCTCCGCTCCGCGCTCGTCCGACGAGCTTTTCATTCGCCAGTCGCTCTCCAAGTCCACGGTCTACGAGGGCGAGGCCACCGAGCTCGCAACCAAGGTCTATACCCGCGTCCAGCTCCAGTCGCTCTCCGATTTCCAAATGCCGGATCTCGCCGATTTCGTCACCAGTGAGCTTGGTGGACGCGATATCACTTTCCATTCCGAGATTATCGACGGCCGCGAGTATCAGGTGGGCGAGCTCAGCCGCAAGGCTCTCATCCCTCAGAAGAGTGGTAAGCTTACCCTCCCTCCCGCCGAGGCGGAGTTTGTCGTCAGGCGTCGCGTACGTTCCGGCGGCGGTCTCTTCGACGATTTCTTCGGCAATGATACTCAGCTCAGCCGTCAGCGTGTCAAGGCGGCGGCCGTCACGGTCAATGTCAAGCCTCTCCCCGCCGGCAAGCCCGCCAATTTCAGCGGCGGCGTGGGCCAGTTCAAGTTCAAGGTCGAGGTCGAGCCGTCCGAGACTAAGGTCGACAACAGCGTCCAAGTCAAGGTCTCCGTCGAGGGATCCGGCAATCTCAAGATTCTCACCCTCCCCAAGCCCCAGTTCCATCAGGATTTCGACTCTTTCGACCCCAACTCCAAGAACGATATTAACGCCGTGGGGGCTGGTTTCTCCGGCCGCCGCACCGACGAGTATCTCATCATACCACGCCGCGAGGGCAGCTTCGAGATTCCTCAGCTCCAGTTCTCCTATTTCGACCCACAGAAAGGCGACTATGTCAAGCTCTCGCAAGGCCCCTTCACCATCAATGTGGCAAAGGGCGACGGCTCCTCTTCCAATCAGGGCGGGGCGGTCTCGTTCTCTGGCGCGGGTCCCGAGAAGGTTACCTACACAGGCTCCGACCTTCGTTACCTCCATAAGAGTGGCACTCTGAGCAGGAAGGATTCGTTCTTCGTCCTCTCGCCCCTCTTCTGGGTTCTTACAGCCCTCCCCGTCGCCGTCCTCGCCGTCCTCACGGTCTTCTACCGTCAGCGGATGTTCGAGAACGCCAACGTGAGCCTCGTCAAGAGCCGAAAGGCCAATAAGGCGGCGCGCAAGAGGCTCAACCAGGCCGCCAAGTATATTAAGGCCGACAAGCGCGAGGCCTTCTTCGACGAGGTCATGCGCGCCCTCTGGGGCTATCTCAGCGACAAGCTGACCCTCCCCCTCAGCGAACTTACCAAGGACAATGCCCGCGACAAGATGTCCGAGCACGGCGTGCCTTCCGATGTCGCCGATGAGTTCATGTCCCTCCTCGAAGAGTGCGAGTTCGCCCGCTACGCCCCGGCTTCCGCCACATCCACCATGGATGAGGTCTACGCCAAGGCGGCCGATGTCATCGGCAAGATTGAGGCCAACGCTAAAAAGTAGTCTGTGATGAAATATATTTTCGCCCTTATCATATCGGCCTTCCTCTCGGTGTCCGCCGCGGCTCAGGTTGCCGACTCCGCGTCCGTCACCGCGCCCTCCGAGGCGTCCAAGGCCGTCTCATCTCCCAAGAGCCTCTCGACCGACGAGGCCGACAAGCTCGCCCAGGACGGCAACTACGCCGATGCCATCGATGCCTACGAGGCCCTATTAGCCGCCGGCAATGAGAGCGCGGGTCTCTACTACAACCTCGGCTACTCCTATTTCAAGTCGGGTTCCCTCGGCCGGGCCATCCTCAACTTCGAGCGCGCCAAGCGTCTCGACCCTGCCGATGCCGATGTCGAGGCTAACCTCCAGCAAGCCTACGCCCTCACCGACAAGATGGAGTCAGTCGATGTCCCCGTCGTCGAGCGTTTCTGGCTCGCCATAGCGGGTGCGTTCAGTTCCGACGGTTGGGCATGGCTCTTCATCCTTTTTTTCTTCCTCGCCCTCGCTGGCGTGGCGGCTTTCCTTTTTCTCGACTCTGTCGCCATGCGGAAGACGGGCTTTTTCTCAGCCATTGTCTTCTTCGTCCTGGCCATTGTCTCCGTCTCTCTCTCTCTTGAGAAGCGTTCCGACACCATCGATTGCAGCCGCGCCATCATCATGTCCCAGTCGGCCGACCTCTCCACCTCGCCCGACAAGAATGGCGTGCGTATGACCGTCCTCCACGAGGGCACCGATGTCACCATCGTCGACACCCTTGGCGACTGGGTCGAGGTCCGCCTCCGCGATGGCAACATCGGCTGGCTCAGGTCCTCCGACATCGAGAAGATTTAGTTAAAATCCCAAACACACTAATTATTCCGCCCCCGGGTTCACCTCTCGGGGGCTTTTCTTTTGACTATTGCCTGATGTGCTTAGTCATTCACCTTTACTTCAATATATTGCATAAGTTCAGCCCCCCTTTCCGTTGTTTGCGGATAGAGGGGCTGAAGTCTTTTTGAGGGCGAGCCAAACACAAATTTTTCTCTTATGCGTCGTCTCGCCCCGATGTCAACCAAACCGACTATTTAGTCGTCATCGTCGTCATCGTTGTCATTGTTCAGAGTCTCTGAGAGTCCAACGAGAAAGCCCTCAATAAATTCTCCCCAAAAGCCCATGGTAGTAAGGTTTAGTTTTTTACTCAGTGATAAGAATACAAGTATCAACTTGCTCTTGTTAAAAGCAAATATAAGACTGTTTTTTTTTTCACAAAGTAGATTGGGAACTTTCTTATTTCTATTTGACATTATGTCTAAATGACTTTTTGCGACTGCTCCCATCCTCACCTCCTCATAGTTTTCCCATCATCGCCTCGCCGATCCCTATGTCGCATGTCGGCAATCTTTTCTGCTCAATCTTCTTTCCGGTATTTGCTGGGCGTCATGCCCGTCTCCCTCTTAAAGTAAAAGCTGAATGCCGACTGGTCGGGAAAGTTGAGCCTCTCCGCTATGTCACAGATGGAGTTATTCTTGTCTTTCAGCATGACCTTCGCTCTAATCAGGATGGCTCTGTTTATCCAGAACATTGCCGACTTGCCGCTCTCTTTCGCTACCAGCCTCGACAGGTGATTGGGCGACACTGCCAGTTCTTTAGCATAGAACGGTATGTCCCTGTGCTTGCAGCAATTCTCGTTTACCATTTTCCTGAACTGCCTGAACAATCTCCCGTATTTGCTCTCTTTCTCCACGGTGGCCGCCTCCTGCTCTGCTACGCCCCAATCCTCTATGTCGCTTATTATGGCTCGCACTATGTGGTTTACCGTGTCCCGCCTGAACGGCGTCCGCCTCGCTATGTCCCATAGGCTGTTTGCCAGCTTCATCGTCTCCTCCCAAGCCTCGTCGTTCGCGTGGATAATCACGCTCTTGTTCGCTGCGACGCTCTCCTTGTATATCACACCCGTCATCGTGAAGTCTTTGCTGCATTCGTTCAGCTCCATTATCGTCTCCGGGGTGAGTAGCACTATGTCGCCTTTCTTTATGTAGTGCTCTTCCAGTGTCTGCTCGAAGTATGCGTCACCACCCGTGACCCACAATATTCTACCCTCTACGAAGCGGTATGGCTCGCCAACTTTTATAAAGTTGTCTCGATATGGCCCGATGTTCAACACCATCCCGAAATATTTGTTGACTATGGCCTGATCCTGGAGTTTCTCTATGCTGCTGAAGTCAGTCGTCTGCAATGAGAAATCTTTCAAGTTGTTGTCTTCCATTGTTTCCAGTTTGTGTCCTGATATTGGGCAAGTTTAAGTATAATGTCCGACTTTTTTGCGTTTTGACGCATAATCGTAGAATATCAACAATTTATCCACCGATTTTGATACAACTTCCCTCCTTTCTCACGCTAATATTGCAATCAGAAATGTAAACATCAGCATATGAAGTGTCTATCGCCTCTATTTTCTCTTCTGCTCTTGCCTCTGTTTGCGCAAGCGCAGACGGTCTCGCTCGAGCAATGCCAGCGTCTCGCCCAGGAGAATTACCCGCTCATAAAGCAATACGACCTGATAAGCCAGACCACCGGCTTCACTGTCAGTAACATCTCCAAAGGGTGGCTCCCGCAAGTCTCGGTCATAGGCCAGCTCTCCGTCCAGAACGACGTCATGACCCTCCCCGCCCCTTTGGAGGCTATGCTTTCGCAGCAAGGCTACGATGTCAAAGGCCTCAATAAAACTCAATACCGTGTCGGCGTCGACGTCAACCAGAACCTTTACGATGGCGGCGCTATCAAAAGGGGTAAGGAGGTGGCGCGCCGCGAAGGCGAGGTGCGCACGGCGCAAGTGACAACGGACCTTTATGCTGTCCGCCAACGGATTAACGATATCTATTTCGGAATCCTCCTGACCGACGAGAAAATCAAGCTTAATCAAAACCTGCAAGCCCTGCTCCAGTCAAACATCGACAAACTCAATTCCATGCTCTCCAACGGCGTCGCTATGCCCAGCGATGTCAATTCCATCAAGGCGGAGCTGCTCAATGCTAAGCAGCAGGCTGCCGAGCTGGACGCCTCTCGGAGTAGCCTCGCCCGCATCTTGTCCTTGTTTATCGGGACGAGCTTTACCGACCTGGATATGCCAAACGACACCGATGTGACCTCCGGTTCGAACAACCGTCCTGAGCTGAGTCTCTTCGACGCTCAGCTGAGCCTCTTCGACGCCCGTGAGTCCATCCTCTCCGCCAACCGCCGCCCCAAGCTCTGCCTTTTCGCCCAGGGGTACTTCGGCTACCCGGGCTATGATATGTTCGACGCCATGTTCGACCACGGCATCAAGCTGAGCGGAATAGTCGGCCTCAGGCTCTCTTGGAACGTCGGCGCATTCTACACCAAAGGCAACGATAGGGAGCGGTTCGCGTCTCAGCGTGCCTTGGTCGAGTCTTCACGTCAGACTTTCCTCTTCAACAACCACCTCGTCGAAGTGCAGCAGGCCGACGGTGTCGCCAAATACCGGCAGCTGGTGCAGGACGATAAGGAGATTGTACTTCTTCGTGGCGATGTCCGTCAGGCGGCTGAGGCCAAGCTCGACCACGGGGTCATTGACACCAACAACCTCTTGCAGGAGATTACCCGCGAAAACCAATCCCGAATCGACCTCTCCACTCATACCATATTGATGCTCAAAGAAATTTACGACCTGAAGTTCACTACGAATAACTAAAACTGAGTATGTATGAATAAGACGTTTATCCTTTTGACGGCCTTGTCGGCTGCGCTCCTTTCGTCCTGTGGCGGCAATGACGTCGATTTCGACGCCTCCGGTGTGTTCGAGACGACCGAGGTCATCGTGTCTTCACGAGGAACTGGCGAGATAAAATCACTCTGCGTCGAGGAGGGCCAGACGGTCAAGGCTAATCAACTCCTTGGTGTGCTCGACACTACGCAGCTTCAGCTCAAACGGCGGCAGCTATGCGCCGGCAAAGACGCCGCCGAAAGCCGCAAGCTCGACACCGGTCAGCAGCTGGCGTCGCTCAGGCAGCAGATCGACAACCTGAAGTCGGAGAAGGAGCGCTTCACCGCCCTGCTCAACGACGGTGCCGCCACGCGGAAGCAAGTCGATGACATCGGCTACCAGATTGCGACCCTCCAGAGGCAGCTCGATGCCGCCAATGACCAGGTCTCAACCGCCAACAAAAGCATTGACGGCCAGGCCGCCGGCTTCGACGCGCAGATAGGCCAAATAGACGATATGATGCGGCAGGCGCATATCGTGTCGCCTATCGACGGCGTCATATTGTCCAAATACGCCGAGGCGGGTGAGTTCGCCGTCCCGGGACGGGCTCTCTTCAAGGTCGCGGATGTCTCTCATATGAAGCTCCGTGCCTATGTCGACGCCGATTTGTTGAACGAAATCAAGATCGGGCAGAGCGTGAAAGTCTACGCCGACCAAGGTTCCAACGGGCGCAAGGAGTATGCCGGCACTGTCTCCTGGATTAGCAGCGAGGCCGAGTTTACACCCAAGACCATCCAGACGCGCGACGAGCGGTCCAACCTTGTCTACGCCGTCAAGATATCTGTCCCCAACGATGGGCTTATCAAGCGCGGCATGTATGGCGATGTGAAATTTTAGCAAACACTTCCCCTATGGCTATCGTTTCGGTGCAGAACATTGTGAAGACCTACGACAAAGGCCTGGTCAAGGCTCTCGATGGAGTCTCCTTCGACGTCGACGAGGGCGAGATTTTCGGACTCATCGGCCCCGATGGCGCAGGCAAGACGTCCTTGTTCCGTATCCTCACCACACTTATCCTCGCCGACTCTGGGGCTGCCATGGTCGACGGATTCGATGTCGTCAACGACTACAAGAAGATTCGCCAGAACATAGGCTATATGCCAGGCCGCTTTTCCCTCTACCAGGACCTGACGGTCGAGGAGAACCTCTCTTTCTTCGCTACCGTGTTCAATACGACCATTCAGGAGAACTACCACCTCGTGGAAGCCATCTATCGTCAAATAGAGCCTTTCAAAAAACGTAAGGCAGGCAAGCTTTCGGGCGGAATGAAACAGAAGCTCGCGCTTTCCTGCGCGCTTATCCACGCCCCGCGAGTCCTTTTCCTCGACGAGCCCACCACGGGGGTCGACCCCGTAAGCCGCAAGGAGTTCTGGGATATGCTCCAAAACCTCAAAAGCCACTTCGGACTGACAATAGTCGTCTCTACGCCCTATATGGACGAGGCTGTGCGGTGCGACCGCATAGCGCTCGTCCAGGGTGGGGTCTCCCTTGCCATCGACTCGCCGGCTAATATCGTCAAAACCTACTCGCGGACGCTTTGGTCCGTCCGGTCCGACAGCATGCACCGGCTCCTCGCCGACCTCCGCGACGTCAAGGGTGTGATGACCGCCTTCGCTTTCGGCCAATGCCACCATGCCACAATCGACACTTCTCTGCTGACCCCCGATTCTCTTAAGGGGCAGCTGGAAATATTGGGGCATCACGACGTCGAGGTCATGGCTGTCGAGCCAACCATTGAGGATTGTTTCATGAACCTTCAGGTGTGATGACAGACGAGATTGTAATAAAAGCTGAAGGGCTGACAAAGAGGTTCGGCTCTTTCACCGCCACTGACCATATCTCTTTCGAGGTGCGTCGGGGCGAGATCTTTGGCTTCCTCGGAGCCAACGGGGCCGGCAAGACTACCGCCATGCGTATGCTCTGCGGTCTCTCGCGCCCATCCGACGGGCGCGCCTCTGTCGCCGGCTTCGATGTCGCTTCGCAATACGAGCAGGTAAAGAGGCATATCGGCTATATGTCGCAAAAGTTCTCTCTTTATGACGATCTGACGGTCGAGGAGAACCTCAAACTCTTTGGCGGCATCTACGGGATGCCGCGGGATATGGTGCGCCGCAAAACAGGCGAGCTGCTCATCGAGCTCGGCTTCGAGTCCGAGCGCAAGACGATGGTCAAAAGCCTCCCTCTGGGGTGGAAGCAGAAGCTCGCGTTCTCCCTCGCCATTTTACACGAGCCAAGCATCGTCTTCCTCGACGAACCCACCGGCGGCGTCGATCCCGTGACCCGTCGCCAGTTCTGGGAACTGATCTACAAGGCCGCTGACAAAGGGATAACCGTCTTCGTGACCACCCACTATATGGACGAGGCCGAGTATTGCGACCGGGTCAGTATCATGGTCGACGGACGCATCGAGGCGCTCGGTTCCCCGAGGCAGTTGAAGAGGCAGTTCAACGGTAGCTCTATGTACGACGTGTTTTTCTCCCTCGCGCGCACTGCCAAGCGAGGCGATTAGTTAATCCCCGTGTGATATGAAACAGTTTCTAAGCTTCGTCCGGAAGGAATTCATACATATCCTCCGCGACCCGCGCTCCTTGCTCATATTGCTGGTCATGCCTCAAATCATGGCCCTGCTGCCTGGCTATGTCATCAAGAACGAGGTCAAGGACATCCGCATAGCCGTGCTTGACCAGAGCCACGATGCCTGCTCCGAGCAGCTGACTTCCAGGCTCTTTGCCAACGACTACTTCATCGGAAAAGGCGAAGTCGCATCTGTCGGTGAGGCCGAGGAGCTTTTCAAGAAAGGCGATGTGGACCTCGTTGTCGTTTTCGGGGCCGATTTCGCCGACCGTCTGCTGCATTCTTCCGATCCCTCTATCCAGATCCTCTCCGACGGCAGCGAACCCAACCAGGCGAGCGTCCGTGTGGCGTACGCCCAGCAGGTCGTGGCCAGCTTCCAAAAGGAGGTCGCCCGGCAGATGATGGGCGGAAGGGGCGCGCGGCAGTTCAATATAAAGGTCAACTCACGGATGCTCTTCAACCCGCAGCAACGCTCCGAGGTCAATTTCGTCCCCGGTGTCATCGGTATGGTCATCATGCTCATTTGCTGCATGATGACTTCCATCGCCATAGTCCGAGAGTGCGAAATGGGGACTATGGAGATCCTCCTCGCCTCGCCTCTGCCGCCCATTTGCATCGTGCTCGCCAAGCTCATCCCCTACTTGGTCATTTCGCTAATCGACCTGACGACCATCCTCTGCCTGTCCTGCTTCGTCATGCACGTCCCCATGGCGGGATCGCTCGGTGTCTACGTCATCACGGCGGTCGTCTACGTCTTCACTTCGCTCATGCTCGGGTTGCTCATCTCGACGGTTGTCAGCACGCAGCTCGCCGCCATGCTTATTTCGCTCCTGCTCATCGTCCCGACCATATACCTTTCCGGCATGGTGTTCGCCATCGAGTCCATGCCCGTCGCTGCGCAGGTCATTTCTAATGTCGTGCCGGCCAAGTGGTTCATCTCCGCGTCGCGTAAGATTATGATTGAGGGTGTAGACTTGCGCTACGTCGCGACGGAGATCCGCGCCCTCGCCATCGAGGGACTCGTGTTCATGCTGCTCGCTTGGCGTTTCTTCAAGACGAGGCTCGCCTAATCTTCCCTAATATATCTGATTGATTATGATTGCTTTGCCATATCTCCTGGAGAAAGAGTTCAAGCAGATGTTCCGCAACTGGCTTCTGCCCGTCGTCTTCATCCTGCTCCCGGTCGCTATGATGAACGTCGTGCCCCGCATTGCTACCCAGGAGGTCAAAAATCTCAACATTGCGGTGATTGACTGCGACCACTCCTCGCTTTCACAACGCCTTACCAATAAGTTGCAGGCCTCCAGTTTCTTCAATCTCTATGCCGCCGCTCCGGATTACCATGAGGCCTACGATTTGCTCCAGGAGGGCAAGGTCGATTTCATCGTGACCATCGAGAGCCAATTCGAGCGGTGCCTCTACCGCGACGGCCAAGCCGACGTCATGGTGACCGTCAACGCGGTGAACGGGATGAAGGGCGGGCTCGGCAATGCCTACCTGACGCAAATCGTCATGCAGTATGCGCGTGAGCTGATGGCCGATGGCGGCGCCTCCGCTCATGCTCCCGTCTCTGTCGAGCCTCGCTACCTCTTCAACCCCGAGCTCGACTATAAGCCGTATATGATCCCCGCGCTCATGGCTATGACGCTCATCCTGCTCGTCGGGTTTCTCCCGGCACTCAACGTCGTCGGTGAGAAGGAGAGGGGCACTATTGAGCAGATAAATGTCACTCCGGTGTCGCGCGTCGAGTTCATCCTCTCCAAGATGATCCCCTATTGGACTGTCGGCATTTTTATCGTCGTGTTTTCCATTCTGCTCGCTTGGGCGATCCATGGCGTGACCCCGGCCGGTCACATCTGGCTGGTCCTGCTCTTCAATCTGGCTTACATCCTCACAATCTCCGCCCTCGGACTGACTATTTCTAACTACAGCGACAATATGAGGCAGGCGGCGATAGTGATGTTCTTCTTCATCGTCATTTTCATCCTGACCAGCGGACTCATCTCCCCTGTTGCGTCCATGCCCCACTGGGCGCAAGAGGTCACGCGTCTCAACCCGCTGCGCTACATAATGACGGCCATGAGGGATATCTATCTCAAAGGCAGCTCCTTCTCTCAGCTTGTTCCACAGTTCGTCCCCCTCTGCCTCTATGGCGTTGTCGCGAGCGTATGGGCTGTCGCCAGTTTCCAGAAGAACAACTAACCCCCCGATGCTGCTGGAGTCTGGTTTGGGGCGGGTAGCGTGTCCTCCTCTGGCCGCTCCTCTCTCTTGGTGGACTCTTATGCTTCGCATGAAGTAAAAGCCCCGGCACTGCTCTCCTCAGAACAGTGCCGGGGGCTTTATTATCCTGTCGCGGTTCCTACTTCCCTCGGTACTCAAACCGTCTGAACGTCCCCGCCGCCTTGCTCCGCGCCTTGGCCTTCTGCGCGTATAGGGCCACATATGCGCCCGTAAACCCGCCTCCGGCCTCCGAGCTTATGAACCTCGTGTTCATTTGCCCTATCTTCGTGAACTTCTTGCCGTCCAGTGAGTAGCTGAACGTGTACAGCTCCGCCGTACCCTCTATCCGCAGGGTCACGTCTTTCGCCCCCACTTCGACCTCTTTCTCCACGTGGCTGAGCTCGCCAAGCTTGTAGCGCAGCCTCACGTATGTCTTCCCGTCCTCGTGCCTCGTGAGCGACACGTCGTAGTGGGTGTGGCATTTCATGTAGATGCTCATCCCGGCCTCGTCGCCCGCCTCCTTGCCGCTCAGGCTGACCGTCGTCGTGGCCTCGAATTCCTTGTGCTGCTGTCGCCTGCCCATCCATGTCGGCGTGCCGTCGGTGTCTATTGTCTCAGCTCCCGCCGTCAGGGTGAGGCCTTCTTTGCCGGTCTTGTAGTTCTCCGTCTTCCTGTTGCGGAGGTAGTTCCATTCGGGGCCGGGCGTCGTGCCGAAGTCTGTCTCCGTCTTCGTCTCGTCTTTGGCGAACGGCCTCTGGGGTAGGGTGGGGACGTCCATCTGCTCGCTCACCGTCCCGTTGCCGTTCACCACTGGCCATCCGTTCTTGGGCCATGTCACAGGAGCGAGGAACGTCTCGCGGCCCATCACGTGGTTGTTGCCCGACACCGGGCGGAAGGCCAGGAACACCGCCCACCATGTCCCGTCGTGAGCCTCCACAAGGTCGGCGTGCCCTGTGCCCTGGATCGGGCTTCCCTCCGCCGCCTGGCAATAGTGGGTCAATATGGGGTTCGACGGGTTGGGCGTGTAGGGCCCCATTATCCTGCGGCTGCGCCCTATCGTCTCCGAGTGGCCGTATTCCGTGCCGCCCTCGGCTATCATCAGGTAGTAGTAGCCGTCTTTCTTATATATATGCGGGGCCTCGGGATATCGGCCGCCCGTGCCTTCCCATATCAGTGCCGACTCCGTCTTCTGCTCGCCCGTCATCGGGTCTATCTCGCATAGCCATATCCCGTCATTGGGGTTCGACACCATGTAGCACTTCCCGTCCTCGTCCCAGAAGAGTGAGGGGTCTATCCCCTCTTGCCTAACCCATGCCGGGTCCGACCATTCGCCCCTTATGTCCTTCGTGTGGACTATGAAGTTGCCGCCGCCCGCCACGTTCGTCGTTATCATGTAGAACGTGCCGTCGTGGTAGCGTATCGTCGGCGCGTATATCCCGCACCATGTGCCCGACTTCTCCAGCGGCAGCTGGCTCTCGCGTGTCAATACGTGGCCTATCTGCTCCCAGTTCACCAGGTCGCGGCTGTGGTATAGCGGCACGCCGGGCGAGTATTCGAAGCTGCTCGTCACCAGGTAATAGTCCGAGTCTACACGGCATACGCTCGGGTCGGGGTGGAAGCCCGGTATCACTGGGTTCCTGTACCCGAAGTCCTGCGCCGTCGCCGCCGTGGCCGATAACGCCGCCACCGCCGCCAATGTCCTTATGTTCATACTCTGCTTGTTTTTGTGTTTTAGGCAAATTTAATATTTATATGATGAATTATGACGAACTCCGCGAACACTTGCGCCCCGCACTCGTCACGCCTCCCTAAATCACCCCTCCGCACCGGCCCTCTTTCGGTTATTATTGCATATCTTTGCAGCAAAAGCAACATACCTTCTGATGACCGATTTGTCCATTGTCGTGCCCTCTTTCAATGAGGAGGAGAGCCTTGGCGAGCTTACCGAGTGGATAGCCCGTGTGATGAAGTCCACCCCTTTCTCCTACGAGGTTATCATTGTCGACGATGGCAGCACCGACGGCTCATGGGCCGTCGTGGAGTCGCTCCACGAACGCGACAGCCGCATTCTCGGCATCAGGTTCCGGCGCAACTACGGCAAGAGCGCCGCCCTCAGCGAGGGCTTCGCCGCGGCACGAGGGCGCGTCGTCATCACCATGGACGCCGACCTCCAGGACAGCCCCGATGAGATCCCTGCCCTCATGGACATGGTTCTCAACCAGGGCTACGACATGGTCTCGGGCTGGAAGAAGGTCCGCCACGACCCCCTCTCCAAGACAATCCCAAGCAAGATTTTCAACGGCGTCGTACGCAAAATATCCGGCATCAAGCTCCATGACTTCAATTGCGGCCTCAAAGCCTATAAGGCCGATGTCGTAAAGACCATCGAGATCTATGGCGAGATGCACCGCTACGTACCCCTCCTCGCCAAGGAGGCCGGTTTCCGCAAAATAGGCGAGAAGGTCGTCCACCACTACGAGCGCAAGTTCGGGCACTCCAAGTTCGGCATCGAGCGCACCATCAAGGGCTTCCTCGACCTCCTCTCCGTCACCTTCATGGGCAAGTTCGGCAAGAGGCCCATGCACCTCTTCGGCGCCCTCGGCACGCTCATGTTCTTCCTCGGCTTCATAGCTGCGGCTTGGGTCGGCGTCAAGAAGCTCTGGTGCGTCTACCACGGCGTGCCGGCTCCGCTCGTGGCCAACAACCCCTATTTCTACCTCGCCCTGACGTTCATGATTCTCGGCACCCAGCTCTTCCTCACGGGCTTCACCGCCGAACTCGTCACGCGCAACGCGCCCGACCGCAACAAGTACCTCATCGCCAAGCGCATCGAGGCCAAGGCGGAGTAGGGCGCAAGCCTCCTTTTTTCACCATGCGCCCCTCCTGCGGGGCGACTCTTCAATCCGACACACAGCTCCCCAACGCACTAATGAATCAGACAGACGCCAACGGCTCGCCCGTAAACGGTAATTATAAGGATGCGCTCCAGCACAGGGTCTTCGGCGTCGTCCGCGACATAGTCGCCGAGACTGGCCAGCCCGCGTTTGTCATAGGCGGCTTCGTCCGCGACCTGCTCCTCGGCATCCCCTCGCAGGATATCGACATCGTCGTCCAAGGTAGCGGCATCGAGCTCGCCCAGGCCGTCCACGAGCGTTTCCGCGGCTCCCACCTCGCCGTCTTCAAGAATTTCGGCACTGCCCAGGTCAAGATGGGCCCCGCCGAGATTGAGTTCGTCGGCGCGCGGCGAGAAAGCTACCGCAGCGACTCCCGCAAACCCATTGTCGAGGATGGAACCATCGACGACGACCAGAAGAGGCGCGATTTCACCATCAACGCCCTCGCCCTCAGCCTCAACCCCGACACCTACGGCGACCTCGTCGACCCCTTCGGCGGCATCGACGACCTCCACAACGGCATCATCCGAACTCCCCTCGACCCCGACATCACTTTCTCCGACGACCCGCTCCGCATGCTCCGCGGCATCCGTTTCGCCACCCGCCTCCAGTTCACCATCGACGAGGCTACCCTCGAAGGCATGAAGCGCATGGCGAGCCGCATCGAGATCATCTCACAGGAGCGCATCACGGAGGAGCTTATGAAGTCCATGGAGACCGCCGCCGCGCCCTCCCTCGCTTGGAAGTTGCTCGATAAGGTTGGCCTCCTCAAGTATATCCTCCCCGAGCTCTCGGCCCTCAAAGGTGTCGAGAAGCGCGGCCGCTTCGCCCATAAGGATGTCTTCTACCACACGATGCAGGTGCTCGACGGCGTAGCCGCGCTCTCCGACGACGTGTGGCTCCGGTGGGCGGCCCTCTTCCATGACATCGGCAAGCCGCGCACCAAGAGGTTCGAGGAGGGCGTCGGATGGACTTTCCGCAACCACAACTACGTGGGCGCCAAGATGCTGCCCAAGATTTTCACCCGGATGAAGCTCCCCCTCGGCGAGCCGCTAAAGTTCGTCCAGAAGATGGTCAACCTCCATATGAGGCCCATCGTCCTCAGCGAGGATGTCGTCACCGACTCCGCCGTCAGGCGTGTCCTCTTCGAGGCCGGCGACGACATCGAGAAGCTCATGACCCTCTGCGAGTGCGACATCACCAGCCGCAACGAGGAGAAGGTGCAGCGTTTCCTCCGCAATTTCAAGATCGTCCGGCGCAAGATGAAGGAGATCGAGGAGAAGGATCACATCCGCAATTTCCAGCCCCCCATCACGGGCGAGGAGATTATGAAGACGTTCGGCATCCCGCCCAGTCAGCCCGTCGGCGTCATCAAGGAGGCCATCAAGGAGGCCATCCTCGACGGCGTCATCCACAACGACTACCACGAGGCCCGCGTCCTCATGTTCTCCGAGGCCGAGAAGCTTGGCCTCAAGCCGGTGTAGGCGCGCCCTCTGCTGCGCCTCCTCGCATCCTTGCGAGTGGCGGCAGTCAAGTGCCGCCCGCCTCAGCCTATCCGCAGCCTCCGCCATATCCGGTGCGGGATCAGTCTCCACATTGCCGTCACAATCCGCCACCGCCAGTCTATCACGGCCACCTCTTTCCGCCTCTTCACTGCGGCCACCACTCGCCGTGCCGTATCTTCCACGTCCATCAGCATCGGGTAGCGAGGGTTCTCGCCCAGCAGCGGTGTCCGTACGAAGCCGGGCCTTATGTCCGTAAACTGTATTTTCTTGCCCTCCATCCGGGCCAGCTGCGCCAGGGCCTCTATGTATGTGTTCTGGAAGGCCTTAGTAGCCGAGTAGCTCGGCGCGGCGCCCAGCCCCCTCGTCCCCGCTATCGAGCTTATTACGGCTATGTGGCCCGCGCCACGTGCGGCGAAGTGCCGGTACGCCACGCCTACCATCCGCGTCCAGCCCCATGCGTTGGTCAGCACTGTCCGCTCCTCTGTCGCTCCATCCAGCTTCCGGTTCTGGCTCCCTATGCCCGCCACGTGCAGGTAGACGTCCAGTCCCCGCCCGTCGCTCTCCATCTCCTCTATCGCCCGCTCCATCCTCGCCTCGGCGTCGGCCTGCGTCACGTCAATCTCGTAGCCCCTGACCCTCTCCGGTGCCAGGCCCGCCAACTCGTCCAACGCCACGGTGTTCCGTCCGCAGACGGCCACGCTCCACCCCTCACCGATCAGCAGTTCCGCCACCCTCCGCCCTATGCCGGACGTGGCCCCCATTATCATCGCCTTGCGCGCCATATCTTTGTCTTTCATCTGGTTAGTGTTTCTATGTTTATTCAACCTTTCAAACGCTCTTCAAACGCCATTTAAATGCCTTTCAAACGCCTTTTGAATAGCATTACGGTAAAAATAGTAAAACCTGCGCCCTCTGCCATTCCACTCCGCCCGCCCTGGAAATAAAGTCATCCAATCTCTCCGTCCTATTCGTCCTTTGCGAAATCCGTCGCCAACCCAACCCGCTCAACAAATTTTAAGCTATCTTCGCTGACCTATGGAAGAGACGATATTTTTCACCAATCAGGAGGAGGACAATAGCCTCTTCAATAAGATGAGCCGGCTGTTCAACGATATGCCAGCCAACGAGTTCCTTGCCGTCGCAGGCTATTTCCGTTCATCCGGCTATTTCAAGCTCCGAGAGACGTTCAAAGAGAACGAGGCGGTCACGCTGAAAATACTCGTCGGCATCAATGTCGACAAGCTCACGGCCAGCTACCGCAACGAGATAAACAGCGCGACTGCTCAAACGGACTACGCCGACTTTGTCGTGGACGACATCCGCCATGCCGCCTACCGCCAGGATGTTGAGGACGGCATCACGCAGATGCTCCGGGATCTTAAGGACGGCAGGCTGCAGATGAAGATCTACAAGACCAAGAACCTCCACGCCAAGTTCTACGTTTTCCTGCCTGATGGCTTCAAACCCGAGAGGGGCGGCCACGTCATCATGGGTTCGTCGAACCTTACGGACAGCGGCTTGGGGACTACGCGCCCCCCGCAGTACGAGATGAACGTCGACATCAATCGATATGGCGATGTCAAATTCTGCCGCGATGAGTTCTTCAAGCTGTGGGAGGATGGCGTGGAACTCACGGCCGATGATGTGGCCGATATGGTCAAGAAGACCTACATTGGTCAGGCTCCGACGCCCTACGAGATTTTCATCCGCGTGCTCATCGATAAGTTCGGCGGCCAGGTGGAGGACGGGTTCAACTTCGAAATGCCCAAGGAGATTAAGAAGCTCAGCTACCAGACGGATGCCGCCATCCAGGGCTACCAGACCATCTTGCAGCACAACGGTGTCATCCTCGCCGATGTCGTGGGCCTGGGCAAGACTATCATCGCCACTATGATTGTCAGGCGTTTCATGGAGGCAAACGGCAAGGAGACCAAGACCCTCGTCGTCACGCCGCCCGCCGTGCAGGACAACTGGACGGAGACTTTCAAGCTCTTCAAACTCGAGCGCAACAAGCACTACCAGATTGTCACCAACGGCAGCCTCCACAAGGTCATCGACAACGAGCATTACAACTATTTGCCCAAGGAGGATTTCGACCTCGTCATTGTCGACGAGGCCCATACGTTCCGCACCAGCGTCACCGACAGCTACGGCAAGCTCCAGCAGATCTGCAAGTCGCGCCCCTCGCGCAAGGGCCACCTCAACCGCGACCGCAAGGGCGTCATGCTCCTTTCCGCCACCCCGCTCAACAACAAGCCAGAGGACATCAAGAATCTTCTCCTCCTCTTCCAGGATTCCCAGGCCAGCACCATCGAGGGCGTCACCAACCTCGATAGCTACTTTAGCGAGAAGATCCGCGCCTACAAGGACATTATCAAGGCCTCAAAGAACCTGAGCGCGACCGGACTTGATGAACTGGCCCGCCGTGCCGACGCCCTCAACGAGGGCATAAGGGCCGATGTCCTCTCCAAAGTCACCATCCGACGCACGCGTACCAACATCCTCAACAACCCCGACTACCGTGCCGACCTCGATGCCGAGAATGTCAAGTTCCCTGTCATCGACCCGCCACGTGAGGAGAGGTACGACAAGAAGATGGACTCTGATACTGATGATTTGTTCTTCCACACCTTCAGCATTTTTTCCAAATACGACCCAGATGAGGATGTGGATGATTTTGACCATGATGTTATAAACTACGGAGCTCACAGGGCTCTTGAGTTCCTTGTCCCTAATGTCGCAGCTGAAGTATTCGGCGGGCGCAAGACTAACGGTAAGCACATCGCACAGACTTTGGCTGGCATATACCGTGTTCATATGGTAAAGCGACTGGAGAGCTCCTTCGATGCCTTCAAAAAATCGCTCGACACGTTTATTTCCACATCGGAAAGAATGCTTCAGATGCTCGAGAATGACGATGTCGTCCTGAACCTCCGCGACGAGGATGCTGGCGAATACGCATTTGAGGACGAGGACTTTGATGCCGATATTACCGATGTAGAGTCGCAACAGTTCGACTCTACACGCCATTTTCGTGCTGCTGACTTTGACCCTTTGTTTGAGAAAATTGTCAAAAACGACATTGATAAACTCCGGTCTCTGCAAAAAAGGTGGAAAAAGGAGAATGACAACCCGAAATGGGAATGTTTTAAAGAGAAGATGGGCAACGAGATGCTCGACCCGGCACTGAACCCTACGGGCAAACTCGTCATCTTCTCTGAGTTCGTCGATACTCTGGAGTCGCTGCAGCGTCTCTTCCATGACGACCTCGGCCGCGACGATGTCCTTATGGTCACGTCAAAGAACCGTAAAAATGTCTTTGGCAAGATCCGGGCAAACTTCGACGCCAACCTGCCCGAAGAGCAGCGAGAGGACGATATAAAGATTCTCCTCACGAGCGACGCCCTTTCCGAGGGTGTCAACCTCCACCGTGCCAACGTCATCGTCAACTACGATTCGCCTTGGAACGCCACGCGCCTCATGCAGCGCATTGGCCGTGTCAACCGTATCGGCTCCGAGGCTGGCCACATCGTCAACTATATGTTCTACCCGACGGACTGGAGCGAGCGTAAAATTTCGCTCGCCGCCCGTTCCGTCGTCAAGCTCCAGAGTTTCCACTCCGCCTTTGGCGAGGATAGCCAGATTTTCAGCCACGAGGAGATTGTCCACCAGTTCGAACTCTTCAATAAGGATGTCCGCGACAATGTCGACAAGGATCTCGAGATGCTCCGCATCCTCCGCACCCTCTACGCCGACAACCGCGCCCTCTACGACCAGATTAAGGCGCTGCCCGCCAAGAGCCGCACATGGCGCAGCAGCGCCAACAGGCCCGACGGATCCTCAGTCGCCCCGCGCCAGACGCTCGTCTACCTCTCCAACAATGGCAAGAAGGAGTTCTACCAGGTCCTGCCCGGTCAGAAGCCGTGCCACCTCAGTTTCCTCGAGGCTATTGAGATCCTGCGTGCCGACCCCGCAGAGCCGGCGGCTGGGCAAGCAGCCGATGATCAGCACCATGCGGCCGTCCGAGCCTCCATAGCCGCATACCACGACGAGGAGCTGCGCGAGGCTACTGCCGCGCTGACTCTCCAAAAGGTGAACCCCTCGGGCAACCGCGATAGCCGTATCCTCGGCTCGGCCAAGAAGTTCCTCCGCGGCGTCAAGAGGCTCTCTCCCTCACAAGAGGCTAAGAGCCTGTGCGACAGGCTGACCGCGCTGCTCGAAAGTGGAACGTATAGCCAGTTGGACAATGATATAGACAAAGTGCGTAAGCGGATGGGGCGCGATGACGACGCCATCTCGGCCAATATGGAGGCCATAGTCCGTGTCCTCGCCGAGCAGAGCGATAAAGTAGGCTCCGCCGCCGCTCCACAAGCCCCCGCCGCAGAGGCCCCGGCAGCCCAGTCCGCCTCTATGCCCGAGGTGGTGATTTCGGAAACTTTCGTCGATTAAATCAGAACAGGATAAATGTCTACCATACTTACCCCACAGGCCCTTCACGGACTATTCTCTTCACCTTTCGACTCCGGCCGCTGGCCCGTTGTCCTCGCCGAGTTGTTCCCGCAAGCCGCGCTGCTGGGCAGTCCCATACCTTTCGGCGAACCCGAGGCCGACGGCTCGCAGGGTTTCTATCTTGGCGACGTGGATCTTCCGGACGATGTCCGTCTGGCCTTCTACCGTTTCACTATGCCCAGCCGTAGCGTTGGCCGCAGCCGCGTGAGCCTCCGCCGCCTGGCCGACAAGATGAAGAACCAGGCGCAGGATGCCGACGCCGTCCTCGCCGTCTTCGATGGCCATGACGGTTGGCGCGTCTCGCTCGTCAGCGACATTAAGGGGCTCGATAAGGGCATCAACCCCAGGCGGTTCACCTTCATGCTCGGGCGTGAGGGCGAGTCCTACCGTACTCCTGTGGACAGGTTCTCGGCCTTCCTGGCCTCAAGCCGCTCTTTCGCCGACCTCTGCGAGGCCTTCTCCGTCGAGGCTCTCACCAGGCAGTTCTACCGTGAGCTGTTCGAGTGGTTCACATGGGCTCTCAATGAGGATTCGCACATCACGTTCCCCTCCGACACTACTACTGAGGATGACGACCGCGACGACATCGAGACCAAGATTATCCGTATGATTACGCGCATCATCTTCGTCTGGTTCATCAAACAGAAGGATCTCGTACCCGCCTCCATATTCGATGTCAAGTTCCTCCACTCCGTCCTCCGCGATTTCGACCCCCAGAGCGCGACCGTGGGAAACTACTACAACGCCATCCTCCAAAATCTCTTCTTCGCCACCCTCAACCGCGCCATAGAGGACGAGAGGGGCAACCGCCGATGCTTCGCCACGAGTTCCAAGCGCGATATCAAGACGCTCTATCGCTACGAGGATCTGTTCGCCATCTCCAAGGAGGAGGTGGTCGACCTTTTCGGACGGGTGCCTTTCCTCAACGGCGGCCTCTTCGAGTGCCTCGATAAGACGAAGACCATCGACGGCGTCGAGCGAGCCTACAACTACGACGGCTTCAGCCGCAACGACAAGACCTTCCCCGACGGCCGTTACCGCAACAGGGCTGTGGTCCCCAACGTCTTCTTCTTTGCGCCCGACAAGGGCCTCTTCTCCATCCTCGGCCGCTACAACTTCACCATCGAGGAGAACACGCCCGACGATCAGAAGGTGGCTCTCGACCCTGAGCTGCTCGGCAAGGTCTTCGAGAACCTCCTCGGGACCTACAACCCCGAGACGAGGGAGACGGCGCGCAACCAGAGCGGCTCGTTCTACACGCCCCGCGAGATTGTAAACTACATGGTCGACGAGAGTCTCAAGGCCTATGCCGGCAATTCGCCGCTGCTCGCCAACCTGCTCGATAGCCCCGACTTCGTCCCGGCTACTGACGATGCCGCCCACCTCGCCGACTACGCCGCTCTGGCCCGGAGGCTGCGAGGTGTCCGGATTCTCGACCCCGCATGCGGCTCCGGCGCGTTCCCTATGGGCATGATGACAAGGCTCGTCGACATCCTCAGCCGTATCGAGCCCGACGGCGACCCCTACGAGCGAAAGCTCCACGTCATCGAGAACTGCATCTACGGCGGCGACATCCAGTGCATCGCCATCCAGATAACGAAGCTCCGTTTCTTCATATCCCTCGTGTGCGACTGCGAGAAGGACCCCTCGAAGCCCAACTTCGGCATCCCTACGCTGCCTAACCTCGAGACCAAGTTCGTCGCGGCCGACACGCTCACCGGCAAGAGGAAACGCGAACTCATCGGCAACCTCTTCGCCGATGCCGACATCGACGCCGCCAAGGAGCAGCTCATCGAGATCCGCCATGCCCACTTCTCCGCCAAGACGGCATACCGCAAGAGCGACCTCCGCCGCAAGGACGAGGAGCTGAGGGCGAGCCTTGCCCAAAAACTCGCCGAAAACGACTTCTATTCACCCGACGACGCCCGACAGCTCGCCGCCTGGAACCCCTACGACCAGAACGCCGTGGCCGAGTTCTTCGACCCCGAATGGATGTTCGGCGTCGGCGACGGCTTCGACATCGTCATAGGCAACCCGCCCTACGTCCAGCTCCAGAACGGCGGCGGCAAACTCGCCAAGGCCTACGAGCACGCCGGCTACGAGACCTTCGCACGGACGGGCGACATATACAGCCTCTTCTACGAGCGCGGATGGCAGCTCCTCAAAGACGGCGGCCACCTCTGCTTCATCACCTCCAACAAGTGGATGCGCGCCGGCTATGGCGAGAAGACGCGCCTCTTCTTCGCCACCAAAACCAACCCCCTCCTCCTCATCGACTTCGCCGGAGTCAAGGTCTTCGAGAGCGCCACCGTCGACACCAACATCCTCCTCTTCGCCAAGGCCCCCAACCAGGGCCGGACCCTCTGCGCCGTCGCCAGCAAGGCCGACAAGCGCGGCGTGGTTAATATGAGCCTTTTCGCGCGGCGCGAGGCCGCCGAGTGCGCCTTCGCCGGCCCCGGCGCCT
>JBJEGU010000033.1:0-51528 GCA_051875415.1 Marinilabiliaceae bacterium
ATTATCTGGTCGAATGACTGTATGCCTATCGGGAATTTCATTGCGTGTCCCTCCTGCTGATTTGTCAATACCCACAAATATAATCCATTTGCCGCTGATTTCGCCCCCTACTGCCCATTTCACACTCTCTCCCTCAGCTTCATAGCGAGGCACGTCAGTTGCCGAGGCGCGCTCGTCGTGAGTAACAAATACCCATTTTTAGGTATTGATAGCAGAGCGTTCATCATCTAAATTCGCCGTATTATCAGCCAAATATAAGTAGACGAAAAAAAACAAAAACCCGAGAGAAAAAATGCGCCACCCGATGCGACCGTTCATCACCACTGCCCTCTCCGTTTTACTCTCAGTCCCTTCTTTTTGCCAAACTACGCTGCGTGTGACTTATGAGGGGACTGACAACGCCCTCAAAGATTATTTCCGGAAGATGCGGTCGTTCGAGCAGTATCGGACATCGCCACTCTTCGCCGATGAGGCGGCCGACAAACCGCGTCGGACAACCCTGATTACGGACGGGGCTACGTCGGTCTTCATTGAGAATGAGGAGATGAGCGACGATGAGCTGGACGATGACGACGGTCCGCAAATCGTATACATATCGGAAGACTACTGGGGCGAGGAGAAAAAGCCTACAAGGATTTGAGCCACAAGACGGTGCTCGTCGATCAGGTATATGGCGACAGGTCGTTTTACATCACAGAGCCTTTCCCCGAATATGATTGGGAGGTGAAGGATGAGAGGATGTCCGTTTTGGGGATGGAGTGCCAAATGGCGGTGGTTGGCGACAGCATATCCGCATGGTTCACGTTCGACATCCCGGTTGGAGACGGGCCCGCCCTGTCATGCGGTTTGCCGGGCCTGATAATGAAACTTGATGACGGCCACGAGCAATATGAGTGCGTCGCTATCGAGGAGGCGGAGGGTGGAGTGCCCGAATGCCCGATGGTCAGGAAGACGATGACTTTGAGTGAGTTCCGTAAATTCGTGGCCGACGACATCGACAAGATGGGCAGCGACGAAGGCGATTTCTGACATTCGTATACGGCAATTTAGAAAATACATACCACTATGGGACTGACGGGACGTCTCGTCGCGATTGCATTCGCCCTTCTCCCCCTCGCAGTGGCAAATGGCCAGTCACTGTCCGGCCGAGTGACGTGTGGCGAGGATCGAAAGCCAGTGGCGGGAGCGTACGCTGTCGCGCTTTCCTTGCCCGACAGTGCGGTGGCGGCCTTCGCCGTGACAAATGCCGAGGGCTTGTTCGAGATTAAAAAGGAGCTGAGCGCCCCTTGCTGCCTCAGGGTGTCATGTCTGGGCTTCGCCACAAGGGTCGTCACGCTAAAGGAAATTCCTCCAATGCCGATGTCTATTGAGCTTGCCGATAAGGCTTTCTCCTTAAAGGAGGTGTCGGTCAGCCGTCGCGCGCCCGGAGCGGCGGTCAGGGGCGACACCGTCCGTTTCAACCTGCCCAAATATGTCGACGGGGCCGAGCAGGTGCTTGGCGACGTGCTTGGCAAACTTCCAGGGATTAGCGTGACGGAAAGCGGCAAAGTGACGTCGGGCGGCAAGCTCGTCGACAACATTTTGCTCAACGGGCAGGACTTCACGGGCGACAGGCACGAGGTGCTGACCAAGAACCTGCCGAGCGAGATGGTCGGTAAAGTGGAGCTCATCAAGAACTACAACGAGTACTCGGTCCTCGACGGGTTCAAGAGCAAGGGGACGGCCATCAACATTGGCGTCGACTCGGCCTACACGCGCCGCCCGACGGGCAATGTGGAACTCTGGGGAGGCTACAAAGAGAAGTACCGGGCCAGGGCCAACCTCTTTTTCATAGGGAGCGACGCCATGTGGTGCGTCAACGCGCGGGCCTACAATACGGGAGAGGAGACGATGAGCGACGAGGAGTACCTCGAACTCTGTGGCGGCGTCAAGAGCTTCGCCGACGCCATCTCTGGTCGCACGACCGTGGTTGCGCGCCCCGTCCCGAGCATCGGCTCATACCTCAAGGCCGACATGGCAACACGCAGGCGCGAGGATCAGATAGTGACGGCGAACGCCGCATGGAACCCGTCCGAAAGGCTGAAGGTGAAAGCCTACGCCATATTCAACCGCGAGGCGACTGGCTCGGCCGAGGATGTGAGGCGGGCTTTCATAGGCAAGGAAGCCCGGTCGCCCATAAGCCTTAGCGAGAGGGCTTACGATGACAAGAAGATTACGAGCGGGCGGGTAGAGGAGAAGTACGAGACGGGCTCCGACGGGGTCGTGTCATATCTCGGCACGGTGTCGGGCAGCCCCGACAACTATGCCCAGCGCGTCATACATCCTGAGGCTCCGTGGCAAGGTGAGGCTGCGGGCCAGCGTCGCCTACGATTTCGACCGTGGCGACTACCGCGCGGAGTCGCAAGAACCCGACCTGGCCACGCCATCCTCGCAGGCCGACTGCGGCTCGACCACCATCTCACTCTCAGCCCATAAGATAAAAGGCATGCTGCGGGCAGACGCTGGCCTGCATCTCGCCCGTGTGTCGTCCGACGCCTCGCGTATGCGATGGAAGCTGTTGCCCGAGGCCACCCTTACGTTCAATTTCTCCAAGCTCCACTCGCTTGAGGTCAATTACGAGACCTCCCTCAGCCGCGACGGCGCGATTCCGTGGGCGGCGACAAAGAGGCTTTCTGGCTACAGGACGAAGTTCGACTTCGCCGCGCAGCCCGAGATGCTCCACCTCTACCACAACGCGGACGTGTTTTATATGTTCTACGACAGGTTCTCGGATCTCTCGGTCACGCTCTTCGGCGGCCTAAACATTGAGACGTCGCCCTGCGCCTACGATATCTCGACCCGCGGCGACGCCCTTGTCGAGAGCCGTGTAAGTACGAGTCGCGACGACCGCGGCGCCTTTTGCCAACTGGCGGTGGACAAGGGTTTCGCTTTCCCGCTGCGGGCGAAGATGGATGTCCAGTCCGACTGCTCACTCACCCCCGTCTTCTACGATGGCGACATCTATACCAGCCGGGCGTATGAGATCACTTCCGCCCTCTCGCTCCGCTCCCGCTTCCGAAGCCCGGTCAACGTGGAGGCGGGCGCGACCTATGGCTACGCCCGCACCGAGATCGACGTCATGGGCGACCCGTCGGAGTGGCGTTCCTACTCGTTCCGCCTTCAGCCCATGGCGGCGAGCAAGAGGATTGGGCTTAAGGCCAAACTGCCGGTCACGTACATCAGCGATCGCTCCAACGGGCAAAGGGTCGGCTACGTCGACCTCAGCTTCGAGGCCGATAAGAAAGTCGGATCCCACCTCTCCTTCTTCGCCGAGGCCCGCGACCTCCTCCACTCCGACAGGCAGCGGAGGGTCGTGACTACTGTCGATGGCGATACGGAGGATACGGCCACGGAGTCGCGCATGCCTGGCTTCGTCATAGCTGGCTTCAAGTGGCTTTTCTGAAGCCGTATTCTGGCCGCCATTCGTGCATATGCTCTGTGCGTGCTGGTTCATAAGATGGAGCAGCACGCAATTTTTGTGGTATATTTGCTAATTAGTATTGTAATTTTGCAATCGTTAGCACCCCTGTTGGCGTTCACGCCCTCGGCATGCAATAATTGCCTTCTTTCAGATGCCACAGAACATACCTATGCAGGATCTTCCTGCGCTCCACGCTCGCCTCGATCCCGCCCTCTCCGATGCCATAAGCCGCGTCGTCAGGAGCGGGGCCTACATCCGCGGAGCGGAGGTCGCCGCCATTGAGGACGAGCTGGCGCGATACGTCGGGACGGCCTATTGCCGCACGTGCGCCAACGGCACGGAGGCCCTGCAGATTGCCCTTATGGCTCTCGGCCTCAGACCGGGCGATGAGGTCATAACAACGGCTTTCTCTTTCATCTCGGCGGCCGAAGCCTGCAAGCTGCTCGGGCTAAAGGTGGTCTTCGCCGACATAGACCCCGAGTCGTTCAATATCGACCCGCGAAAAGTGGAGATCCTCGTCACCCCTCGCACGCGAGCCATCATACCCGTCCACCTCTTTGGCCGCATGGCTTCCATGGAGACCCTCCTCGACATAGCGCGCCGCCACGGACTCTTCGTCATCGAGGATGCCGCCCAGGCCTTCGGGGCCGAGCAGGACGTCTTTGGCCACAGGCGCAAGGCGTGCGCCGTGGGAACTGTGGGCTGCACGTCGTTCTTCCCCACCAAGAACCTTGGTTGTATGGGCGACGGCGGAGCTATCTTCACCAACTCCGAGGATCTCGCGCGCCGCATTGCCGCCATATCCAGCCACGGCGCCGAGCGCAAATACCACAGCACGATGGTCGGCGTCAACAGCCGGCTCGACGAGATCCAGGCCGCCATACTCCGTGTCAAGCTCCGCCGCCTCGACGAGTGCATATCGCGCCGCCGCGCCGCCGCCCTCAAATACAGGGCTGCCCTCGACGGCTTCGACTTCGTCGTGCGCCCACAGATGGCCGACGGCCACACGTTCAACCAGTTCACGCTCCGCGTCAACTACGGCTGCCGCGACGACATGCGCCAGTTCCTCACCGGCAAGGGCGTGGCCTCAATGGTTTATTTCCCTGAGTCCATCCACCGTCAGCCTGTTTTCTCATCCTGCCTCTCAGCCGCCGAGGCTGCGTCATGCCCCGAGAGCGACAAGGCGGCCGCCGAGGTCCTCTCTCTGCCTATGCACTCCGAGCTGACCGACGAGGTCATCCTCCGTGTGGTGGATGCCGTCCGCTCTTTCCATATCGGCGCGAACCGTAAGGCATGACAATAACCCGAAACAACGACCGTCCGTATGGCTACGCCTCCCGTAGTTGACCCCACCGCCATTGTCGACCCCGGCTGCACGGTGGGCGACGGCACCCGCGTGTGGCATTTCTCCCACCTCGTGGCGGGCTGCCGCGTCGGGGCGCGCTGCTCCATAGGGCAGAACGTGGTGGTGATGCCCACGGCGGTCATAGGCGACGGCTGCCGGATTCAGAACAACGTGTCGGTCTACGACGGCGTGACTCTTGAGGACGATGTCTTCATCGGGCCCTCGGCTGTCTTCACCAACGTGGTCAACCCTCGGGCTTTCATTTCCCGCAAGCGCGAGTATCGCCCCACTGTCGTCCGCCGCGGGGCCTCTGTCGGGGCCAACGCTACCATTGTCTGCGGCCACGAGATTGGGGCTTACGCCCTCGTGGGGGCCGGCTCGGTAGTGACGGACGATGTCGCGCCTTTCGCCCTCGTGGTGGGGGTGCCGGCTCGCAGGGTGGGGTGGGTGTCGCGTGCGGCGGCCACGCTTTCTTTCGGTCCCGACGGGCTGGCCGTCTGCCCGCTTACGGGCGAGACGTACAGGCTCGTGGCGCGCCCCGGCGGCGGTGAGGCTGTCGAGCAAGTCACGGAACAAGGTTAACCTACTATAAATCGATTATGACAAAACTGCGAATGGCAGTCGTCGGCTGCGGAAACATTGGCCATCGGCACATAGCTATGATTAAGGCGAACCCCGATATGGAGCTCGTGGCCGTGGCCGATTGCCGTCCGGCAGTTGAGTGCGCCCCACCTGAGTGCGTGCCTTTCTTTAGCAGTGCCGAGTCCCTGCTTTCGGAAGTGAGGGATGTCGACGTCCTGTGCGTCTGCACCCCCAATGCCACCCATCCCGACCTCGCCTCCATGGCTCTCGCCCGCGGCGTCAACGCCCTCGTCGAGAAGCCGCTCGCCCTCTGCTCCGCAGACATCGAGCGGCTGCGCAAGGCCGAGAGCGGGTCGGCGGCAAGGCTCTTCTGCGTCTTCCAGAACAGGCTTACGCCCACTGTGCGGTGGCTCGCCGACGTGGTGAGGGGCGGCAAGCTCGGGCAACTCACATCGGTGGTGATCAGCTGCTTCTGGAACCGCGACGAGCGATACTACAAGCCGGGCGGGTGGCACGGCGACGGACGGATAGACGGCGGCACGCTCTTTACGCAATACTCCCATTTCCTCGACCTGCTCCTCTGGCTCGTGGGCCCGGTGGACGTCCTGTCGGCCGACTTCGACGATTTCACGCATCAGAGCCTTACCGATTTTGAGGATACGGGCGCCTTCCTCTTCCGCACGAGGCGCGACAAGGCCATCGGCTCGTTCTCCTATTCCACTGTCACGCCGGTCGAGAATTTCGAGTGCAGCATGACCCTCGTCGGCACTCGTGGCGGCCTCCGTATGGGCGGCACCTATATGAGTGAGCTGCAATATCTTCAAGCCCCGGGCGTGTCCGTGCCCGATTTCGGCCCCGCGCCCGTGGCCAACGACTATGGCGGCTATAAGGGTTCGGCGGCCAACCATGCCCTCGTGTTCCAGAACCTCGCCGACGTGCTTCTCCGTGGTGCGGAGCCGTCTGCCACGCTGCCCGACGGGGCGGCCGTGACGGAGCTTATTGAGCGGGTCTACTCTTTCCGCAAGGGCGACTATAGCCGCAAACTGTGTTGACTATTTTCTAATGACAGAATCGGAGCGACTTGTGATTTCAGTCTGCGGACTCGGCTATGTCGGGCTGCCGCTTGCCCTTGCCTTCGCCCGCAAAGTGCGCGTGGTGGGCTACGACATATCGGCGGAGCGCATAGCCGCCCTTCATGCAAATCCCGAGGTCTCCGCCGCCAGTGTCGAGCTCACGTCCGACCCCTCGCGCCTCTCTTCGGCATGTTTCCACATCGTGGCAGCCCCCACGCCCGTCCACACTGACCTCACGCCGGACCTCTCGCCCCTCTTCTCCGCCATCCGCACTGTCGGCCGCCATCTCAAGAAGGGCGACACGGTGGTCATCGAGAGCTCAGTCCACCCGGGCTGCACCGAGCGTGAGTGCCTGCCCATCCTTGAGGGGGAGTCGGGCCTCACGGTCGATTCCGACTTCGACCTCGCCTACAGCCCCGAGCGCGTCAACCCTGGCGACAGTGAGCACACCCTCGCCACCGTCACCAAGGTTGTGGCGGCGCGCACGCCCGAGGCTCTCGCCCGCGTCGCGGGCGTCTACGAGCTCGTGGCAGAGGCCGGCGTCTATCGCGCCGGCTCCATCATGGAGGCCGAGGCCGCCAAGATTCTTGAGAATACGCAGCGCGACGTCAATATAGCCCTCGTCAACGAGTTCGCCCTCATAATGGACAGCCTCGGCATCGACACCCGGGCCGTGGTCCGCGCCGCGGCCACCAAGTGGAACTTCATGCCTTTCACGCCCGGCCTCGTGGGCGGCCATTGCATAGGTGTCGACCCCTACTACCTCATCGCCGAGGCGCGCCGCCTGGGGTGCCCGACGAGGGTCATGGAGGCCGCGCGTGAGGTCAATGAGTCCATGGGCCCGCATGTGGCTCGCCATGTCGTCAAGATGCTCCTCGCGTCCCGCGGCTCGCTGCCGGGGCTCCGTGTCCTCATCCTCGGGCTGGCCTTCAAGGCCGATGTGGCCGATGTGCGCAATTCGCGCGTCCCGAGCATCATTGCCGAGCTGCGGTCCTTCGGGCTTGAGGATGTCGACATCGTCGACCCCCTGGCCTCGAAGCCCGACTCCGTGAGGCTCTACGGCTTCGAGCCTCTCGACAGCCCCGTGGGTGTCTACGATGCGGCCATCATTGCCGCGCCACATTCCTGTTTCGCCAGCTCGGCCTCTCTCCGCCCCCATCTGGCGGCCTCCGCCCCCGTGGCCGACGTATACGGAGTCATTGCCGACCCCGAAGGCCTAAACATCTGGAGATTATGACAAAGAAAACGACGCGCCGGGCCGTCATATGCTCGCAAAGCAACTTCACGACCGACTATCGCATCGAGAAGATGAGGCGGACCCTCACCGACTGCGGCTACGAGGTCTCGCTTCTGGGGCGCAGCCACCCGCATGAGCGCCGGGCCTCGGCGCATGGCGTCCACTATATGCGTTTTCTCTTCTGGCGCGGGCCCCTCTTCTACGCCGAGCTTAACATCCGTCTCGCACTCCATCTGCTCATCCACCGCCGGGCGGACCTCATCGTGGCCATCGACCTCGACACGCTGCCGGGTTGCCTGCTCGGCTCGCGGATCAGGGGCTCGCGGCTCATGTTCGACAGCCACGAGCTTTTCCCCGAGGTGCCGGAGATTGCCGGCAAGCCTTTCGTCAAGAGGGTCTGGTGGGCTTTGCAGGATTTCTGCGTGCCGCGGATGCGCCCGACTGACATCCGCGTCACGGTGTGCCAATCCATTGCCGATGTCTTCGCCCGGCGCTATGGTGCGGCGTTCCGCGTCGTGCGCAACGTGCCTCTCGCGGGTCGCGCCCTTGCGCCTGTCGAGCTGCCAAGTGGGCCCGGGCGGCCTTTCACGCTGCTCTATCAGGGGGCTGTCAATGTGGGCCGTGGCGTCGAGGAGGCCATTGCGGCCCTCCCGAGGCTCAAAGGGTGTCGCCTCGTGGTGGTGGGCGACGGCGATGTCATGCCCGCCGTGCGGCGGATGGCGGCCGACCTTGGCGTGGCGGACCGCGTGGAGTTCGTGGGGCGTGTCCCGTTCGACAGGCTTGCGCCCTATATGGCGGCGGCCGACCTTGGTCTCGTCATGATGAAGAACATCAGCCTCAACCAGTATTACGCCCTCCCCAACCGCATCTTCGACTTTATCCAGGCGGGGCTGCCCATCCTCGCCAACCGTTTGCCCGAGGTCGCGCGCATCGTCGAGGGAGAGGATGTCGGCCTTTGCGTCGATACGCTCTCGTCCGACTCTGTCGCCGAGGCCGTCGAGTCCATTATGGCCGACCCCATGAGGCGCCGTCGGTGGCATGCCAATATGCTCGCCCTCTCGCACGTCATGACGTGGCAGGCTGAGGTCTCCCGCAAGGGTGCGGGCGGGGCGGCGTCGCTCGTCGACGACTTGAATGCCGGATAGCCGGAGGCGAATGCTGGGCTTCGCACTTCGTTTCTCACGCTCGGCAGAGCTAACGCGTTTGCTCTGCGCTCACTCAGCCAAAACGTTGGATTTCATCCTTCGTTTCTCTCGCTCGGCAGAGCAAACAAGTTTCCTCTGCGCTCGCTCAGCCGAAACGTTCCATTTTTTGCCGTCGCATAATTGAAAAAGAGAAAATAGCTATCTTTACATTCACAAACGAATGCAAAATGTGGTTAAAGGCTATTCCCTCGTCCATATTTCTTTCTTGCCTTGCCCTCTTCTCGTGCGCCGAGGGGGAGCAGGCCGCAGTAGTCTACGATGAAAGCGTCGCCGCCACGCTCCGTGCGGTCGACAAGGCTATTGACGACTCCAAGGACTTCGAGGTCCGCAAGGCCGATGCCGTGCAGATCCTCAGGTCGGCTTTCGCCAAGGCCCAGACCGATCAGTCGCGCTACGACATAGCATACAGCCTCTACGAGGAGTATAAGCCCCTTGAGAAGGACTCCGCACTCCATTTCCTCGACGTCAGCATCGAGGCGGCGCGCAACCTCGGCGACCGCAGCCTCGTGGCCAAATGCGCCGCGCGAAAGGCGCAGCTATGCTCCAACACCGGGGCCTACGTCGAGAGCCTCGAGATCCTCCGTTCCATCGATACGGTCGGCGTCAGCCGCGACGCCCTCATCCAGTACTACTTCGCCATGGCCCACGTCTGCGGCGAGGTAGCTTTCTACACCCCCTTGGCCGAGAAGAACGGCAGCTACGGCATCCTCGCCTGGCAATATCGCCAGCGGATTCTCGCCGAGGCCGACCGTCGCAGCCCCGAGTATTTCCAGATGAAGGAGCAGACGGCCATGGACGCACACGACACGGTGGCCTCCATGGCGGTCAACAACGAGTGGCTCAAGTCCACCGAGAGGGGCAGCCACGCCTTCGCCCTCGTGGCTCTCTACCGTTTCTATGAGTTCGGCAACCGTGGCGACACCACCAATATGCTCATATGGCTTGGCGAGGCCATCATCGCCGACATCCGCAATGGCGTCATGGACCAGGGCGCCCTTCAGGAGATGGCCAACCAGCTTATGGTCAAGGGAGACATCAACCGCGCCTACCGCTATATTTGCTACACGAGCGACTGCGCCGAGCGGTTCGGCAGCCGTCAGAGGCTCTCGTCGCTATCCCCGCTCATGACGCGCATCGCGCAGCGGTATAAGGAGGCCAACGAGGCTTCGCAAGACGGCCTCCGGCTGACCATCAAGTGGATATGCGTGCTCTCCTTCTTCCTCCTCGCCGCTGTATTCTTCCTCGGCAGGCAGCGCAACGCCCTCCGCGAGGCCAAGGACCGCCTCGCGCGCTCCAATAGCGACCTGACGAGCGTCAACAACGAGCTCGTCGAGAGCAACAGCCAGCTCTCTTTCCTCAATATGCAGCGAAAGACGCTCAACAGTCAGCTCCTGGAGGCCAATAAGGTCAAGGAGGAGTACGTCGGGCGCTTCATGAAGCTCTGCTCGCTCTATGTCGACCGCCTCCAGTCGCTACGCCTAAAGATTAAGACTATGGCAATGGCGGGCAAGTGGACTGAGATAAAGGCACTGACCCGTGGCGATGACTTTGACACCGACGAGATGGACGAGCTCTACGCCAACTTCGACGCGGCGTTCCTCCACCTCTACCCCGACTTCGTCAGCCAGTTCAACGCCCTCCTCACACCCGAGGGCCGCCAGACGCCCTCCGCCCCAGGCCGGCTCAACACGCAGATGCGAATCTTCGCCCTCATCCGCCTCGGCATCACCGACAGCGGCCAGATTTGCGAGATTCTCCACTACAGCGTCAACACCATCTACAACTACCGCGCCCAGATAAAGAAAGCCGCCGCCTGCCCCAAGGACGACTTCGAGGAGCGTGTCAAGGCCATCAACATCTGACAGCCTGCGGGCTGCGGAAGAAAAACGTTTCGGTTAAGCGAGCGCAGAGCAAACTTGTTTGCTGTGCCGAGCGGGAGAAACGAAGGGCGAAGCCCAACGTGATAATAAAGCCGGCGCGCGTGAACACGTAGCTCACGTGCGCCGGCTTATTCTTTGCCGTCCTGCGGCTTGTCACTCAAATCTTATCTCCGTGACCCTCAGTTCGCGTTCCTCACCGCTGAGGTTCGGCACCTTGATGGGGGTGCCCTCCTCGTCTTCCAATATGCCAGGCGCGATGCTCAGGAGCTTATATGTCTGCTCACGCCCGTCCTTCGCCACAAAACGTACGGACTCCACGTCGCTGAGCTTCTTGCATGTCTCTTTGCCCGTCTTCTTGTCTGTCTCATAGAACAGGTCTGTGACCTTATCCGTGTTGTAGAGAGACAGTGTGTTGGGCTTCTCGATATTGGCGGCGCCTTGCCATAGCTCATTGTTGAGCGGGACTACGAGTTCGCCGCCCTCGAAGTGCGGGGATCGCCTCTCCACCTTGTGAGCGGGGGAAAGCGCACTCTCGTCGATGTCGTACTCGAAGATGTTGAGTTTGCCCTTGATGCCCGTTATGGGCTTGTCGAACATGTAGGCGTTCTCCAGCACGAGCTTCACGCTCCCCGGGTCCGCCCAGATGGAGTCGTAGTCCCCCTCCACGCAGCCCGTGAGGTCGACGTAGCCTATTATTGCGCTCGTAGGCCACGTCTCAATGTCGATATTCCCGAACGTCTCTTCGTTTACGAGCATGTTGCTCATCTCCAGTGGGAGCATATACGCCACATCCTTTGGGCATTTGTAGCTCGATGCGTGGATCAGCATCCTGCCGCGGTGCCTCGCGTTCCACGAGCGGTTCTCCACATCCTTTATGCCCGCGCAGATGAGCGAGGCCCAAGGCTGGCGTATCGACAGCATTTTCATAGTCTGAGGTTTTTTACGGTTTCCCTCTCAGTCTACGTCCAGACGCCGCGCAGTGTTCCCAGATGAACGCAAAAATAAGCCGGCGACATCCGGCAGCCCCAGTGGTCTGGGATTTTGTCAATCGCCCGACACCAGGGAGTTCTTTATCTGTTTTACGATGGCCTCAATCATCGGGACGCATACTGAGTTTCCGCACTGCTTATACTCGTCGCCAAGGCTCTTGTCTTTTATGAAATTCTCAGGGAAGCCCATGAGGCGGTAGCATTCGTCTATCGTCAGTTTGCGGACCCTGTCGCCATCCAGAACCCAGAATCGCCCCGATGTCTCTTGTGACGGCAGAGCCGGGTGGATGCCGTCTATCGAGTATATTCTGTTGGGCTGCTTGTGTACGCGGGACAGGTGCTCAGTCCCCGGCCTTATGCCGTTTTTCCGGATGTTCTTGTTCCTGTATCCGACAAAGAGCAGACCCGAGGCCTGAGGCCTCACATCGTTCAGCAATGTGTACGGCTCGTCAAGATACTCGAACTTCGAGCTGTCGGTGTCCGCAATGTCCCTTATAGTCTTTCGCGGCAATGTCTCGACCTTTGAGAAGTCGAATACCCTGTCCTTGTTGGCGACTATTATTATCCTCTCCCTGTTTTGTGGCACTCCGAAGTCGGAGGCGTTGAGTACTTTCCACGTCGGTTTGTAGCCCAGGTTCTCCAGGCCCTTTAGTATTGTCGACAGGGTGTTCCCCTTGTCGTGATAAACGAGCTGCTTTACGTTTTCGAGCAGTATCACCTTCGGCTTTTTCTCCGCCGCTATCCTGAAGACTTCATAGATAAGCGTGCCCCGCGTGTCCTCGAAGCCCTTCATCTTGCCCGATATGCTGAAGGGCTGGCACGGGAATCCGGCAGTCAGGAGGTCATGCGCCGGCACGCCTTGCGCCGGGATGCCCTTTATGTCGCCGAACGGGTAGTCGCCGTAGTTCTTTTCATAGACAGCTTGCGCATGAGGGTTGAACTCCGAGGAAAAGACGCATTCCCCGCCTGCGCGCTGGGCGGCTATCCTGAATCCGCCTATGCCAGCGAAAAGGTCAATGAACCGGAAGTCGGGGTGGGTGGGGGGCGGGAACGGAATGTCCATCTCAATGTCCTTGCGGTCTTTCCCTTTGAGGAACTCCTCCATCGACGAGGCTACAGACTGGCTGACCAGGCCTTGCAAAGTGCCCTTGCCGCTAATGGCCTCACGGTTGGTCACATAAGCCCGGTCGTTGCCTGTGAACATGTTGGCGAACTCTGACTGGTATTCCGTCATTCTCATCTCTATTCCTTTCTTTGTCTCCCCGCAAATATACTTCAAAAATGCCCAACGTTTCGGTTAAGCGAGAGCAGAGGGAACTTGTTTGCTCTGCCGAGCGAGAGAAACGAAGGATGAAATCCAACGTTTCGGTTAAGCGAGCGCAGAGGAAACTTGTTTGCTCTGCCGAGCGAGAGAAACGAAGGGTATGCAAAAAAGCCGGCGCGCGAAGACCTCTCAATCCTCGTGCGCCGGCATCCCTTACACCGCGCTCTCGCGGCGGGCTACTTCCTATACGTGAAGCTGGCCGCGCTCACCCTCTGGCTGTCGGGTCCTGTCATGGCCACGAACTCGCCAGGCTCGGCCACGAGCTTGAGGTCGTTGTTGTAGAACTCGAGCATCGGGCGAGTGATCTCGAAGCTCACCGTCTGGCTCTCGCCCGCCTTCAGGTGGATGCGGCGGAAGCCCTTGAGCTCCTTCACGGGGCGGGCTATCGAGGCCGACACGTCGCGCAGGTAGAGCTGGACAACCTCGTCGGCGTCGCGCTGTCCGCTGTTCGTCACGGTCACGCTGGCCGTGATTGTCTCGCCGTCCCTCATCTCGCTCTTGCTCAGAGAGATGTCGGAGTAGTCGAACGTCGTGTAGCTCAGTCCGTAGCCGAAGGGGTAGAGCGGGTCGTTGCGCACGTCCATGTAGTTCGACAGGTACTTGTAGAACCTGTCCGCGCCGTCAGGCACGGGGCGGCCCGTCATCGTGTGGTTATAGTAGAGCGGCAACTGGCCGACGCTCTGGGGCATCGAGGCCACGAGCTTGCCCGATGGACACACGTCGCCGAACAGGACGTCGCACACGGCATCGCCCGTTTCCGACCCGGCGAACCATACGTTCATTATGGCGCTCACGTTCTCATTCTCCCATGTGAGCACTGTCGGGCGGCCCGAGTAGTTGAGCAGCACCACGGGCTTGCCGGTCCACGCTATGGCCTTCATAAGGTCCATCTCCGCGTCGGGCATGGTCAGGTCGGAGCGCGAGGCGCATTCGCCGCTCATCTCCGCCATCTCGCCAAGGGCCAGCACCACCACGTCGGCGCGCTTGGCCACGTTGATGGCCTCGGTCAGGGCGGCCTCTTTGTCCACCCTCTCTATCGGGCGGCCGAACTCGACCTCCTTCTGCTGCTCCTCGCTGTCATATATGTTGCTGCCCTGGGCGTAGAGTATGGTGGCCTTGCCCTCCGTGCGGCGGCGCATGACCTCCAGCAGGGTGGAGTATTTCTCAACGTCGTCGCCCGTCGACCACGAGCCGGGCAGGTTGTTGCGCGTGTTCGCGAGCGGGCCTATGAGGGCTATCGTGCCCTCGGCCTTCAGGGGCAGAATCCCGCCCTCGTTCTTAAGGAGGACGAAGCTCTCCGTGGCCATCTGGCGGGCAATTGAGCGGTTGGCCGTCGTGTAGAGGTCGCCCTTCTCCCGGACGGTGTCGCAGAAGCGGTACGGGTCGTCGAGCAGGCCGAGCCTCTCCTTGGCTTTGAGCACTCGGCGGCACGCGCGGTCGATGTCCTCCATCGTCACCCGTCCCTCGTCAAGGCACTTCTTGAGCTGGGCCACGAAGGCCTCGGAGCACATGTCCATGTCAGTGCCGGCCCTCAGGGCCTGGGCGGCGTTGCTCTGCTGGTCGCCCACGCCGTATACGCCCATCTCGTTTATCGAGCCGTAGTCCGTCACCACGAATCCGTCGAAGCCCCACTCGCCGCGCAGCACGTCGTCCACGAGCCACTTGTTGCCCGTGGCGGGGATGCCCTCCACCAGGTTGAACGAGGTCATGACGGAGCCCGCGCCCGCCTCCGCGCACCGCTTGTACGGGGCGAAGTACTGGTTGTACATCCTCACGCGGCTCATGTCCACCATGTTATAGTCCCTTCCGGCCTCGCTCGCCCCGTAGAGGGCGAAGTGCTTCAGGCATGCCATGGCGTTCCGCGCGCCCCAGTCGCCCTGATACCCGCTAATCATGGCCGCGCCCATCTCGCCGGCCAGGAAGGGGTCCTCGCCAGCGCCCTCGCTCGCACGCCCCCAGCGGGGGTCGGTGTTGACGTCGACCATGGGCGAGTAGACCCAGTTGATGCCCGTCGCCGTGGCCTCGTTGGCCGCCACCGACGCGCTCAGGCGGACAAGGGCCGTGTCCCAGCTGCACGCCTGGGCGAAGGGCAGGGGGAAGACTGTCTCGTAGCCGTGGATGACGTCCTGCCCGAAGAGCAGAGGGATGCCCAGGCGGCTCTCCTCCACCGCCACGCGCTGTAGCTCGCGTATCTTATCCACGCCCTTGACGTTCAGCACGGCGCCAAGCTCCCCGGCCTTAACCTTCTCGGCAAGGGGAGAGTTCATCACGGCGCCGGTCGTTATGTCGCCGCCAGGCAGCAGGTTCAGCTGCCCAATCTTCTCCTCTGTCGTCATCTGGCTCATCAGGATGTCGACCTTGTCGGACTCTTGGCACGCCGCGAGGATTGTTGCGGCGGCTGCCAAGGCTAATGCTTTAGTTTTCATTCTGCTATGCTTGATTGTTGTTGCTTGTCGTGTCTTTTTGGCCCGCCGGCCCGTGCTTGTGGCGGGTGGGGCGGGGTAGTAAAAGGCGGGGGCGCAGCCCGGCCGGGCGTCGTCCCGGGCCTTGGCCGCGCCTCCGTCTCAGAGGCAGCTCCGCTTAGTCCTTTTGGAATACGCGGACGTAGTCCACTTCGAGCGTGGCGGGCAGGCAGCTCGCGTCGATGCCCTGCGCTCCGCCCCATGCACCGCCCCATGCGAGGTTGATGATGGGGTAGAAGGCGGCATCGAAGGGCCATGCGTCGCGGCCCGTGCCGTCGTTCTCGTAGGTGTGGATCTCAGTGCCGTCGGCGTAGAAGGTCATGTGGTCGGCGTCCCATTCCAGAGCGTAGGTGTGGAACTCGGTCTGAGCCGTGGCCACTGTCAGGTTGTTGCCCTCGATGCTCGTGCCGGTGTTGTTATACTTGTTGCAGTGGATGGTCGAGTAGATGACGTTCGGGTTGTAGCCCACCTGCTCCATTATGTCTATCTCGCCGTCGGCGGGCCAGCCCGTGAAGTTGACGGGCATCATCCAAAAGGCGGGCCACGTGCCCTTGCCTGTGGGCAGCTTCATCCGCGCCTCTATGTAGCAGTACTTCCAGCCGGTGTCCACCTTGCCGTATATGCGCGAGCTCTTGACCGTCCCGCCCTCGTCGGCCAGGGTTATGGTCAGCTTGCCGTCGGCGACGGTGGCGTTAGCGGAGGTGTAGTACTGGAGTTCGTTGTTACCCCATCCGTTGTCGCCCTTGCCCGTGGCGCACGTCCAGTCCTGGCTGAGCTTGTCGCCGTCGAACTCGTCGTGCCATACGAGGCTGTAGCCCTCGATGGGGCATTTGATGTCCTCGTCCTCGGCGGGCGGTGTGGCGGGCTTCGGATCCTGCTCCACGCTTATGCTCTCCCTCGAGCCGCCCGACCAGATGGTGACGGAGCCCTTACGGGCCTCGCTGCCCTCGTTGGCCTCGGCCGTTATCACGATGTCGCCCTCCTTGCCTACGCTGTTCGTCGGGCTTACGCTAAGCCACTCGTCGGCGGTGTAGACGGCGAACTCGTGGCTGCTCGCGACGTGGATGGTGTCCGTGCCGCCCTCGGGGGCGATGCCCACAGTCTTCTCGCTCAGGGTTATCGTCTCGGGGCCTGCGTAGCTTATGTCCTTGTCGTCGTCACAGCCCGTGGCGAGGCTCACGGCGCATGCGGCCGCGATGGTTGTCAATATCATTGTCTTGCTCATCATGTTTTCGTTTTATGAGGTGGGACGTCATTACTTGGCCGTCTTCTGGAGCACTATGTCATATATTTCCACCTTCTCGTCGGCCGGGGTCGTGCCGAAGTCGAACACGAGGCTCATGGCTGCCGCTGCGCCGACTTTAAGCACCTTGGCTGGGATTTTGGCCTGGACTTCGTCGCCCGCCGGCAGGTCATACTGCTCCTCGAAGAAGAAGTTGCCGTCGTCCGCCGTGTCGGTCAGCTTTATGGTAACGCCTTTTATGTCCTTCGTGGCCGTCATCTTGCACGAGAAGTCGTACTCCGTCTCCGCCTCGCAGGCTATGCCGGTCTTTATCTTCACTTGGGCCTGCCACTTCTCAAAGCACTGCTCTGCTAGCCCTACGGTATATTTGCCGCCGTCCTTTGCGAAGTCGGGGTCGTCAATCTGACTCCAGTTCGGAGCGTAGTAGAACTCCGTCGTGAAGGCGTCGTCGCCCTTGTCGTCGATGTTCACTTTCCATATGTTGCTCTCGCTGTCGTAGGTGTAGACGGTCTTGTCCTCATCCTCGGCTGGGGCCTCCACGCCGTCGCACTTGTGCTCCTGGAGGCAGATGTCGTAGACGTTGACCTTCGAGTTGGCTGGCGCGCCGCCAAAGTCGAGCATGAGCTTCACCTTGTCCATGTCCAGGCCCGCCATGTCGCTCCGGTAGAAGACGTAGTCCTCGCCGGCCTTGAGGTCGACCCTCTCCACGAAGTAGAACAGGTCGTTGTCGCCCTCCTTCTGGAGCTTGATCGTCACGCCGCCAATGTCTGTGGTGGCCGACGAGAGTTTCATCGAGAAGTCATAGTTTGCCGATACCGTGGTCGCCATGTCCGTCACGAAGCCCACTTGGCATTGCCACTGCTCCGTCGTGGCCTCGGGCAGGGTCAGGGTGTAGCTGTTGCCGTCGGCCACGAGGTCGGGGTTGGCAATCTGGGCCCAGCCGGGCGCATAGTAGAACTCGTTGGTGTACGTGCAGCCCTTCCACAGGTTGCAGTCGCTCCCGGCCGTGAAGCCCTGGAAGCCTACGCTGCCCGAGGTCAGGATGAAGTGCCATGCGATGTCGCCGTTGTCGTACACGAGCACGAGCTTCGAGCCGGTCAGGCTCTCTATCCTCAGCCGCAGCCCGTCGTTATACGCCGCGTCCTCTATGATGTAGGGGAAGAGGGTCTTGGCGGGGAAGGTGAGGTAGATGCTCTCGCCCTCCGTCGTCAGCGAGTAGCTGGCCTCCTGCCTCTCCACGGCGGCCGTGAAGTCGTCGCCGCTGCCGTCGCCCGCGAACACCGTGCATCCCTTGTTCACGAGCACCGTGCCGCCCGCGCCCGGGTCGTAGGTGTAGCCGCCGTCGGCCGTGAACGTCAGGCGGTCGTCGTAGAGGCCGAAGTCCTTCTTCTCGTTGGGGGCGGCCGTCCACCACTCCGTGCCGTCGGAGCCGGCAGGACCGCAGCCCAGGTGGCCTTTCTCCGTGTTGTCCACGCGCCACTCTTTGCCGCAGAGCTTGGCGTAGAGCTCGTCGTAGTTGGTCAGCGAGTTCTTTATGCTGAAGCTCACCTGGCCCATTCCCTGCGACAGGCCGTTCTTGTTGCCAATGCGGTAGAAGACGGTGTAGTCGCCGGCCGACGTCCATATCTTCGTCAGCGGGTTCTTCGTCGAGTAGACGGGGTTCTTGGTTATCTCCTTACCGTCTACGGGCATGTACCACATGACGTACTGGTCGCGCCCGTCCATGGTGAGGGTGACGGTGTTCGTCTCGTCGTCCACCGAGCAGCTCACCTTGGCCTCGCTGGCCACGGGCAGGCCGCCCTCGCTCACGCTGTCATAGTCCTCGGGGCTGCATGCGGCAAGGCTCAGAGCCGCCAGCGCAGCCATGTATATCTTAGCTTTCATATCGCTTCCTCGTTTTTAGTAGTTGTTCTGCTTCAGTGTGCCCTGCGAGGCGTCAATCTCGCTCAGCGGGATGGGCAGGTACTTCTTGCTCTCGGTCCACGTGTTCGTGCGGTAGCCGTACGAGTCGGGGACGAGGGTCGTGGCGGCGTTGCCCGTGCGGACGAGGTCCCAGTAGCGCTTGCCCTCGCCTACGAACTCCAGTCGCCTCTCGGCCAGGATGTTGTCGATCGTGGCCTCCTTGTTGTCGGTCAGGCCCGAGCGGTGGTGCACCTTGTTGAGGTACTCCTTGGCGTCGGCCGCGTTGCCGCCCGTGCGGAGGATCAGCTCGGCGGCGTTGAGGAGTGTCTCGGCGTAACGGTAGACGCGGAGGTTGTTGTTGAAGTTAAGGTCGCCGTCGGCCTTCTGGTCGGCGTTGTTGGCCGTGTAGGGCAGGTACTTCTTCAGCCAGAGGCCCGTGTCCTGGTAGCGCTTGGTGTAGTCGGCCTTGCGGGCGTCGTAGATGGTGGCGTCGCGGCGTGCGTCGCCGTCCTCGAACATGTCGTAGGTCTCCTCCCTGACAGGCTCGAAGCCCCATCCGTTGTCCACGCCGTCGGCTGCCACTCCGCCGCTCGGGCCTATGATGCGCGGGTAGATGGTGCCGCCGGCGTTGACGTAGCCGTCGCCCCATGAGCGGACCGCGCCGTCGTCCTTGTAGCATATCTCGAATATGCTCTCCTGGCTCCACTCGCCGCTCTCAAGGAAGATGCCGGCGTAGTCGGCCGCGAGGTCATACTTCCCGCTGCCTATTATCTCGCCCATGTAGCCAAGGGCCTTGCCGTAGCGGCTCTCGTCCTCCTGGTACATCACCATCTCGGCGTAGAGCATGTAGGCCATGGCCTGGCTCACGCGGCCCGTGTTCTCCGTGTCCCACACCAGGGGCAGGGCGTTGCTGTCTATGGCCTTCTCCAGGTCCCCTATGACGGCGGCGTACACTTCGTCATGCCCCTTCTGCTCGCCAATGTAGGGCGACGAGAGGTTCGTCATATAGAACGGAATGTTGCCGTAGTACTTCCACAACTGGTTGTAGTAGAAGGCGCGCAGCACACGCACCTCGGCGTCTATCTCCGCATGCTGCTCGTCGGTCATCTTGCCCTTAGCCCACTCCACGTAGGTCAGCACGTCGTTGGCGTTGCGCACGCCCTTGTAGCTCTGGTCCCAGATGCCCGTCAGGGCGTCCGAGGAGTTCTGCGTGCTCGTGAAGTTGAACATCTTGTGCAGGTGCTGGTTGTCCGAGCTGCTCGAGCCGCCCACCCATATGTCGTCGCCCATGACGTCGGCGCAGAGGGGCAGTGGGCAGTACTGCGAGTTGTTCCAGTCGTAGTTCCTCATCGGGTTGTAGGTCGAGACCACGGCCTCCATCACGTGGTCGTACGTGCTGAAGTACTCCTCAAGGGTGGCCTTGTCCGGAGGGGTCACTTCCAGGAAGTCGTCGGAGCATGCCGACAGCCCCAGGCCGCTCACCGCTCCAAGGGCGGCCACAACGCTATATCTGAATGTCGTTTTCATAACATCTTGTTCTGTTGGTTGGTAAGATGGTTATCTCTCACTCTCAATGGCTTAGAAGCTCACGTTGACGCCGAAGTTGAACGTCCGGCTCTGCGGATATACGCCGTAGTCGACGCCAAGCGACGTGCCGCCCGACGATATCTCGGGGTCGAAGCCAGCGTACTTGGTCAGGGTCAGCAGGTTCTCAGCCCCTACGAAGACGCGCATGTGGTCAATGTGGGCCTTCATCGTAATGTCGCGCGGTATCGTGTAGCCAAGCTGGATGTTCTTCAGGCGGAAGTAGCTGCCGTCGGTCACGTAGAGGTCCGAGCTCTGCCAGTTCTTCGAGTCGCCCACCACGTAGCGGGGGTACTTGTTCGACGTGCCTTCGCCCGTCCAGCGGTTCAGCATGTAGCTCGGCAGGTTGGCCGGGCGTACGTCCGTGCGCCGCGTGGCGTCATAGATGTCGTTGCCTGCGGTGCCCTGGAAGAGGGCCATGAAGTCTATCCCGTTCCACTCGGCGCCTATCGTCAGGCCGTAGGTCCAGTCGGGCATTCCCTTGCCTATCTTCGTGCGGTCGGCCGCCGTTATCGCCCCGTCGCCGTCGATGTCGACGAAGCGCACGTCGCCCGCCACGGCGTCGGGCTGGATAAGCTCGCCCTTGCTGTTCTTGTAGGCCTCCACCTCGGCCTGAGTCTGGAAGATGCCAGCCGTCTTGTAGCCGTAGAAGTAGGGGAACGGCTCGTCGTTCGACGCGCGGGTTATGGTGCCAGTGTTCTGCATCTCGTCAAGCTCAAGGTAGCCCGACGTGTTGCCGAGGTTCGTCAGCGTGTTCTTCAGGAAGGAGGCGTTGCCCTTGGCGTGCATCTTCACGGGGCCTGCGTTCCACTTGTAGCTCAGCTCAATCTCTATACCAGTGTTCTCCATGTCGCCCACATTGCCCAGCGGGGCGTCGGCACCCACGTAGTTCGGGATAGGCATCTCGATAATCATGCCCGAGGTCTTCTTCTTATACCAGTCGAAGCTGAAGTTGAGCGCGTTGCTCAGGAAGCCGAGGTCGAGGCCAAGGTCCGTCTGGATGCTCTCCTCCCACTTGAGGTCGGGGTTGGCCAGCGCGCCGGCCTGCACGCCGTTCACGACGTTCTCGTCCTTGCCGAAGACGCTGTTGCTCGGGCCCGAGGTCCACGCCGCGTACGTGAAGTCGCCTATGTTGTCGTTGCCGTTCTTACCCCAGCTGCCGCGTACCTTGACGTTCGTCAGCCACTCCGGTGCCTCTACGTAGGGCTCGTTCAGCACGTTCCAGCCCAGAGAGAAGGAGGGGAAGGTGGCGTAGCGGTTGTTCGAGCCGAAGCGCGAGCTGCCGTCGCGTCGTACCGTCACCTGCGCCATGTATCGCTCGTCGTAGTTATACGAGCCGCGGACGAAGTAGGAGCTGAGGGTGTGCTCGTTGCTCGGGCCGCCGCTGGCGCTCATCTCGCCGCGGCTCTGCTCTGCCGAGCTGTTGTTCATGTAGGGCTTGCTCATGTCCTTCAGGTTCTGGACGCTGCCGCTCAGGGTCTTGCCCGTGTTCTGCATCGCGCTCTGGCCAAGGACCAGGTTCACGCTGTGGCCGCCGAACTGCTTGTCCCATGTCAAGACGTTCTCAACCTGCCATACAGTGCCGCGGTCGCTGCTCTGCTTCGCGCTCGTTATGGTGGCGCGGTTGTTGCCCGAGAGGTAGTAGAGCGGCGTGTAGCCGTCCACTCCCCAGAATGAGAGGTCGGCGCCATAGCTGAAGCGGTATTTCAGTCCCCAGCCTATGGTCAGGTCCGCCGTGAGGTTGGCCACGAACTTGTGGCTCCAGTTGTCGTCGCCCGGCAGGCTGAGCATGGCCAGAGGGTTGTTCATCTCCTGATACGTCGAGCCGGGGATGGTGTACATCCTGCCCGCGCCGTCATAGAGCATGTACTCCGCGCCGTATTTGTCAGCCTGGGCCTTGGCCTCCTCGCCCTCGACGGTCGGCGTGAGGATCGGCGACAGGTAGAGGGCCGAGCCAAGCACCGAGCCCCACTGCGAGTTCGCGTCGATGCTCTTGCTGTGGATTCGGGCGTACGATATGTTCGCCCCAAGCTCCATCTTGTTCAGGAATCCGCGCTCCTTCGTGTCGTCGAAGAGGGTGTAGGTGGTGTTGCTTCTGAGCGTCAGGCGGCGGTAGTTCGAGCGGTCGTAATTGCCGCCTATGATGCCCTCCTGATGGTTGTAGCCCATCGAGATGTAGTAGTTCACCTTGTCCGACGCGCCGCTTATGCTAAGCTCGTGTGTCTGGCTCGGGGCGTTGTCGTTGAACACTTCGTCCTGCCAGTCCGTGCCCTCGCCCAGTGAGTAGGGGTCGGCGTATTTGATGGCCTCGCCAGCGTTCACGAGCCCCTCGTTCATCATCACGGCGTACTCCGTCGCGTTCAGCACGTCGCGGTGCTTCCACGGGTTCGATATCCCGCCCGTGAAGCTGTAGTTAACCGTCACCTTGCCCTTCTGGCCGCCCTTGGTCGTGACCATGATGACGCCGTTGGCGGCGCGCGTTCCGTATATGGCGCCCGAGGCGGCGTCCTTCAGCACCTCTATGCTCTCGATGTCCGACGGGTTCAGGTAGTCTATCCCGCCCTCAATCGGCATCCCGTCCACAATGTACAGAGGGTCCGAGTTGTTGATGGTGCCGATGCCGCGGATTCGTATCTGCGACGCCGCTCCAGGCTGGCCGCTCGCCGACGTGACGGTCACGCCCGAGGCCATGCCCTTCAGCGCGTTGTCAATCCTCACAGGTGTCGTGCCGCTAAGGTCGTCGGCACTCACCTTGGCTATGGAGGCCGTCACGACGCTCTTCTTCTGCACGCCGTAGCCCACGACCACCACGTCGCCGAGGTTTATGCTCTCGTCCTCAAGTGTGACGTCGTACTGGGTCTTGCCGTCCTCCATGGTCACCGTGCTCTCGTTGAAGCCGATGAAGGTGTACACGACGTTCGCTCCGCGGGGGGCGTTGAGTGTGTAGTTGCCGTCCATGTCGGTCACGGTGCCGATAGTCGTGCCTTCCACCACGATGTTCACGCCGGGGAGCGGGTTCCCGCTGTTGTCAACCACGCGGCCGTGAATGGCCACGTCCTGTCCCCACGCGGCCGTGGCCATCGTGGCGAGAAGCGTCATCATCAAAAATCTTCGCATCTTCATAATGACTTGGTTTTTGGTTTTGTTATTGGTTAGTATTTCGGTTCCTTTTCCCTATTCTATCGTCCAGGCGCTTATCTCGCCCGTGTAGCTCAGCTCCACCGTCTTGCTCTCGCCGGGCGCGAGGCGCACTTTCTTGAAGTCCTTGAGCTCGCGGACGGGGTGGTCTTGCCCGTCGTCGGCCTTGCGAATGAAGAGCTTCACCACCTCGGCTCCCTCGCGGTCGCCCGTGTTGGTCACTGTCACCCTGAATGTCTTGGCGGCTGCCTTGCCGTCGTCGGTGCGGGTCGCCCCGCTCAGGCGGAATGTAGTGTAGCTCAGGCCGTGACCGAAGGCGAAGAGGGGCCTGATGCCCTGCTTGTCCGCCCAGCGGTAGCCCACGTATACGCCTTCTTTATATTCCTCGTCGACAATGTCGCTGTCGGCGCGCTTCGTGCCGGGGTATGAACCCGTGGCGTGCGCCGCGACGTCCTCAAGCCTCACGGGCCATGTGAATGGCAGCTTGCCGCTCGGGTTCACCGCGCCGGTCAGGACGTCGGCCAAGGCGTGGCCGGTCTCCGACCCGAGGTACCAGCCTTCGACTATGGCCTCCACGTCGTCCACCCATGGCATCGCCACGGGGTTGCCCGATATGCACACGAAGATTACGCGCTTGTGCGCCTTGGCCAACGCCTTCACCAGGCCGTCCTGCCCGTATGGCAGTGAGTAGCTCAGGCGGTCGTGCCCTTCGCAGTCCTGGTAGTCGCTCTTGTTCAGCCCGCCGAATATCACCACCGCGTCGGCGTCCTTGGCCTTGGCCACGGCCTCTCTTATGAGTTCGTCGGCACTGCGGCTGTCGCTCAGGTCCTGCCCGGTGGTCACTCCGTTGTAGTCGCCCGTCGTGTCGCCCACATATCCGCGGGCGTAGTCGACCTTGTCGGCCCCAAGGGCCTCGCGGAGGCCGTCAAGAGGCGATATCTCGTGCTGCACTTTGAGCGACGAGCTGCCGCCGCCCACGGTCATCATCTTTATGGCGTTCTCGCCTACCACCAGCACCTTGCCCACCTTGGCAGGGTCGAGCGGCAGCGCGCCGCGCTTGTTCTTTAGCAGTACTATGCCCTCGTCGCCAATCCGGCGCGCGGCGGCGTAGTGGGCTTCGGAGCATAGGCTGCCGTGGCCGCGGTCCGTGCGCATCGATGTGCGGAAGAAGAGGCGCAGAACGCGGCGGACTTTGTCGTCGAGCTCCGCCACGTCATACGTGCCGTCCTTCAATCCTTTGAGGTAGTCGTTCGCCAGGAAATACCTGTCGTATGCGTTCGACGCCCCGGCCGTGAGGCCGTTGGTCCATGAGCCGAACTCCATGTCCAGACCGTTGCGGGCGGCCTCCTCGGTGGAGTGCGTCCCGCCCCAGTCGCTTACCACCACTCCGTCATATCCCCACTCGCCTTTCAGTATCTCCACCAGGGTCCGGCGGTTATGGCAAAGGTGCTGGTTTCCGTAAAGGTTATAAGCCCCCATTATTCCCCATGTGCCGCCCTCTTTCACCGCGGCCTCGAACGCCGGCAGGTATATCTCCCTCAGCGCCCTTTCGCTCACGCTTACGTTCACCGTGAACCTGTTCTCCTCGTCGTTGTTCAGGCAGAAGTGCTTCACGCAGGCCGCGACGCCCTTGCTCTGCAACCCCCTGATGTAGCTTACTGCCATCCGGCTCGTGAGCCACGGGTCCTCACCCATGTACTCGAAGTTGCGGCCTCCGAGCGGCGTGCGGCATATGTTCACGCCCGGGCCCAGTATCATGTCCTTGCCGCGGTAGAGGGCCTCTTCGCCAAGGCTCGCGCCGTAGAGGCCGGCCAGCGTGGTGTCCCACGTTGCGGCAAGGCAGCTCAGCGCGGGGAACGCCACGCACGAGTCGTTCGTCTGTCCCGCCTGCTCCCACTCGTCCCACAATACGTCGGGGCGTACGCCGTGGGGCCCGTCGTCAGTCCAGAAGTCGGGCAGCCCGAGCCGCGGCACTCCCGCCGATGAGAATTTGCTCTGCGCGTGGATCACCCTCACCTTCTCTTCAAGGGTCATGCGGCTCAGAGCGTCCTCCACCCTCTGCTCCGTGCCGGCAGCCGGGTCCAAGTAGGTCGGCAGGGCGTTCTGCCCCGTCGCCGCGCTCAGGCTCGCCGTCATGGCCGCCGCAGTTATTATTGTCTTCACTCGTTTCATTTCTGTCGCTGTTTTTATTGGTTTCGGGTGCGCCTTTCTGTTTTTTTCTTCACCTGCAAAATTGTTAAAGTTTGCTTCGAATCTGTTGGTGTGTTAATTAATGGTGGACACTTAAATCGCCTATCTCTTTGGCACACAGTTTGCAACGTTTTGGGCAATCGCCCCAAAAAGTGGATTGGTCGTGATGCCGGCTTTTACATTTATCTTCACATCGTAGGCGTTTTTGCAATATGCCTCTGGCGGGACGTTAATTAATTAAACTTTCTTATGGAACTTTCCACTCCTTTTCTGCGTTATAAGAAACCGTTCGGGCTCTTATGCGCCTCCAAAAGCTCTCTTGCCGATGCGCGCATTTGGTCGTTTTGACGACGAGAGCTATTTTTGAACCTCGCAAGAATAAACACACACAGAAAAACAGTATATCGCTAAATCTTTCATGATGAGAAAACTGATACTTTTGGTCTTCGCTCTCATCCTCTGCGCCGCGGCTCCCGCGCAGATGGCGAAGTTTCAGGCTCTCTACCTCTTCCAGTTCGCCAAGAACACATCTTGGCCCCAGGAGGACGCAGGCAAGCCCTTCGTTATAGCCGTCATCGGCGACAATGCGCTCTCGTCCGAGCTCCGCACCGTCGTCAACAACAAGAAGGTCGGCGACAGGCCAGTCAAGGTCGTGGAGTCAGCTACGGCCACGGGCCTCCCTAAGTCCGACATCATCTACCTCGGCGAGTCCAAGGCCTCGCAGATTGGCTCGCTCATAGCGGCCCAGTCCAGCAACAAGGTCCTCATCGTCTCCGGCACCAAAGGACAGTGCGCGCAAGGCGCGGGCATATCCTTCGTCCCCGACGGCGGCAAGCTCCAGTTCGAGATCCATGAGGGCAACATAGCCAAGAACGGGCTCAAGGTCACACCCAAGCTCGTCACCCTCGGCCATCAGGTATTCTAACCCCGGCGAGACATTCCGAAAGCTTTCAGCCCGCCAGCCTCCCGTCAGGCTGGCGGGCTTTTTATTCTACCTCTTTTCCCCCCCCCCCTCTTTTTCCTACTCCCTCGCGCAAATTGTGCGAAGAGTCCACGAAATATTGCGTCTTCCTCCCCTCGCTTGTCGTCAGTTGCCCATTTCTCTCGCCCGCAAGCGTCATGCGCCCTCTGGTCGTGTCCGCGCTCTCCCGTTTTCACCCTTCCTCTCCCCTCTATTTTTATGCCAACCTGCCGCTGCTTCAAAATTTAAAACAACAAAGCACCCGATATTTTTCCTTGCTGCTCCAAAATATGAAGCAACCTCGGCGTTATCTTTGCACTGTCGGACGGGCGATGACGCTCCTGCGCCCCCCGCCCCAAAATCAACATGTCAATAATCCCATAACAGACATAAAAACATGGCTGAGAATACTGACGATCTCAAAGCAAAGAAAATGGCAGCCCTCAAGCTGACCATGGATAAGATTGACAAGGCGTATGGCAAGGGCACCATCATGCGCATGGGCGACCGCCAGGTCGAGAAGGTGCCGGTAATCCCGACAGGCTCGCTCGGCCTCGATATGGCCCTCGGCGTGGGCGGATACCCGCGCGGACGTATCATCGAGATCTTCGGTCCGGAGTCCTCCGGTAAGACGACCCTCGCCATCCACGCCATCGCCGAGGCCCAGAAGTCCGGCGGCATAGCCGCCTTCATCGACGCCGAGCACGCCTTCGACCCCACCTACGCCGAGAAACTCGGGGTCGATATGAACTCCCTCTATATGAGCCAGCCCGACAACGGCGAGCAGGCCCTCGAAGTGGCCGAGCAGCTCATCCGCTCCTCCGCCATCGATATCATCGTCATCGACTCCGTCGCCGCGCTCACGCCCAAGGCCGAGATAGAGGGCGAGATGGGCGAGGCCAAGATGGGCCTCCACGCCCGCCTCATGAGTCAGGCTCTCCGCAAGCTCACGGGCGCCCTCGCCAAGACCAACACGACGTGCATCTTCATCAACCAGCTCCGCGAGAAGATTGGCATCATGTTCGGCAACCCCGAGACCACCACCGGCGGCAACGCCCTCAAGTTCTACGCATCCATCCGTATCGACGTCCGCAAGGTCAGCCCCATCAAGAACGGCGACGAGGTCCTCGGCAACATCACCCGCGCCAAGGTCGTCAAGAACAAGGTCGCGCCCCCATTCCGCAAGACGGAGTTCGAAATCCGCTTCGGCGAGGGCATATCCAAGGTGGGCGAGATTCTCGACCTCGCCACCAACCTCGATATCGTCAAGAAGTCCGGCTCTTGGTTCTCCTACGGCGGCACCAAGCTCGCCCAAGGCCGCGAGGCCGCGCTGCGCATCCTCAAAGACAATGTCGAGCTCCAGGAGGAGATCGAGGCCAAGGTCCGTGCCGCGTTCAACCAGGGTCAGGAGCCCGAAGGCTCAGTCGGCGACCCGGAGGAGGATCCCGAGGAGGATATGGAGCCTGAGGATCTCGTATAGCGGTCGTACGGCTCCCGCTTCACATATAAGCCGAGGGCGCGCACGGGAGGTCAACTCCCATGCGCGCCCTCGTTTTCGCTTGTAGCCGTTCAGAGTGCCGGCCCGGGCGGGTCACCACGTCTCGTCAAAGTATTTTGCGCATTCGCGGATGTCGGCGTTCTCCTCCATCTCGCCGTGCAGAGCCTTGAAGTCGCCGCTCTTGTCGTCGTCGCCTCCGTCCAGCCCGTAGCTTGTCTTGAGCTTCGACCCCCATTCGCGCGAGGCGTCGGCCATCATCCCGTCCTTTATGTCGTGGCACGCCTCAGCCACCAGCTGGATGGCGTCTTTCACGTCGTCCTCAGTGTCTGTATATCCGTACCACGCCCGGGCCTGGCCCACGGCCCACCGCATTGCCATCTCGTGCTGACGGCCGGCGAGTTCGCCCATGGCCATGGCCACGTCGCCCACGCTGCCATACCCGCCGCCGGCGATTTTTTTCTCTATCGCCCTCACCTCGGGCAGCGGGGCCACCAGGCCGCCAACGTCCGCCCAGTCGCACTCCAGGCCCTCGCTCGCGCCCTTGTCGTGGGCGTACGCCTTGGCCAGGTACAGGTCTATGGCCGAGCGGTATGCCTTGGCGCCGCGGGGCAGCAGGGCGCGCCTGATTCTTAGGCCGCCTTCGAGCAGGAACTCGGCTTTCGATTCGGCCCACTCGCCCTCTATCTTGCGCACCGCGGCCATCATCCGGCCCACGGTCAATGGGTTCAGCACGTCGTAGCTTATGGCGTCGGCTTTGAGCCTGGCCCGTTTGTCGCGTTTCTTCCATTTCGCGCTGTCGCGGAATAAGCCTATCGTCCTGAGGTTCTGAGCCACAATGAGGTGGCTCTCGCCGTCGCGCTCGGCGAGCACCGAGAAGGGGAAGAGCGACGTGTCGGGGTGTGTCCTGTGGTGGCCCACTACCATCGTGAACGCGCCTATGTGGGCGGGTTCAAGCACGTAGGCTCCGCTGCCGGTCTTGCAGCCGCGTTCCATCACGGCCTGCTCTATCGGACCCAGGCGGTAGTGGTGGTTGCTGCTGTTCGTCGCGCTCCCGGCGTTGTAGAACGAGAGGCTCTCGGCAATCAGCAGCGACGACTTGTGGTGGCTCACGGTGTAGGGCCCGGCAAGCAACGCCACGCCTTCGCCGCACAGTAGCTGGCTGTTGGCGAAGGCCATGACGTTCTCCGCGAAGTAGCCTTCGCCCACCGTGGCGCATTGGCCCACGAAGCAGTGGCGAAGCCGCGCGCCTCCGTAAACCTTGGCGCCCTCGGCCATCACGAAGTGGCTCGCGTCCACGTCTGCCCCCACCTCAGTGGCCTGCCCTTCGACAGAGAGTATGGTGCCGTGGCGCAGGCTGGCGGCCCCGTCTATGACAGCGCGCTGCCCTATCCTCACGCTCTCTATGGCTCGTGTGCCATATATGTGGACGTCCTTGCCCATCTCGGCCCGCAGTCCCTCGGCCTCGCGCCTCACGAGCCTCTCGTAGCCTTCGGCCAGCCCGCCCACATATCTGTGGTTGGCCACCATGTACGCTATGTTCGATGTCAGGCTCGCCGACATGGCCACCTCCCGCCCGCCGCCTTCGTTGATGACCGACACGCGCTCGCCTATGCCGAACGGCCCTTCGCCGCCCACTATCATCCCGCAGCCTATGCAGACGAAGCGGCCCCCTATCGTGTAGCCGCTCAGCAGGCTCACGTCCTGGATGTAGTACCAGTCGCCTATCGTCACATCTTTCAGCGTCGCGCGCGTTATGGCGGAGCGGACGGCGCCAAGCCCCTTCGTTTTCTGCGATACGCTGCCGCTCATGTCGCCAAGGCGCACGTCGCCCATAAAGGTCACGCCAGAAATGCGCTCTGGTGCGAACGACCCGCGTACTCTCACGCACGCCCAGTCTTCAGCTGTGCAGCCCTGACTGCGAAGGGTGCTTATCTCGTCATCAGTCAGTTGCCTGTAGTCTTCTTCTATCTCCATACGCTCTCTTTTTTTATGTTCCCCGGGGCGAGGGGAGTTTACGCCTGTTCCTCTTCCTTCTTCTTGCCCGTCAGCGCGTATGCCGCGCCCCCTATGGCCAGGAGTATCACGATCACCGATGCGATGGTTGAGATTATGTTGCCCTTGCTGTAGCTCTCGGGCGTGAAGTGGAACTCTATCCTGTGCTCGCCGGCCGGCACTCTCAGCGCGCGGAGTATGTAGTCGGCGCGGATTATCTCCGCCTCCTTGCCGTCTATCGTGGCGTGCCATCCCGCTGGGTAGTATATCTCGCTGAATACCACCATCCCGTCCTTGCCCGAGTTGCATTCGTAGCTCACGCTGTTGGGCGTGTAGGAGGTCTGGCGGACCCATGCCGCGCTGTCGGTCTCAAACGCCCCGCCGGCAGTGCCCTCCACCACGCATTCGTTCCCGATGTCCATCTTGCCAATCAGGTCTATGGCCTCGTCGGCCGAGCCGCCTCGTCGGGCCGAGCTTACGTACCATGCCTCGGGCAGGGCGTAGTGGTTGACTATCGGGTCCTGCTGCGGGTTGTAGATCAGGTAGCGGCAGTTGAGCATCGCCAGGGCGTTCGACTGGCTCAGTGCGGCGTCTATGCCTGCATAGTCGCCTTTCTGTATGGCGGCGGTCAGGCGTTGCCAGTCGGGGGCGAGGTAACGGTCTATCACGTCCTGGTACCTCCTCAGCTTCGCGCCGTGGTAGCCGCCTATCGAGTGGTGGTAGTACGAAGTGTAGACCTCATTGAACGGGTTGCAGTACAGAGCCATGACCCTGTGCGGGGCCTTGTCCGCCAATATGGTCTTGTCGGCCTTCTGCATGGCGAATGTGTTGCCGGTCTCGCTCTTGCTCTTGAACATGTCGGTCGAGAGGTAGCGGCGGTCCACGCCCCACAGGTCTATCAGGGTCAGGACCCCAACCGTGGCGAGCATTATCTTCACGTTAATCTTCCTTACGGAGAAGAACCACAGCGCGCCCGAGGCGAGTATCACCATCACGGCCGAGCGTACGGCGTCCGACCGCATTATCGCCACTCGCGCCTCTACCAGCCCCTGCTCCAGCATCCCGTATGCCGGGTTCTGAGCCTTCAGCCCCGCCAGCGACGTGCTCTCCTCGGGTGTCAGGAAGTCGTAGAAGAGGGTGGGGAAGGCGGCAAGGATGAGCGCCAAGCCCGCCGTCAGTCCTATGGCCCCGAAGAATTTGCCGGGGCGGTACTTTATCTCCTCGGGGTAGTCGCACAAGGTCTTGAGGCCGAGCATCCCGAGCATCGGGATGGTGACAGTGGCTATCACAAGGGCCATCTCTACCGTGCGGAACTTGTTGTAGAGGGGGAAGTAGTCGAACATCGGGTCGGTCAGGATGGGGAAGTTCTTGCCCCATGCGAGGAGTACCGACACCACGGTGGCGGCTATCAGCCACCACTTCAGACGCCCTTTGTAGTAGAAGCACCCGAGGAAGAACAGGAAGCAGACTATCGCGCCCACATACACAGGCCCGCTCGTGAACCCGCGGCCGCCCCAATAGCTGCTCTGCCGCGATATGGCGTCCAGAATCTGAGGGTCGCGCACGTCCTTAACCTTGCTCACGGCGTCGCCTATGGGCTCGCTCGCCCCGCCAACGACGTTGGGTATCAGCAGGGTGGGGGTCTCCTTCTTGCCGTAGCTCCAGCTCAGGGCGTAATCCTTGTCAAGCCCGCTCGACTGCTTCTCGCCGTCGCCCGACTTCAGCTCGCTCGCCCCGCGTATCGAATACGCGCCATATTCATATGTCGTCCAGAGGTTAGTCGCGCTGGGCAATACGGCAAGGAGGGCGGCCACGGCCAGGACTCCCGTGCTTATGCCAAACCGGCGGAGCGTCTTGCCGCGGATGGCGCCCACAAGCTCCGCCACCACGAGCAGCAGCAGGGCTATGCCCAGGTAGTATGTTATCTGGATGTGGTTGAACGCCAGCTCCAAGCCCAGGGCCAGCATGGTCAATATCCCGCCGCCAAGCCACTTCCCGCGGTACGTCATTATCACGCCACCTATCACAAGCGGCATCATGGCTATGGCGTAGCACTTCGTTATGTGGCCTACGGCTATTATTATTATGTTATACGACCCCAGGGCGAATGCCATGGACCCCAGGGCGGCTATCTTCCGCCCGACGCCAAGGCTCGTCAGCATGAAGTAGAAGCCCACCATGTAGAGGAACATTATGCCCATCGTCCTGTAGGGCAGCCCCAGACGTATGTACCGGCTCAGGTGGGTGAAGACGTTGTGGCTGTTGTCGGCGCGTATCTGGTAGGCGGGCATCCCGCCGAACATGGCGTCCGTCCATTGGGCGCGCTCGCCTGTGGCCTTCTCATACTCCACAAGCTCGTGGTCCGCGCCTATCACGTGTGTGTAGTCCATCTGCTGGATGTCCTTGCCCTGCAAGACGGGCGAGAAGTATATCGCGCTCATTATGGCAAAGCAGATGAGTATCACTGCGTGAGGCCACAGGCCAAGTACCTTTTTCAATGTGGTGTTTTGCATCGCTTCGTGCGTGTGTTATTTTTTCTTGATTATGCGCTTTATGATGGCTTTCAATATGTTGTCGTCAGGATACCTGTTCCTTGTGCGGGCTATCTCGTACCTTACGCAATACGCCGCGGCGGCCATCTTGCCACGCAGCCCGTGCGCAAGGCGCACCTTGGTGGCCACGCCGCTCCATATGAGGTAGAGGGCGGAGCGTTTATACGTGGCCGTCCCCATCTCCCCTCGGCTCGCGTTCGCCGAGTACGTCATGGGGCTATACCCCATCGCCCTCAGCTCTTCCGCTTTCTCCTCGGGCATGAGGGGCATCGCAACGCCCACGGCCCATCTCACGGCCTTGGCCGAGTCGGCCGAAGCCCCGCGTAGCAGGCGCAGGGTGTCGCCCATGTCGCCCGACGCGTCGAGTAGTTTGGCAATGTCGACCACCCATTTGAGGCAGATGCTCTGCCACACGTAGTGCTTGTAGGCGTGCATCACAAGGTGGTAGGCCATGGCGTCCGTGCGGAGCATCCGTCCGCCGTGCCACTCCGTGGCGTAGTCCGTCAGCCTGCCGGGCAAATCCCACCCGAAGTCTTTCCGGAACAGCCGCCCGTGCAGCTCTATGCGCGCTCCGCGGTATTCCACCGCGCCCAGATGCGCGTCGCCGTCCGATTCCATCGGCCTGTCGCTCCCGCCCGCCATTCTGCCTCCCGCGCCCAGCAGGCGTTCCCGCGCCTCGTATATCCGACTCGGGTCGACCCATAGGTCTATGTCGCCCGCAAGCCGGTGGCTCACGTCGGAGTAATATGGGCTGTCGAGCAGCGCGATGCCTTTCAGCCTCACCGTGTCGATGCCTTTCAGCCTATGCTCCACGTCCCTTACCACGCCCAGCGCGTGGGCGTTGTGGGCCACGGTGTCGATGGCCTGTTGGCGCAGCAGCGGCGTCAGACGCTCCGTGGAGTCCCAGTCCGGATAGCCCGCTGTCAGCCTGTGCAGCAGCCATCCGGCCACGCCTTCGCTCCGGGCGGCGGCGGCGAGCCTCCTCGCCGCGCTCTCACTGAGCGCGGGCAGTTCGCCACCATCCCTCGCGAGTGCGCACAGCCTTGCGAGGAGGTCGAGTATTTCTGCTTGGGTGGGGCTGGTCCGCACTGTCTTTCCGCTCATGCCGCCGGTCGCCGTGCCTAAGCGCAAGTCGCTACGAGGCACTTTATTACGCGGGTCATCCTTGGCTCTGCCGCGGCTGCCACTTTCTGCACTTCCTCGTGGCTCACCTCCACAATCTCGCCGGGGACGCCCGAGTCGGTTATTATCGATACGCCGAACACCTCTATGCCCGAGTGGTGGGCCACGATGACCTCGGGCACGGTGCTCATCCCCACGGCGTCGCCGCCAAGGGTGCGGAACATCTTATACTCGGCCGGAGTCTCGAACGTCGGGCCAGTCGTGCCCACATATGTGCCGGTCTTCAGGTTGAGACCCTCCTTTTCGCCTATCTCAAGGGCCTTCTTTATCAGCCTCTTGCTGTATGTCTCGCTCATGTCGGGGAAGCGGGGGCCGAACTCGTCCATGTTGGGCCCGATGAGCGGGTTTGTGCCGAACATGTTGATGTGGTCCGTTATCACCATCACGTCGCCCACCTTGAAGCCGGGGTTCAGTCCGCCCGAGGCGTTGCTCACGAAGAGGGTTCTGATGCCGATGAGCTTCATCACGCGGGCGGGGAAAGTCACCTGGTTCATCGAGTAGCCCTCGTAGTAGTGGAAGCGGCCCTGCATCGCGATCACCGGCACGCCGCTAATACGGCCCACGATGAGGCGGCCCGAGTGTCCTTGCACTGTCGAGACGGGGAAGTGGGGTATGTCGTGGTAGTCAATGCTCTCCACGATCTCTATCTCGTTCACAAGGCCGCCAAGACCCGTGCCGAGTATTATGCCCACGCTTGTGCCGTCTATCACGCGGCTCTGAAGATATGCCGCAGCCTCTTTAATGTCGTCTAATATCATAATGTCGCTATTTTGTCATGTTTCGTTATTCCGGTGTGGCGAGCCGTTCTATGGCCCTGTCCATCTCGTCGCCCTGCCCGAAGAGTACGCGCAGTGTTATGGGCAGCACCCATGTCTCGTGCCCCTCCACGGCTGGCAGCCGCATGGAGTCCTTCTCCGTGCATACGACCACGCTGTCAGGCCCCACGCTGTCAAGCACTTGGCGTATGTCCGCCATGTCCGATTCCGTATATGCGTGGTGGTCGGCGAATGCCATCCGCCGCGTGCGCATGTCGGCCAGGCGGTCGTCCACCTCGTCGAAGAATGGCTCGGGGCGGCCTATCCCCGCCACGGCCACGCCTCCGCGTATGGCGGCCTCGTCGTCGCTCACGGGCGTGCCGTCAGTGCGCCGTAGGCTCCCGTACTCTATGGTGCTGAAGAAGACCCGCTGACCGTCGTTCAGGCTCATGTGGCTCATGAAGACCTCGGCTTGGGCCTTCGTCAGCCCGGGCGGGCATTTGTTCACCACTATTATGTCGGCCCTGAGCCGCGCCGTGCGGTCTTCGCGCAGGTTGCCGGCGGGCAGCGGCATGTCGCGCCACATGGGGCGGGCGTAGTCCACCACCAGGATTAGGCCCTTGGGCCGTACGCTGCGGTGCTGCATCCCGTCGTCCATGACCACCACGTCAGCGCCGCGGCTTACCGCGGTGGCAATGGCGGCCGCCCTGTCCGCGTCCACTATCACGTCGGCCTCGGGGTGCTTCCTCTTCATCTGGCATGGCTCGTCACCAACGGTCTCGGCCGTGCAGGCTGCGTCGGCCACCACCTGCCCCTTGCTTTTCCGCTTATATCCGCGGCTGACCACGGCCACGTGCCGCCCCTCGCCCGCCAGTAGGCTCACTATGCGCTCCGTGAGGGGGGTCTTGCCCGTGCCGCCTACCGTTATGTTGCCGACGCAGATGACGGGCGTCACGTATCGCCTCTGTGGCAATACGCCTATGTCGTACAGCAGGTTGCGCACCGACGTGGCGAGCCAGTATATGGCCGCGAGCGGCAATAGCAGGAGTCGTGCTTTTTTCATTTCCCGTCCTCCTTCTCTTTGGCTTTCCCGCCAATCTTTATGTAGCCGTTCACCCATCGGGGCAGCAGTATCACGCCTATTATCAAGTATGGGTAGTAACTGATGAGCCGCCAGCAGAACGCCAAGGCTATCGCTCCGGCGGGTATGAAGTCCGACAGGAACTCCTGGAATACGTATTCGGCAAAGCCCGAACCGCCTGGCGTGGGGCTGACAAGCATCATTATCCACATCGTCAACTGCTTCCCGAACACCACGAGGTGGTCCCACAGTCCCAGGTGGCACATCCCGAAGAAGGCCAGTATCAGAGCGTTGACCACCCAGTAGCGGCTCGTCCAGCTGAGCGCCGTGGCGAGGAACGCCTTCAGCCACTTCCGTGCGGGCCAATGCCTGAAATACTTGGCTGTGGACACTACGTCATCGCCCACTTCGTTCATCCTCCCGCGCCACCGCCGCAATATGGGCAGGCGGAAGAGGCTCAGCAGCAGCCATTTCAGCCCACGCGGGTTGACGAAGAGGCCGTAGCTCAGGGCGCATATGTAGGCCACCTTTATCCCGTAGCCCGTCCATGCCACGCCCGCCAACGTCCGGGCCACGCTGTCCTCAAGTCCGAAGATGTTGTCGTAGCCTATAAGCCATATTATCAGAGGAAAAAATATCGCGAAGTAAAGCTCGTCAAGAAAGGAGGTTATCATAACGATGCCCGTCGAGCGGCCCGCCGATATCCCTTCGCGGTTCACGAAGAAGAGGGCGACGCTCGTGCCTCCCACGGCCGACGGCGTCACGGCCGACGAGAACTCCCATAGCATTATTATCCTGAACGCGGCGAACCAACCGAGCTCGTTGTCGCTCAATATCCTTATACGGGCCATGTACCCGATATCGCGCCCCGCCATGAAGAGGACGGCCATGACGAAGAAGATGGCCGAGGCGGGGCCGAAGTCGAACGAGCTGAACATGCCCGGCTCGTACTCCCGCGCGAAGAGGTAGGCCGTGACGCCCAGCCCTATCGCTATGGGGAGTATTATCTTCCACGATTTGAGGCTCGCAAGTGCCGCCTCGGGCTCCTGTTCCTTGCCGCTCATCTCTCTGCCTTTCCTCTTTTGCCCGCGCCGCCTGGCGGGACTCCTAAAAGTTGAATATGCTGTTCTCCTCGCAGTTGCCGCCGTACGTGGCCTCGTCAGTCTGCCCGCCGCCGCCGGTCTCGCCCGAGTCGGCGTTGACGCCCTTGTCGGCGCAGTCGAGCGAGAAGTTGATGTACTTGGGCTGCTCGAACCTGTCGTCGGGGCGCACGCCCGCTATGCTCTGGTCGTCAAACACTTTGAGGATGAAACGTCCGAAGACCGGTATCGCCACGTTCGACGCCTGGCCTATGCTCATGCTGTTGAAGTGGATTCCGCGCTCTTCGCCGCCCACCCATACGCCGGCGACGAGGTTGGGCATGACGGCCATGAACCAGCCGTCGCTCTGGTTCTGCGTGGTGCCGGTCTTGCCGCCCATCTGGCACGTCAGCCTATACGCCGGTCCGCGCAGGCGGCGGCCTGTGCCCTGGTTCACCACGCCCTCAAGCAGCGATACCATCATGAAGGCCGTCTGCTCATCTATCACCTCGCGCTCGCGTTTGCCAAAGCGCGATATGACGTTGCCATATTTGTCTCGTATCTCGGTGACGTACAGCGGCTCCACGTGTACGCCCTTGTTCACGAACGTCCCGTAGGCCCCTATCATCTCCGACAGCTTTATGTCGCTCGTGCCAAGGAAGAGGCTCGGGACGGGGTCTATCGGGCTCTCGACGCCAAGGGCGTGGATGAGGTTCGTCACCTGCTGGGGCGATGTCTGCTTCATAGCCCAGCCCGTCACGTTGTTGTTCGAGTTGGCGAGGCCCCACTTCAGGCTCACCATCTCGCCCAGCCTGTCGTTGCCGGCGTTGCGGGGTGTCCATGTGGCGGTGCCGCCGCCCTCGGCCGGCACGGTGAACGTCTGTGGCGAGTTCGGCACAAGGTCGCAGGGCGTGTGGCCGTCGCGGAATATGGTGGCGTAGACGAAGGGCTTTATCGTCGAGCCTACCTGCCTACGGCCGTGCGTGGCCATGTCATACTGGAAGTAACGGAAGTTCGGCCCGCCCACGTAGGCCTTGACGTGACCCGTGTGAGGGTCCATCGCCATGAAGGCGCAGCGGAGGAAGTGCTTGTGGTAGACCACCGAGTCGTACGGGCTCATGACGGTGTCGCGCTCCAGGCTCGCCGCGTCCCAGTCGAACACGCGGGTTTCCACCTTTTCGCGCATCACTTTCATTATGGCCTCCTCGCTCTTGCCCTCGGCTTTCAGCTGCTGCCACCGCTGCGAGTCGCGGAGGCTCTTCTTTATCATGGCGTCGAACTGCTCCTGTGTGATGTCGTTGCTGTAGGGAGCGAACTTGGCCCCTTTCTTGCCTTTGAAGAACTGGGGCTGCAACGTGTGGCCTATGTGCTCCGCCACCGCCTGCTCGGCGTAGGCCTGCATCCGGCTGTCGACTGTGGTGTATATTTTCAGGCCGTCGCGGTATATGTCGTAGAGGCTGCCGTCGGCCTTCGGGTTCTTGTCTATCCACCCGTACAAGGGGTTGCTCACCCACTGGATGCTGTCGTCGATAAAATCCTGCTGCTGCCACGAGGCGTAGTTCTTCCTCTCGGGCTTGTGCGCCTTGAGCTGCAGCCTTATGAACTCGCGCAGGTAGGGGGCCGTGCCGTCCTTGTGGTCCTCGCGGTGGAATCGGCTCATGTCCAAGGGCAACGCCTGCAAAGAGTCGCACTCGTGTTTCGAGAGGTCATGCTGGCGCAGCATCTGGCCGAGCACCGTGTTGCGCCTGTCGCGTGTCTTCTCCGGGCGGCGGACAGGGTTGAAGAGTGCGGGGTTCTTGAGCATCCCCACCAGTACGGCCGCCTCCTCTATCTTCAGGTCCTTGGCCTTGCTCCCGAAAAATGTGTAGGCCGCGCTCTCAATGCCGTACGCGTCATATATGTAGCCGGCCTTGTTGAAGTACATGGCTATGATCTCCTCCTTGGTGTACGAGCGTTCGAGCTTCACGGCTATCACCCACTCGTTCAGCTTCTGCACCAGCCTCTCGCCCAGCCCGTGGGCGGGGGCGTGGTAGAGCATCTTCGCCAGCTGCTGCGTTATGGTGCTGCCGCCGCCAGAGCTGGCGTTGCCGCCTATGACCGTCTTGAACAGGACGCGGAACAGGCCGCGCACGTCTATGCCCGAGTGGCCGTAAAAGCGCTCGTCCTCAGTGTCTACAAGGGCCCTGACAAGGTAGGGCGACAGGTCGTCGTAGTCGGCGAAACTGCGGTTCTCGACGTAGAACCGGCCTATCGGCTTCCCGTCCGACGATATGACCTCCGTGGCTATGCTGCTCTTCGGGTTCTCAAGATCCTCAAAACTCGGGATGTGGCCTACCGCGCCCGCCGACAGCAGGGTGAAGAACGCTACCACGCCAACGGCGCATATCCCGTACACAATCCAGAACGCCTTCACGTATCGCTTGTACTCCGCCTTCATCGATGCTTTTTTTCGTTGTCCTTGTCCATACTTTAACACGTAAATTTAGCGACTCTTCACCGCTTTTCAAAAAAATAACACAACCCCGAACCCCTTTGCCCTTTTTCAACCCTTTTCTTCGTACCTTTACGTCTCCTTTTCGGCTTTCGGAGGGCTTTCCCTTTCAATTCATTAATTATCTACGTCTCCTATGTGCGGAATTGTTGGTTATATCGGTGGCCGCTCGGCCTGGCCTATCATAATTAAGGGGCTCCAGCTCCTCGAATACCGTGGCTACGACTCGGCCGGCGTCGCCATTATCGACGGTGGTAACCTCAAGGTCAACAAGTGCAAGGGCAAGGTGGCCGACCTGCTCAACCTCGTCAAGTCGCAGTCCATAGGCGGCACCGTCGGCATCGGGCATACCCGCTGGGCAACCCACGGCGAGCCTAACGATGTCAACGCCCACCCCCATGTCTCCATGAACGGCCACTTCGTCGTGGTCCACAACGGCATCATCGAGAACTACCGCGAGATCAAGGCCAGGCTCGTCGAGAAGGGCTATAAGTTCAAGAGCCAGACCGACACCGAGGTCCTCGCCAACTTCATCGAGTGCCTATATACCGAGCAGCGTCTCACGGCCGAGCAGGCCATCAAGGCGGCCCTCCGCAAAGTCGTCGGCGCCTACGGCCTCGGCATCCTATGCACCGACGAGCCCGACCACCTCTTCGGAGCGCGCAAGGGCAGCCCCCTCGCCGTAGGCATCGGCGAGGGCGAGTATTTCCTCGCCTCCGACGCCACGCCCGTCGCTGAGCACACCGATAAGATTATCTACCTCGACGACGAGCAGGTCGTCACGCTCTCCGCCGACGGCTACTACGTCTCCAACCTCTCCGACGACCACCTCGACCCCGTCGTGTGCCACATCGACTTCTCGGCAGGCGACATCGACAAGGGCGGCTACGACCACTATATGCTCAAGGAGATCCACGAGCAGCCGCAGTCCGTGGCCGACACCATGCGAGGCCGAGTCAACCCGCAGACCCATACCATCAGCCTCGGCGGCATCGCCGACGTCCTCCCGCGACTCGTCGAGGCCAGGCGGATTATAATCGTGGCCTGCGGCACGTCATACCACGCGGGCCTCGTGGGCGAATATCTCTTCGAGCAGTTCGCGCGCGTCAATGTCGAGGTCGAGTACGCCTCCGAGTTCCGCTACCGCAACCCGGTTATCACGTCCGACGATGTCATAATCGCCATCTCCCAGAGCGGCGAGACGGCCGACACCCTCGCCGCCATCCGCATGGCCAGGCAGAAGGGCGCTCTCGTCCTCGGCATCTGCAATGTCGTGGGCTCGTCCATCGCCCGCGATACCGACGCCGGCATCTACACCCACGCCGGCCCCGAGATCGGAGTGGCCTCCACCAAGGCCTTCACGGCCCAAGTCACGGTCCTCACCATGATGGCTTTCCTCCTCGGACGCAAAAGGGGAGCCCTCTCGCAAGAGAGGTACGAGAGCCTCGTGGCAAGCCTCATGCGCGTGCCGGAGCTGATCGGCGAGGTTCTCAAGGGCGAGGCTCATATTCGCGAGGTCTCTCGCGCCTACCAGCTCGCGCAGAACGCCATCTACCTCGGCCGAGGGTACCTCTACCCCGTGGCCCTCGAAGGCGCGCTCAAGCTCAAGGAGATTTCCTACATCCACGCCGAGGGCTACCCCGCCGCCGAGATGAAGCACGGACCTATCGCCCTCATCGACAATTGCATGCCGGTCTTCGTCCTCGCTGCCCACGATATGTTCTACGACAAGGTCGTCAACAACATCCAGGAGGTCAAGGCCCGCAAGGGCCAGGTCATCGCCATCGTCACCCACGGCGACACCGAGATTTCCAAGATGGCCGACTACGTCATCGAGATCCCCGAGTGCGACGAGGCGCTACTCCCCATCGTGGCCGTCGTCCCGCTCCAGCTCATCAGTTACGACGTGGCCGTCATGCGCGGCTGCAATGTCGACCAGCCGCGCAACCTCGCCAAGTCCGTCACGGTGGAGTAGGGGCTTATCTGTCAGTTGTTTTTAATTATTACAAATAACGTCTATATTCGCGCTGTGGCCGAAGCCCAAGGGCGGTGAATTTCCCCCCCCCGCGGGGTCTTATGCCCCGGCGCGCGAAATGAATTTCCTATGGAGTCTACTCGACAGAAAAAAATATCACGCCTCCTCCAGAAGGAGACGGCGGAGATGTTCCAGAGGGAGCTGAAGGAGCTCCTCCAGGGCGCCATGCTTTCGGTCACCAACGCGAGGGTCTCGTCCGACCTCTCCGTGGCCAAGTTCTACCTCTCCATCTTCCCCGACGACAAGGTCCAGCCCGTCGTCGACAACATCAACGCCAACAAGGCCAAGGTGCGTTTCGCCCTCGGCAAACGCGTGGGCAAGCAGCTCCGCATAATCCCCGAGCTCGCCTTCTTCGTCGACGACAGCCTCAACTACCTCGAGAACATCGACCGCCTGCTCGACGAGGAGCGCAAGCTCATCGACACCGCGCCCCACACCGACGCCCAGGAGTAGGATCCGCGCCCGTACCCATCCGGAATCTTTACCTTAAAATACCCATGCACTACGACCCAATAAAGCGCACCCTCGGCTCTTTCTTCAACCGGACGCCCTGGCTGCGCATCCTGTTCTACAAGCTGCTCGACGTCCTTCTCCTCCGCTCGTGGCACATCCGCCGCGCCCTGAGGCTCTGGAACGCCGAACGCGGCAACCGCCCGGCCGACATCCTCGACGCCGGCAGCGGCTTCGGGCAATATTCCCACAGGCTCGCCATGCTCAACAAGGGCAACCGTGTCACGGGTGTCGACGTCAAGCAGGAGCAGATCGCCGATTGCAACGGGTTCTTCGAGAGGCTCGGGCTCGCGGGGAGGGTGCGGTTCGAGGAGGCCGACCTCACCAAGTTCCTCCGCCCCGAGGCCTACGACCTCATCCTCTCAGTCGACGTCATGGAGCACATCCTCGACGACGAGACGGTCTTCGCCAATTTCTTCCGCAGCCTCAGGCCGGGCGGCGCGTTGCTCATCTCCACGCCGTCCGATAAGGGCGGCTCCGACGCTGACGAGCACGACGCCGACGGCTCCCGCGCCCATGGCTTCATCGACGAGCATGTGCGCGACGGGTATAATATAGCCGACATTCAGGACAAGCTCCGCCGGGCCGGCTTCAGACGCGTCGAGGCCTCCTACTCCTATGGCACTCCCGGCCACATCTCGTGGGTGCTCTCAATGAAGTGGCCCATCTCCATGCTCGGAGTCTCGAAGCTTTTCTTCATCGTCCTGCCGTTCTACTACGTCGTCTTCTTCCCCTGGTGCCTGCTGCTCAACTGGGCGGACCTTGAGCGGAAGCATTCAGTTGGCACGGGACTCATCGTCAAGGCGTTCAAGTAGTTTTCCCTGCGTACGTCCTTATCCCGCTTCGCCGCGATGTCCTGCGAGTCCCTCATCTCACGCCGTTACCTCTTCGCCCACAAGAGCCAGAACGCGGTAAATGTCATCTCGGCCATCTCGGCCCTGGGCGTCCTCGTGGCGACGGCCGCGATCATAATCGTCCTTTCCGTCTTCAATGGCCTCAATGGGCTTGTGGCCTGCCTTTTCGGCACGTTCGACCCCGATGTCCGCATCGAGGCGGTCGAGGGCAAGTCTTTCGTGGCCGATTCGGCGTTCCGCTCGTCGGTGGCCTCCGCCGAGGGGGTCGCGGCTCTGGCCGCCGTCGTTGAGGACAACGCGCTTGTGCGCTATGGCAAGCGGCAGGTCCCCGCGTCTGTCATGGGGGTCGATCGCAACTACAATCAGGTCACGAGCATCGACTCCATCATCGTCGAGGGGGCGTTCCGCCCTGGCCAGTGTCTCGTGGGCGCCATTTTGGCCGATCAACTCGGCGTGGCCTCCACAGTCTTCGTGCCGTCCGTCGTTTTCTATGCGCCCAAGCGTTTCGGCAAGGTCAATATGGCCAACCCGCAAAATTCTTTCGTAGAGAGAGTCGAGAGGGTGGGCGGCACTTTCATGGTCCAGCAGAACGACTACGACGCCAACTACATCCTCGCCGACATCGACATGGCGCGCGATCTCCTCGGCTACGATGCCGACGAGGTCACGTCCCTCTCAGTCCGCGTGGCCGACGGGCAGAGCGCGGCGGTCGTGGCCAAGCGTCTCGCGCGTAGCCTCGGCGACGGTTTCACGGTGAAGGACAAGTGGATGCAGCATGAGAGTTTCTTCAAGATGATGGAGGTGGAGAAGCTCATGGCGTTCGCCATCCTACTCTTTATCGCGCTCATAGCGGCGTTCAACATCATCGGCTCGATGTCTATGCTCATCTTCGAGAAGAAGGATAGCATCGCGACACTACGCTCACTCGGAGCGGATCGCGGCTTCGTCACGCGCATTTTCCTCTTCGAGGGTTGGATGCTCTCCGTGGGCGGCGCCGTCCTTGGCCTCGTGGCGGGCGCGCTTGTCGTCCTCGCGCAGGAGAGGTGGGGCTTCGTGAGCTTCGGTGGCGACGATTCTTACATTATCGACGCCTATCCCGTCGATCTCCAGTGGCCGGACGTGGTGGCGGTGTTCTTCGCCGTGGTCTCGATAGCGGCCGTCGCGGCTTGGTATCCCGTCCGTGCTATCGTCAGCAAGTATTACACCGACTGACGTTAGGCTCATCCCGCTGAGGCGCATATTGCGCAGTGTTCGTGCATCTCTGCCAATTTTAACGCGAAAGGCGTTTTTGATTGACTGTTGACCATATTTTACTTACTTTTGCGCAAAGTACTCATTTGTCATGTCGAACTCGAAAAAAATCAAGTCTGCTCTCATCTCGGTCTTCCATAAGGATGGACTCGACGAGATTGTCAAGTCGTTGGGTAAGCTCGGTGTAAAGATCTACTCTACCGGCGGCACTCAGAAATTCGTCGAGAGCCTCGGCGTGCCGGTCACGGCTGTCGAGGACGTAACAGGATACCCCTCCATCCTCGGTGGACGTGTCAAGACCCTCCACCCGGGCGTCTTCGGCGGCATCCTCGCGCGCCGCGACAATGCGCAGGACATCGAGCAGCTCAAGACTTTCAAGATTAACGAGATCGACCTCGTCATCGTGGATCTCTATCCTTTCGAGGATACCGTAGCCAGCGGTGCCGACCACCAGTCAATAATCGAGAAAATCGATATCGGAGGCATTTCCCTCATCAGGGCCGCCGCCAAGAACTATAAGGATGTCGTGATAGTCGCCTCCAAGGCGCAATACGCCCAGCTCGCCAATCTCCTCGCCACTAAGAACGGTGAGACCGACGAGGAGGACCGCTACGACCTCGCCCGCCAGGCTTTCGGCGTCTCAAGCCACTACGACTCAGCCATCTTCGGCTACTTCGACCGTGAGAAGGAGGATGGCCTCCGCGTGGCGGTTGACGGACGCATGCACCTCCGCTACGCCGAGAACCCTCATCAGAAGGGCGCTTTCTATGGCGACTTCGACAAGATGTTCACCCAGCTCCATGGCAAGGAGATTTCATACAACAACCTCCTCGACATCGACGCCGCGGTCGGCCTCATCAACGACTTCTCCGACACCACGGTCGCCATCCTCAAGCACAACAACGCTTGCGGCGTGGCCGTCCGCCCCACTCTCCTTCAGGCTTGGCAGGATGCCCTCGCCGGCGACCCCGAGAGCGCTTTCGGCGGCATCGTCATCACCAACCGAACTGTCGACAAGGCAACGGCCGAGGAGATGAACAAGATTTTCTTCGAGGTCGTCATAGCCCCCGCCTACGATAAGGAGGCTCTTGAGATTCTCGAGACCAAGAAGAACCGTATCATCCTCATCCAGAAGGATTCCAAGCTCTCCGACAAGACTGTCCGCTCATGCCTCAACGGCTACCTCGTCCAGGAGCGCGACACCAAGGTCGAGACCCCCGATATGCTCGAGAACAAGTCCTTCCGCGAGGCGACTCCCGCCGAGATTGAGGATTTGATTTTCGCCCAGACGATCGTCAAGCACACTAAGAGCAACGCCATAGTCCTCGCCAAGAACAAGCAGCTCCTCGGCAGCGGCATGGGACAGACCAGCCGCGTCAACAGCCTCAGGCAGGCCATCGAGAAGGCTCACCACTTCAATCTCGACCTCCACGGCGCGGTGATGGGTTCCGACGCGTTCTTCCCCTTCGGCGACTCTGTCGAGATCGCCCATGCCGAGGGCATCACGGCCGTCATCGAGCCCGGCGGCTCTATCAGGGACAATGAGACCATCGATTTCTGCAAGGCGCACGACATGGCTCTCGTCTTCTCTGGAGTCCGCCACTTCAAGCACTAATGTTATGACTCATAAGTCGCCCGCCTCAGGCCAAGTGCCTGCGGCGGGCGACGCGAATAAGCACCCAAGCAAAGTTTTTTAGAGATGGGACTTTTCTCATTCCTCTCGCAAGAGCTGGCGATGGACCTTGGCACGGCCAACACCATCATCATCCACGACGACAAGATTGTCGTGGACGAGCCCTCTATCGTCGCGCTCGACAGGCATACCGACCGCACCATCGCCATCGGTATGAAGGCGCGCCAGATGCACGGCAAGACGCACGACAACATCTACACCATCCGCCCTCTCCGCGACGGCGTCATCGCCGACTTCAACGCGGCCGAGAAGATGATCCGTGGCATGATTAAGCTTCTGCCGCAGCCCAAGTTCTTCACGCCCTCGCTCACCATGGTCATCGGCGTCCCGTCTGGCTCCACCGAGGTCGAGCTCCGAGCCGTCCGCGACTCTGCCGAGCATGCCGGCGGACGTGAGATCTACCTCATCTACGAGCCTATGGCCGCAGCCCTTGGCATTGGCATCGATGTCGAGGCCCCGCAAGGCAACATGGTGGTCGACATCGGTGGCGGCACTACCGAGATCGCGGTCATCTCCCTGGGCGGCATAGTAACCAACAGCAGCATCCGTATTGCGGGCGACGAGCTTACTTTCGACATTCAGGAGTATATGCGCCGTCAGCACAATATGAAGGTGGGCGAGCCTACCGCCGAGCAGATTAAGATCCGCGTCGGCTCTGCTCTCGCCGACCTCGTTAACCCGCCCGACGACTTCGTAGTCCAGGGCCCGAACCTCATGACTGCGCTCCCTCTTGAAGTCCCCGTCTCCTATCAGGAGATTGCCCACACGCTCGAAAAGAGCGTCTCCAAGATTGAGGCGGCCATCATGACGGCTCTTGAGCAGACTCCGCCTGAGCTCTATGCCGACATCGTCAACAACGGCATCTACCTCACCGGCGGCGGCGCGCTCCTCCGCGGCCTCGACAAGAGGCTCACTGACAAGATTCATATCCCCTTCCACGTGGCCGAGAACCCTCTTCACAGTGTGGCCATCGGCACGGGTATCGCCCTCAAGAATCGTCACAGGGGACTGCCGTACCTCATCCGGTAGTATCTCTACGGTCTATGCACGATTCACAATCTCGGGTCCCCGCGTGTGGCCCGTGGTTGTGAGTTGTGCTTTTTTCTGACAGGCCTCAACCTTTTGTCCCACTTGCGCGGCGTCTTCGCCAAGCCTTGCCTTCGCCACTCTCCGTGAACAATTTCTTCCGTTTCCTTCAGCGACATACGACGGTCATCGTCTTCCTCCTCCTCGAGGCTCTGGCTGCGGCCCTCGTAGTCAATTTCAACGACTACCACCGTTCGGCCTACCTCTCGTCGGCCAATGGTGTCACGGGTGTCTTCTTCCGTATGACAAGTTCTGTGGGCCACTACTTCGGCCTCGCCCGAGCCAACGATGCCCTTGTGGCTCAGAACCTTGAGCTTACGCGCAAGGTCGACATCCTCTCCGGCCAGCTTTCCGCCATCCCCGATTCTCTCCGTCCCGATACTACAGCCCTTGCCGGTCGACTCGTCTACCGTAGGGCGCACGCCGTGGGTATCACGACCAACAAGAGCCGGAATATGATTACCCTCGACCAGGGCGCCGAGGCGGGCATCAGGCAGGATATGGCAGTCGTCAACTCCGAGGGCGTGGTGGGGCTCGTCTCGGCCGTGAGCAGCCATTTCTCGCTCGTCCTTCCGCTCATCAACACGAGCGCCCACCTCTCCGTGAAGCTCAAAGGCTCAAACCATAGGGGGCAGCTCGTGTGGGACGGCGTGTCGGCCTCTCAGGCCACCCTTTCCGACATCCCCGAGCACGCCAAGGTCGAGATCGGCGACACCATCCTCACGAGCGGCGCGTCGGCGTTCTTCCCCGAGGGGCTCACTGTGGGCTTCGTCAGCGCGCTTGAGCCCGACCGCAATGGCGGCTTCTTCAACATCGGCGTCGATCTGGCGGTTGATTTCAATGCGCTCTACGATGTCCAGGTAATTGAGGACCGTGACGCATCCGAACGCGTGGCTCTCGAGTCTTCTGTGTCCGACAAATAAATTATCAAGCTTCTGACGCGATGAATAACACTGCCAACCTCATCCGCCTCGCGGCAATCCTCGCCGTGTCCATGTTGCTTCAGGTCGTCGTGCTTGACAATCTCGACTTCCTCGGCCCTTGCAACCCGTTCATCTACATTGTCTTCATCATGGCGGCTCCGTTCGGCTGCTCGCCCATCCTCCTCATGCTGATGTCCGCAGCCGCGGGGCTCGTGGTCGATGTGGTGTCCAATACCCCGGGCATGCACATGGCGGCGTGCGTCCTCATTGCCTATCTCCGCAGCTTCATACTCCGTCTTCTCGCTTTCCGCAGCGCATATAAGGATGACGACATGCCAAGCGCGGCGGCGTGCGGCTCGCTATGGTTCTTCAAGTACACGCTCATTATGGTCAGCATCCACCATGTGGCCCTTTTCTTCATCGAGCAGTTCGACTCGTTCTACCTCTGGCCTACGCTCCTCCGTATCGCGCTCAGCGTGGTGGCCTCGTCGCTGATTATCATATTGTTCGATATGGCCATGCCGCGGACCGCCGGCTCTTTGCCCGACTAACACCCTGACGCGCTTATGTACGAGAACCGGAAACTGGTCATCGCGGCCATGATGCTCCTTCTGGGCTTCATCATCGTGGGCAGACTCCTCTATGTCCAGATTATCACCGACAAGTATATGGAGGAGGCTGAGATGAACTCACGCCGCAAGGTGATTCAGTACCCGTCGCGAGGGCTTATCTCGGACCGCAATGGCAAGCTGCTCGTCTCCAATCAGCCGGTCTACGATATTATGATTGTGGGGCGCGAGGTCAAGGAGTTCGACAGTGTCGACTTCTGCAACACTGTCGGCATCTCCATCGAGACGCTCCGCGGCCTTTTCGCCGAGCACAAGCGCCAGGTGTGGAACAGGCAGGCGTCCAATTACAAGCCGGCCATCTTCCTCCGGCAGCTCTCGGTCGACCAGTACGCAGCCCTTCAGGAGAAGCTCTACCGGCTGCCGGGCTTCTACGCCCAGAGGCGTCCGCTCCGCAAATATGAGCATCCCGTGGCGGCCAACGTGCTCGGCTATGTCGGCGAGGTCTCCGACCGTTTTATCGCGGCCCATCCCTACTACTCGGCGGGCGACTACGTCGGCATCTCGGGCATCGAGAGCAGCTTCGAGGAGCAGCTCCGCGGGCGTAAGGGGGTCAACTACCTTATGGTCGACGTCCGTGGCCGCGTCAAGGGCGAGCTCTATGAGGGTAAATATGACACGGCGGCCATTTCTGGCCAGGATCTGACCCTCTCGCTCGATGTCGATTTGCAGGAGTACGGAGAGAAGCTCATGCGGGGCAAGACGGGTGCCATAGTGGCCATCCGTCCCCAGACGGGCGAGATTCTCGCCATGGTGTCGGCTCCGTCCTACGATCCTTCGCTCCTCGTGGGGCGCGACCGCTCCGTCAATTTCCCCATACTGACGTCCGACCCCGACAAGCCGCTTTTCAATCGCGCCATCCAGGCGTGGTATCCGCCCGGCTCTACTTTCAAGACCGTCAACGCCCTCATAGGTCTGGCCGAGGGCACTGTCAAGCCCGAGACGCGCTACCCATGCCACCGTGGCTACACCATAGGCAGTTTCCACCTCGGTTGCCACGGCCACGCCTCGCCGCTCGACCTCCGCCAGAGCATCCAGAATTCGTGCAACGCCTACTATTGCTACGAGTTTCGCGACCTCATCGACAATAAGAAGTTCAAGAACGTGAAGGAGGGTCTCGACTGCTGGAAGGACCATCTCGTGAAGTTCGGCCTCGGCTACAAGCTCGGCGTGGATATTGCCAACGAGAACCGCGGTTTCATCCCCAATTCGGCCTACTATGACAAGGCCAAGGGCAAGAACTGGAACTCGCTCGGCGTCGTGTCGCTCTCCATCGGTCAGGGCGAGTTGCTTCTCACCCCGCTCCAGATGGCCAACGTGGCGGCCATAATCGCCAATAAGGGCTGGTTCTACACCCCCCACGTAGTCCATAAGATCGAGGGCGGACGCATCGATAGCCTCTACACCGTCAAGCGCGAGACGGGCATCGATTCAGCCTACTTCTCCATTGTCCAGGACGGAATGGAAAAGGCCGTGTGGGGGGCCGACGGCGGCACCGCGCGGGCAGCCCAGGTGCCAGGGATCCGCGTCTGCGGCAAGACGGGCACTGCGCAGAACCCCCACGGCCGCGACCACTCCATCTTCATGAGCTTCGCCCCGCGACAGGATCCGCAGATAGCCATCTCTGTCTATGTAGAGAACGCCGGCTTCGGCGCGACGTGGGCCGCGCCTATCGCCAGCCTCATGATCGAGAAGTACATAAACGGCGATATCGACCCGAAGCGCAAGCATGTCGAGGACAGAATCCTTACCATGAGCACATCCAAGGGCGCGGTCAAGCAGGCCGACAGTACGAAGGATAAGGACAAGGGGCGGAAGAAGCCCGACTCGCCAAAGACTCCCGACAAGCCGGCTGAGCCCGCCCCCGAGCCAGCGCCGCTGCCCGCCTCTCTGCCCCAGCCGGCATCCGTTCAACCCTCAACAACGCCCGACGTGTTATGAACCAAGATATGTCCTCCTACCGCAAGGGTGTCGACTGGATTACGGTGCTCCTCTACGCCTTCCTCGTCATCTTCGGGTGGTGCAACCTCTACGCGGCCAACTACAATCCCGAGGTCGGCCCGCAGTTCTCGTTCGACGCCCAATACGCCAAGCAGCTCATATGGGTGGGCGTCTCCATAGCCTGCATCGGCATTATTATGCTCTCCGACAGCAAGATGTTCGTCGAGTTCGCATGGATTATATACATCGGCTCGCTCGTCCTCCTCTTGCTCGTCCTGGCCGTTGGGCATGAGGTTTACGGCGCAAAGTCGTGGATTAAGATAGGCCCCGTGCTTTTCCAGCCGGCCGAGTTCACCAAGATTGGCGCTGCGCTCGTGGTCTCGCGTGTCATGAGCCGCTACGGCTTCTCCTTCTCGTTCCGCAACTACGTCAAGCTTTTCGCCATCATCCTCGTCCCCATGGCGCTTATCATCTTGCAGAACGACACCGGCTCCGCGCTCGTCTACGTGGTCTTCCTTCTCGCCATGTTCCGCGAGGGGCTTTCGCCCCATCTCTTGCTAATTGGCGCGCTGTGCGCCGTCGTGGCCGTAGCCTCGCTTCTGCTCGACTCCGGGCCTGTGCTTGTCGCCCTCGTCGTGCTTGCCGTCGTCGCCACACAGGTCCTTGCGGCCCGCGGTGGTCAGGTGTGGCTTGCCCTCAAGGCCTTCGGTGTAGGGGCAGTCGTGGCAGTCGTGGCCTGGCTCGTCATGCGTTTTCACCTCGGCCGCGAGCTTATCATCGACTACTACTTGCTCATCGGGATGGGCGCGGCCTCCGTGGTCATCGCGCTCTCCTATGTCGTCCACCGTCTCAAGGGCACGTGGTGGCTGCTCACCTATGTGTGGGTGGCGCTCGCGACGTCGTTCGGCACGGGCTACGTCTTCGACAATGTGCTTGGCGACCACCAGCGGACGCGCATCAACGTCCTCTTCGGCATTGAGGAGGACCCGCTTGGGGCGGGCTACAATGTCAACCAGAGCCTTATAGCCATAGGCTCGGGCGGCCTTCTTGGCAAGGGCTTCCTCAACGGCACCCAGACGAAGCTCGATTTCGTGCCTAAGCAGACCACCGATTTCATCTTCTGCACCGTGGGCGAGGAGTGGGGATTTCTCGGGTGCACTGTCCTCGTGGCGGCCTACATCTTCCTCTTCCTCCGCATAATATACCTCGCCGAGAGGCAACATTCGGTCTTCAGCCGCGTATACGGCTATTGCGTGGCGGGCATTTTCTTCTTCCACTTCGCCATAAACATCTCTATGGCCATCGGCCTGATGCCTGTCATCGGGATTCCCCTGCCTTTCTTCTCCTACGGAGGCTCATCGTTCTGGGGGTTCACGGTCCTGCTCTTCATCTTCGTCAAGCTCG
>JBJEGU010000034.1:0-50341 GCA_051875415.1 Marinilabiliaceae bacterium
ACATCATTGTTGGCAAAGGAGGCCTTGCCGAAAATGACGCTGCACCGGCCGCCGATCACGGTGTCGACCTTGTCATAGAGCGCAGGACGCAGGCTCTTGACAGGCTCGTATGGAGTCACTGTCAGCCTAACCTGAGAGTGGTAAGGCCTGCCATTGGCATTGAGCGAAGAAAGCGTAATCTGCGGACCCTGACCAATAAGGGTTTGTGCATCGGCGAGCGACAGCTTGACATCATAGCCGGAAGGACTTACACGGAGGAGGGTGGACGACTCTGCCGTCTCGCCCTTGGCATCGGTCACACGGACATGAATGTTGTAGACAGCCTTCACGACCTTAAAAGAGAAGGAGAAAGAGCCGTCGTCAGCTGTGAGGCATTCACCTGTACGGAGCTTGGAATCGTCACCGCTCACTTCATAGACAACACTGGCATTGGAGACTGGCAGTCCCGCCGCAGAGACACAAGAGCCCTTGACGACAGCCTCGGCTCCAGGGAGGACGACATCGGTGAACGGGCTTATGACCACAGCGTTGTCAGTACGCTTGAAGTCCTCGACCTGTATGTAAGAATCACCAGACACCCTGCCACACGTGGCGGCAATACGGCAACCGCCTTTCACGACATCGGCAGGAATGTCAAGCTTACCACTCGCGGCGCCGAACTCGTCGAGCTTCGCCTTTACGACGGCGAGCTCCTTGCCATTAGCGCCATAGAGCTTCACACTGCAATCCTTGCCTGCCCCGAGAGGCTCGACGCGGTCGGTAAAGCTATCGTAGAAATAGACCTTAAAGAGGATGGACTGCCCGGGGCGATAGATCCGCCTGTCAGTGATGAACTGCGCAGCCTTCTCACTGGTCGGCCTGCGCTCGCCACGAGACGAGTAAGAGTACGCGCGGGCGAAGAAAAAGTCACCTTTTGAGGAGGCCTCGATCTTATTTTCCTTATTCTGCCACTGCATCCAACCATCCTTGCCAGGGGAGGACTTGCCAGACACCTTAACATCGGCACGCGGCGCGCCAGTCACGAAGTCGGAGATCTGAAGATAGTCCTTAGAGCCTACGCTGACCAGATTGGGCGCTATGGAAGAGCAGAAGAATGTCGTATACGCTTTAATTTCCCCATCGGCGGACGAAGCCGTAAGGAGGTAGTAACCGTTGCCGAGGCCACCAAGTTCGGCATAGGAAGAGGAGAGGGAGACCACCGAACGGGTCTGAGGGAGGTCGAAATCCTTTGACATGACAAGGCTCTCCGCCTTAGCGACCTTGTCCATATCGACACTTACCTGCCTATCGTATATGGAGTCGCCGATGCGATAGACCGAGACCTTGACCTTGTCAATATTCCTATAGGAGAAGAACAGCGGCAAGAATCTGTTTGGCATCACTTGCGGCTGCGACTTGACATAAAGCTCTGTGGCCTTAATGGCATCGACCTCTTGCTGCGCATACCTCCTCATCCATCCGCAGACAGAATCGGTGCCGGCATTGCCGGCCATAATGCCGTCGAGGATGGCAACGGCCTGGCTGATTTTCTCGTTATCAGCCTTCACATCGCCGGATTCTTGCGAGATGCCAGCCAAGAGCGCGGAAGCTTTGGCGAACGAGACGATATTTGAGGCGAAACATCCGTCAGGCTTCATCGTCAGCAACTCGGCGAGAAGGGAATCGTGGAGAAGAGGAGCAGAGTAGGAGGCGAGGACTACGCGGAGAGCCTGACCGATTGCGACAGACTCTTCGTCGCCCGCCTTGAGGGCCTCCCTAATTACGACACGCGCTGCATCGGCCACGAAAGGGAGAGAGTCGGTAGAAGCGGCAAACTCCTTGTAAGGCGCATTGAAAATGTCGACTTGGGACTGATTGTCAATTTCACGGGCGTCGTACTTATTGGCGACGGCGAGGGAGACCGCAAGATAGTCAAGGAGGTTGAGGTCACCAGACTCCTCAATATCATCGCCGAGGAGTTCGGAAGCCTTAATTTGGCGGAGTTCGGCGGGATTGGAAAGGATGTCGGCGGCATAACTCTTATCGTGGCTTACGGCGTAGCACTCGGCACTGATAACCTGACGGAGAGGCGTCCAGGCGTCTTTGCGGTAGCTGGCGAGCATATCGACGGCGGACGACTCACGCGAAAGACGCCGCCCGTTCAGCTCGATGTCCTGCTTTATGATAGAGAGCATCCACTTTGTGTCATGAGTCTTCACAGCCCTGCTTTTGGCCTCGGCGATGAGAGGAGCGGCCGTAAGGGGCTGCTCAATCTTCACGAGAGAGTCTATCGCAGCTTTCAGTTCGCTATCGGACATAATGGTTACGGATTTTGTTTGCGCCCAAACGCCTACGACGGCCAGAGTCGCAATGGATATTAGCAATGCGGAAATAACTTTCTTCATAAATCAAGAGTCAAAAAAATTAAAGCTGCATTCCTGCCGCAATCTTAGTCATAGCAATAAGCATGCCACGGGGGCAAGCCCTCACTTGGACTCCTTTACGTCAATCTCGCCCCCAGGGTTCTTTATCTCGTAATAGCTCATGCGGTCGTCGCTCTCGAAGCCGCGGCCAGTAATAAGTTGACCCTTAGTAGTGATTTTCACGAACTTGTCAGAATAGATGCGACGCTCGCGCGTATCCCAGAACATTTGCTCAGTGTTAAGGATATCGCCCTTCTCCGTCACGGCCTCGACATCATTATTGAGTTCCCAGAGATTTTTGGACTTAAAGTAGCGGGCCTTATTGCAACGAATGCGACTCTTGACCCTGACTCCGTCGGCATCGTACATCTTGAAATTGAGTCCGCCGGGGAAGTCGACGAAAGGCTCCTCGACATTGTCGTACTGCTGCAACTCGGGCGTGGTGAACTCATATTTATAGCGTCCGGAGTCGGTGACAAAGGTGTGGAGGTCGAAAGCACCGAGACTTGAGCGTTCCATCTCCTGCTCAACGGCCTTGAGTTCACGGTCGTCGTTGCGGAGGCAGGAAGAGAAGAGCAAGGCGGAGGAAAAGACAAAGGCAAGCAACGCCCAAGCGTTGCCTGCCTTACGTATGAGACTTGAGGTCACAACCGTCATATGTAAGTGGTAATGTTTCTACTTACGAGCCCTGACGGTGGTGTTCTCGTTGATGAAGCCGCCGACATGGTGCGCAGAGCCGTCCTTGAGACCCTCGAAGAAGAGATCCTCCTTGGAGGGGAAGTACTGCGAGTACTGACGGATGAGGTCGGAAGCCTCTTTCTGTACGGCCTCGCTCTGGTCGACGCTCTTAGCTTTGACGAGCTTATCAACGGCTACCCAATAGCCGGCCTTCTTCTCGTAGTCCTTCTCGCCAATGTTGCGGGCGCCAGTTGCATAGACCTTCGCGAGGACGATGTAAGGCATACCCCAATCGGAGCGGAGCTGGATGGCGTTATAAGCGGCCTGCTTAGCAGCGGCGAGGTTGTTGCCGGAGAAATTGACAAGAGCCATCTCGTAGTAGTACTTGGCTTTGAGATTGTCGTCGCTCTCGAGTTTGACAGCCTCCTCGTAGAAAGAGACGGCCTTGGCGACATCGCCCTGCTTGAGGTACATCTTGGCGAGTCCGCGGGCGGAAGACGCCTCGGGGGAAATCTTGTGGAGAGCCTCGGAAGTGGCATAGAAGAGCTCGCTGTCGGTGCAGTCGCCATTGCCAAGGAGCTTGTTGATGCGCTTGAGCCAAACCTCGTCGGACTGGTTGGCGGCGAGCTGGGGCTGGAAGATACGCTCAAGGGTTGCGCAATCGGCGGCGCCGCTCTGCGCGAAGATCTGCTCGATGTTGTCCTTAGAGGTCTCGCAAGCGGCCTTAATCTTCTCGTTGGCTGTAGCCTCCTCGACCTTTGGCATAAGCTCGCAGCAAGCGACATACGCGCTTACTACATCCTCGGCAGAGATCTCATTGTCCTTGAACTGGAGAACCCTCTGCTGCATATAGGTCTGAAGGAAAGCGGGCTGGATGGTGGAGGCATTGCCAGCCATGGCGGCCTCGAAGAGCTTGACGGCCTCGGCACGAACCGCCTTGTCGCCAGCCTTGTAGTTGACCATATCGAGGGCCTTCATACCCTGAAGGTAAGAAGTGGGGTACTTCTTATTCGTGCCGAAGTATTTGGCGCGCTGGTCGTAGATTTTGAGGATGAAGTCGTAGTAAGTCTCCTTGTTGGCGGCATCCTTGACGTAGAGATCCTTCATAATCTTGAGGCCGTCGGTGTAGAGTCCGACACCCTTAGCGAGCGGGCACTGAGTGAAGACGACCTTCCAAGGCTCGTAGGCCTCCTTGTAGTTCTTCTGCTTAACCTGGTCGCCATACTGGACGAGGTTCATGATGCAGGTAACGCTATCCTCGCCGTGGCCGTATTTGGATCCATCCTCGATGCCTTTCTGAGCCGAGGCGAACGCGGGAGCCACCAAGAGGGCGGCAGCAGCCAAGACCTTAATGTTGTCCATGTTTATTGTTTGGTTTAATTTTTACGATAGAAGATTTCGGGCCTGCGTCCGCACATGCCAGTACAGGATTGACATTGCGTTGGCGAAACCGCTTTTAACATTTAATTAGCAAAAACTTTGCCAAAAAGTTCAGCTTGCCTCGGACAAGCGTATCTCTACAGGCGGAAGAATATAGAAGCCAAGACGTTAGGGACATTGACGAGACTAAAAATTGATGCTTGCCAGATAGGCTAACCCTTCAAGCACTATATTCGGGCGCGCAAATATGCCCATTTTTGCTGTTAAATCAAAATTTTCGTAATTGCCCCCTGTCAGCACGACAATACTGTTCGGCCGTTCGCGTCGGAACGAGTCGATAAAGAAATCGGCCTCAGCCCGGACTCCACTCATAACACCAGCGGCTATGGCCGACCTCGTATCCTTACCCACGAGACCGGCAGGGGCGTCAACTGGCGAGCAAAGCGGAAGGCGAGCCGTGAAAGCATGGAGCGAACGGAACCTCATACCTATGCCCGGCGAGATGGCCCCACCGTGGAAGACCCCGTCGGAAGTGAGGAAATCGTATGTGATGGCTGTGCCGGCATCGATGACCAAAGCATCGCGCACACCAAACTGCGCGACGACTCCGGCAACGCCTGCGATGCGGTCGGTGCCAAGAGTGGAGGGCGTGGCATAGTCGACAGAGAACGGTAGTTTCATATCCACAGAAAGGAGCATAGCAGAGATCCCGCTACGCTCAAGCTCCTCAACAAGCAGCACTGCGCCGTCTGCCACACTGCTCACGAGACAAGCAGCAGCACCGCCTTGGCGCGCCAAGGCAAGCCCATCGACCGCCGTTCTCTCGTGGTCGGACAATAGGACATCGGAGACGAGCCGTCCACTCTCGGCAAGGGCGAGCTTCGACTTTGTGTTGCCGACATCGATAAGAAGAACTGTCATTTGTGGGAATGGGAGCAGACGGGCAGACACGACCGTCACCTTCTTTTTTTGGGGGGTAAATATCTTTCAGAGAGAAATCCGGATTGGCACACGGTCGAGCCTCTCGGGCAAGACGAGGACGGGGGGGACGAGCCTGACCCCGTCGGGTGTGACGCTCCATATGTCGCTCGCCTCGTCGCGGCTCATCACCTTAATTATGTACTTGTCCGCCATATCGGCGAAAGTGGCGAGGGCGATGTCGGGGCGGTTGTTCTCGCGGCTGATGTGCGAGAGGAAAATAGCGTGAAGCCTCTGTGGCGAAAGCCGACTGACGATGTCGTGCGCCTGGGCGTTGGAGAGGTGCCCCTGGCCAGAGATGACCCTCTGCTTCAGCCTCTCGGGATAACGGCCGGCCCTAAGGAGTGGCAGGTCGTAGTTCGACTCGAGGAAGACAAGCTGGCAAAGAGGCAGTTGCTCGTCGAGTCCGGCGCAAGGGGCGCCGATGTCGGTGAAGACTCCGATGCTGACGCCTCCGGCCTCGACACGGAAACTGCAAGGCTCTACGACGTCGTGGGGCTTGGCGAAACTATGCACAGTGAAACTACCCGCCGTGACAGGTGTACCGACATGGATGATAGTCGTTTGCGCAGTCTCGGGGCGGTATTTGGGCCTCATGCCGTCCCATGTGCCTTGAGTCATAAAAGCGTGCGCCCCGGTCTGCTTACAGAGTCCGACGAGACCATACACATGGTCGGAATGCTCATGGGAGATGAACACGTACTTTACCTTGCGGATGTCGATATGACGCGTCATCGCCCTGTTTTTGAGCTTACGGAAACTGACGCCCACATCGACCACCATTGCCTCGTCGCCGCACTCAATGTAATAGACATTACCATTGCTGCCGGACGCCAGAGAGCAGACCTTGACCCCTTCCACTTTGAGAGTAATAGTTGGATATTAACCGCGCAGGAGCGCGCAAAAACTGCGCAATTTAGCAAAAAAGGGGATAATCACAAAGCGACCCTCTCGACACAGTCCTCGGCATAGTACCACAAGAAAGCGTCAAGCCTCTCAAAGCCAGCGTACTTGAGCCACTTGACATACTCACGCACCTGGGCATGGTGCTTCTTATTCCGCTTACCAAACTTGTAGTCGACAAGCACAGTGCGCCCATCGGCCATACGCATGACGCGGTCCGGCCTGCGCCTTGCGAACGGCATTGGCGAGCCTGGGGCGGCGGGACCAACCATCGAGGTCTCAGTCCAAACCTTGTCGACCTTACGGGCATCGAACCACTCGGCGACTACGGGGTTGGAAGTGATGCGCCGCCTCATCTCGTCCTCCCTCGTGACAGCCTCAGCCTCGGCAAGCAAGCCATTCGTGACGGCGCGCATGACGGCAGAATGCAAGTCGTCGACGGACATCACGCTTTCGAGGATGCCGTGGTTGGTGAGTCCGGTGCTAATCATGAGGGCGCGCGACGGGTGGTCGGCATCGCCGGCGTCGTCAATAATACGGCTCTCGGCCTCGGCGTTAATCTTGAACCTCGCCACAGGGTCGGTGGACATATGCATCGGGACGTCCATCTGCTCGACGCCGCCGGATTCCTCTGGCATGGCCTCGCTGGGGGCGAGGCAGCCGTCGGAATATTCGACGACCTCGATATTGTGAGTGACGCCATCCGCCTCGCGCCCGTCGTCATCGACCAAGACTGAACGTGAAGAGACCGGGCTTCCTGCCGCCTGCATCTCGCCAAGCGCGGCAGCTATGTACTTGACAATTTGACCAGTGGGTTCAATGTCGCCATCCTTAGGCGAACTCTTGGTCGTCTGGTTGACACCGTAGGCGAAAAGGGCATCCTTGGGACGGGTGAAGGCCACGTAGGCGAGGTTGAGATTATCGGCAAAGATTTGCTCACGCTCGGCCACATAGTCAGGGGCGAAACTGGTGGAAGGCAGATCTTTGTTGAAAGTGAGCGGCAGCCATCCCCCGCGCCATGAGTCTATGTCGAGCCTGTCGGCGGGGCACCAGACGGTATCCTTGCCGCGGAAAGCCTCAAGCTCCCAATCGGCGTTTGGGATTATGACCACGCGGAACTCGAGACCCTTGGACTTATGAATGGTCATAAGCTTGACAGCCGGGCGGCTGCTTGAGGCCCACACTGTCCATTTTGCGGCATTGTCATCCACCCTGCGGAGGAATCCACTGAGGTCCGCATCGCCATCCTTGACCGCCTCCATGACTTGCTGACGGAAAGCGTCGATATAGAGGGCATCGTCGTCGCGCAATTGCCTCGGCAGCTTATTGACGACTGCGCCAACGAGTTCGAGGATGCCAAGCCCACGAAGCTCATCGAGCTCGGACCCAATGCTTTTAACGTCGGAGAACTGCGCCCCGAGCTGCTCGACATCGAGCCCGCGCAAAATCTTTATGGCAGAGAAGAGGGGGGACTTCTCACCCGTGGAGAGATAGTGCATGACATCGGCAATGCACCGCGTGGCATCGGACGACATGACAAAAAGGGAGTCGTCCGACATAATGGGGATGGGATCGCCCCGCCAAGTCTCACGGCCGAGCCGCTCGATGACGGCCTGGGCCTCTGTCGCCTTGCGGACGAGGATGCAGACATCGGAGAAAGAATACCCTTTGTCGAGGACACCTTTGAGGGCGGCGACATAGGAGTCCTCAGCATAATGGCGCGCGGCGTCTATGTCGTCCTTCGGGGCCGAGATGATTGTCAGCCTTGCGAATCCGTCATCGCCCTTCTTAGGATTCTGCGCGGCATCGGAGTACATACGCTCAAGCAAGTCGTCGGAGCCATCGGCAGAGAGGAGGCTGGCTGAGTAGAGGGCGGCATCCATCACTTTGGGCAAGGACCGGAACAGGGCATTGTTGAAATTGACAATCTGGCTCTTGCTCCTGTAATTATCAGTCAGCGCAATACGCCTGGCATAGCCGGAGAAATCGTCCCCCACCCTTTGCCCGAGCAATTGCCAGTCGCCGCCGCGGAACCGATAGATGCTCTGCTTGACGTCGCCCACGAGGAGGCAGTCGCGCCCCTCGGAAAGGCTCTCGGAAAGCAGCGGACGGAAGTTGCCGTACTGCGTACGGCTCGTATCCTGAAACTCGTCTATCATAATGGTGTCGTAGCGCACACCAATCTTCTCGTAGACGAAAGGGACGGGACAGCCGTCGATGAGGTCGGCGAGGAGCTTGCCCGACCCGCTCATATTCACCTTGTTGTCGCGGTCGGCGACGTCGCTGATGAAATGCGAGAGCTTTTCCATCACGCCGAGGACACCCATACTTCCGAGCACGCTGCTCGCCGTATTAAAAGGCACGAGGGAATCGGTGACTTTGGCCACTATGACCTTAAGGCCGTCCAAGAACTCATCGACTTGGCCCTTGGAGGATTTACTCTTGAGACCGTCAATATTGACCTTGGTGAGAACTTCCGCCACTTCGGCTGCATATTTTTTTGCGGACCTGCGGCCGGCGGGAGAATGGAAGTCGAACGATGGCGTAGGGGAGCTGATGAACGCGCTGAATTTTCTCATATTTCCATTGAGTTTGCTAACGCCGAGATCAGAGTAGAGGCTATGCACCTCGTCGGACAAACTGACAATGGACTTGACGGCATCATCGAGGCGCGACTGCATGATCCTGCGCAGAAGCGCCACGTTGTCGGTCGTGAGGACGGCCATATTGACGGCGGTGTGCTCGGAGAGCAGGGCCTTGCCAAGCGAGGCTATCTGCTTTTCGGGCCTGCCCCATGCCTTGTCGTCGTCGATGGCCTCCTCGGTCATCTCCAGGACGAGCTTGCGGAGGCTCGCATCGATGGAGAGGCTCTCCATGAGATTGTCGACCGCGCCATCGATGACAGGCTGGACTTCGAGCTGAATGCCGTAGTTGGACGGGAGGCCTTGCTCATAGGCGAAGGAGCGGATGACCCTTTGGACGAAACTGTCGATGGTGCTGACTGAGAACTGGCCATAGTCGAGGAGAATGTTCCGCAACGCCACCTGGCAGCGTCGGACGACCTCGGCGCACGAATTGCACGAGCCGCCTCGCCCGCGGCACATGGAGAGATGGGTCTCGATCATAGCCTCGCGGGCGGGATCTCCGTCATCGCCATTGGCCATGATATCGAGGTCGCCCACTATTCGCTCCTTCATCTCGCCCGTGGCCTTGTTGGTAAACGTCACGGCAAGGATGTGAGCGTATGACTTAGGGTCCGTCACGAGAAGGTCTATGACCTGACGGGCGAGGGTGTATGTCTTGCCCGATCCGGCCGACGCGGAAAAGAGATTGATGGTCGCCATAGGTGTCAGAGCTTGCTTTTGATGCTTAGGGCAAGGAGTCTGCCCTCTTTGAGGCCTTCGGCGTAGAGGGCTTCGAGGGGTTCGACCTCGCTCGTGGTGCGCGAGACGCCGTGCATATCGGCGGGGCGGATGACGATGGCCGTGCCGTCGGCCTGGAGGGCGTTGAGTTCGTCTACTTGCTTGTTATAGCGCACGTTGCGCGTGAGGAGCGCCTGGCGGAGGCAGGGGTACTCCTTATATATGTTGCTTGGGAGCCAGAGTCGGCGTTCGCTCTTGCGGTAGGAGGCGTCTTTGGTGGAGACGACGACGACCCTCTCGCAGCCGTCGGCGAGCGCGCGGGCGAAGGGTATGGAGTCGGCCACGCCGCCGTCGACCATGGGGACGCCGTCGACGTGCCAGGGGGGGCAGAGTATGGGGAGCGCGCAGCTGGCTCGGTTGGCGTCGACGAAGCGCGCGAAGTCGGCGTACTCCTCGGTGTAGACGGCCTGGCCCGTCAGGGCGCTGGTGGAGACGATGACGACGCGGCTGCCGGAGGCGCGGAAGGTCTCGAAATCGAACGGATAGTAGTCAGCAGGGACTTTATTGAAGACGAAATCGAGGTCTATGACGCCCCGGCCGTGGACTATGGGCGAGAGGCCGACGTAGGGGTGGACGGCCTGGAGGTCGATATCGATGAACTTGACGCGCCCCCTCTGCCTGGCGAGGTATACGCACGCGTTGCTTGCACCGGCCGATGTGCCGATGACGTAGGGGAAGTGGACGTCGTAGTCGAGGAGAGCGTCGACCACGCCGGCGGTGAAGACACCACGCATGCCCCCACCTTCGAGAACGAGACCGAAGTTGTATGCCATATGGGCAAAGATACGAAAGGGGCGGGATTTTGGGAACGGGAGGCGGGGGAGGTTTTGGCGTGGGCCGCCGTCAGGGGTGGTGGTGGCTGGATTTGGATTTGGATTTGGATTTGGATTTGGATTTGGATTTGGATTTGGATTTGGATTTGTAAAAAAAAAAAAACGGTAAAATCGCAAGTCAGAATATAATATTTTTCTTCTTCATTATTGAAACACAGCGGTTTAAAGCCGCTGCCTCAGAGGCTTTATGCGCCCCAATACCCGAATGAAAATCATCCAAGACAACCCTTTCCGCCTACTGGGAGTCTACTCCAACTCGCCAAAGAAAGAGAGAATGGCTAACCTTAGCCGAATGCGAGCTTTTCTCAAAGTAGGCAAACAACCGGCGTCAGACTTAGATTTCGAGGGTCTGCTACCACCCATTGAAAGAAGGGAAGAGAGCGTGGCGAACGCCGAGGCCAGCCTGACGCTGCCTAATGACCAAATGCACTATGCGCAATTCTGGTTCATCAACAGCACGCCGCTCGACATTGTCGCCTTCAACCATCTGAAGGGCGGGGGCACCGCCGAGGCCAAAGGCATATGGCAGAAACGGAATTGCGCCTCGTCGCTCCAAAATAGGATTGTCCTTGCGCTAATCCAGAAGAACTGGGTCGAGGCGTTGTCGTGTTGTGAAGCCTTGTACGGCGATAAGGATTTGGCTGAGAGCCTTTTTTACTCCGTTACAGGCGAAGAGGGAATGGCGGACGCTGACGAGATGGCTTTCTACTTTATCGACACGCTCGCAGACGAAGTTGGCGCAGACACCATCATTCGTCGCATCTCCAACACCAAGTGGAGACACCACCTTGGCGGCAAAGCCTCGAAACCGGTATCTGACGCGATAGCCCGCTTAATAAGCTCGGCTGAAGACGCGAATGGGGCGTATGCGGCTCTCAGGGCGGCAAACAGACTCCGCAACGAAGCAGGAGTCCAACTGAGCGAGCTGAAAAGCCTGCTTGGCTCAGAAGACCCGGAATTCCGGATGATGGCAGACAAGCTGGCGGACACCATCATCCGGTGCTGCATAGAATACTACAACAAGACTGACGACTACGGTTCTATTCGGCAACTCAAGGGCCTTATGGAGTACGCCCTGAGCATAGCCGAAGGGCAGTTCGAGAAGAACAGGTGCCAGGAGAATATGGCCATTTTACAGGAGAAGATTGACGAGCTGCCGCCGGAGGAGATCGAGAATTCTGTGAAGATAATCAGAGATGAGATAGCTAAGCTCAACTCGCATAAGGGCGACATATCAGAGGCCGACTCATTTTTAAACCGTGTTAAACCACATTTGACTGCCATTCGAAAGGTTGTCGGGATCTATGACAATCTGTACGTAAAGCTTTCGACAATGGCGGTCAGAGCCGCGCAGAATTGCGTGGTCGACTGTGTCAACGGGAAAATGTCAAACATTAATGAGAAAATAATGCTGTTGGCTTCGCCGGATTATCACTCCGCCTTATTGGAGGAGGCATTAAGAGTTTTCGATAAAATGAAGAAGTTTGATATGGAGGCAAGTTTCCGTCAAAATATCTTTCAAAAGAACGAGGCGACGCTAAAGTCACTACAGAGAAAGCTATTGCGGGATAAAGAGTCATTAGAACTCATCCAACAATTAGAGACCGCCCAACGCACCCCCAAGAAGCCTATGATCCCATATTGGGTGTTATATCTCATATTTTTTGCATTCATGATGTTTGCCATTGAGTCAAAGTCTTGGGTGCCGATTATAATCGCCGGCATTCTCGGGATTATACTATGGGCCTACCCTAAAAATTAAAAATCATATGAAAATAAAGTTCTTAGCTCTCATCGCGGCAGTAATGTCTTTGCAGCAAGCGGCGGCTGCCACAGTGTCGGTAAATCAGATGGTCGCGGACAGCGCCATCACACGCATCGCCCAACGCCAAACCCAGACGGAGCAGGAAATGGCAAAGTTGACGGCACGACAGGGAGCGAACGCCATCAAACTCGACACTTTGGACAAAGCACTGGACGCGGTCAAACTCAGGGCTGACAGCCTTGCGAGCGTCTGCCAGCTTTTGAAAGAGACGCAATCAGAAGACCGCAACACGATCAACGGCCGCATAGACCGCTCGGCGGACGACATCAGCGCAAACACCGAGGCTCTGCGGAGCAGAACAGTGTGGGGCGGTATGGCGGCCGCAATTCTCCTGGCCGTCATAGCTTTCGTAGCCTATCGTCTCACAAAGAAATCGGATGTCAGCGCACTTGCCAGCATCCGCAAGGCGCAAGAGACCCTCAAAGAGGCGCAGTCGCGGCTGGAAGAGGAGTCCGTGAAACTCGACAGCCAACTACTCGAACTCATAGGGCGGGAAATGGAGGCGAAGCCAGCCAGCGAGCAAGACCATTCGCTCGTAGTAAAAATAGCGGACGAGATTGCCAGGATAGAGACCAATCTCGCAAAGATGGACAAGGCGGTAAAGGGTTACAAGCAGCTCGTCCAGGCCAAAGACAGGATGATAAACAACGTCCGCGCCTACGGCTACGAGATCGTCAGCCTTCTCGGGCAAGAGTACAATGACGGGATGCAGTACCAGGCGAGGTTCGTACCGGACGAAAACTTGCCTGAAGGCAAGCGCATAATAACGGGAATGATAAAGATGCAAGTAAACTACAACGGCAAGATGATTCAGCCCGCCGAGATTGTGGTAAGCCAAAACATATAAAAAAAGCGACATAAAAAATGGCAAGGACAAGGATTGACTACGGTATAGACCTCGGTACGACAAACTCGGCCATCGCGAGGATGGAGAATGGCGAGTCAGTCATCAAACAGACGAAGAACCTCATGGACACTCTGCCCTCGTGCGTATACTTCTCGAAGAACAAAAAGGGCGAACGCGGCCTCAGGGTCGGACTGACGGCGAAGAACGCAGTCTACTCCGACGCTATGACGGCACTGAGCAAAGGGATTCCGCCAAAGCAGTTCGGCTACCTTGAGTTCAAGCGCGAGATGGGGTCGGACCGGAAATACAGCAATGAGAACATGTCAAAGGACTCATACTCGCCAGAAGAGCTGTCCGCCGAGGTGCTCAAGGAACTCAAAAGCCAGATAAATGACGAGACATTCGACTCTGTCGTCATCACCGTCCCGGCCAAGTTCACCGCCATCCAAAAGGATGCCACAATGGAAGCCGCACGCATGGCGGGCTTCAGGAAGTGCGAACTGCTGCAAGAACCAGTAGCGGCGTGTATGGCCTATGGCCTGTCGAATGCGGACAAGGGCGGCAAGTGGCTTGTATTCGACTTTGGCGGCGGCACGTTCGATGCCGCCTTGGTGAAAGTAGAAGACGGGATCCTTACCGTTTTCGACACAGAGGGCGACAATTACCTCGGAGGCAAAAACCTTGATGAAGCCGTGGTTGACCGCATACTGCTACCGAACATCAGGGAAAATTACGACATATCGTCGTACGAGTCGACGGACTGGAAAAGGAAATCGCTCTCCGATGCCCTCAAGGGGCCGGCAGAGGAGCTACGCATCGCCCTCTCCTTCGCCGAAAGTGCGGACTATTCGACGTATGACCGGAACCTCAATATGGGCAAAGATGATGCGGGCGACGACATAGACCTCGAAGTGACAGTAACCAAAGACCAACTTGTAGAGGCAATAAGCTCCCAGTACCAGAAAGCAGTGGACATATGCAAAGACCTTCTCAGTCGCAACAGCCTCTCGGGCAAAGACTTGACATCGCTCATCCTCGTAGGCGGTCCAACCTACTCGCCCATAGTCCGCAAGATGCTAAAGGAGCAGATAACGCCGAACGTCGACACGAGCATCAACCCTATGACTGCCGTAGCCTGCGGCGCCGCCCTGTACGCCTCGACACGGGTTGCCGATGTTGACGAGAAGACCATCAAGAAAGAGGCAGGGGCGGATGTCGTATTTCTCAATGTCGGAAGTGAAGCCACGTCTGTTGAGGCCTCAGAATGGGTGAGCGTCACAATAGACAGGGAGAAGACTGGCGCTACCTGCCCGACAAGCATATTAGTCGAACTCCAACGTGCCGACGGCGGGTGGCGCAGCGACAGAACCTCTATTGACGCTAAGGGCAACGTCATCGAGGCTTTCCTGATAGAGGGGAGACCTAACACCTTCAGAATAAATGCATACAGCGTAAACGGCGACCCTCTCAAAGTATTCCCTGCGGAGCTGACAATAATTCAAGGTATGAAGGTAGGCGCAGCCCCCCTGCCCTACAATATTGGCATCGCCATTTACAGCGACACAAAGAGGCGTGGCGTGTTCCTACCAGCCAAAGGGCTTGAGAAGAACAAGCCTCTGCCAGCTGTTGGAGTTGTGCCAAACAGGAAGACGACGCAGGCTCTGCGGCCAGGCGTGGAGACGGACATTCTATCCATACCAGTCTACCAGGTGTCAGGACTTGAAGCCGAAGGTAAGACAGCCGCACTTAACACGCAGATAGCCGATGTAGTGGTGACTGGCGACGACGTGGACCGGCTCATCCCAGAAGGGGCTAACGTAGAGCTAACGCTCAACGTCGACTCCTCTGAAATGATGACGATGGAAGTCTACTTCCCTACCGAGGACGTCACGGTCAAGAAGAAGCTCGACCTGAGCAAAAGGGAATCGAGCCAAGAGTCGCTCCTATGGGTGAAGAAAGAGATGGCCGCGGCAAAGCGCGGCATAGGCAGTCTCTCCGACTCTGGCATCAGCGTTGACAAACTGGACGAGCAGCTCAAGTCCATAGAGTCGCTCATAAACAAGGGCGACGACCCTATGCGGGCGCAGTCGAACCTGAAGGAGCTTCTGCGCAAGATAGAGGAGATGGAGGACTCAACAGAGTGGCAACGCCTCGAAAAACAACTCCGCGACGAGTTCGAGAACCTGGAATCCGCACAGAGGGAGCACGGCGATGCCAAATCCGCAACCGAAGTAGAGAGCCTTCGAAGCGAAATGGACCAAGCCATAAGGCTGAAAAACACGAATATGGGGAACGAGACCCTCGAAAGAATCAGGGTCGCCATTTTCAGCCTCACGCTCATCTACCAACTTATTGGCTTCATAAAGTACTGCGACGAAGACTTCTCCTCAATTTCATGGAAAGACAGTTCTCGTGCCCGGCAGCTTATCAACAAGGGTGTGGACATCATTAACCACAGCCCGTCGGTGCAGGCTCTACGGCCAGTCGTAATTGAACTGCTAAACATAATGCCGAAAGATGCCGCTAATAATGCATATGGACTGCTGAAATAATAGACTGACACATGACTAACGTAACGGGATTATCACTCGGCGACTTGTTTCCGGACGGCAAATTGCTAAGCGAACTGAAAGAGCTGGATATGGCTGTGACCGAGCTAAAAAAGAGGCGACCCGTGATTGGATTTGAGCCGAATTTCTACGTTCCAGGATGGATTGGCATGGTGCAGAGCCATCTGGTTGAACGCAAAATGTGGAAATTCAATGGCTCAGATTTCTATGGAGGCAAGGGCTACTGGTCGTTCGCCACATGGGTTCTTAACATGGCTGTGAGTGTATCAGCAAACGTTAACAAGCTGAAAGAGTCGGGCGAAAGCCTTTCCGCAGAGCAATGCAATGTCATAGTCGGCATCTTCGACGAGCTTATCGCCACATGGGTCAACTGCTGCCCCGAGATGGCAACTTGGAGATACGAGTGCCGCGACTACTGCGAATTGCAGAGAGTTAAGTGGGGTGTTGCAAAATATCTCAAAGACTGCGGCTATCCGCAAGTTGGCGAGAATGAAGAGGATTACCGACAAGGTCTCTCTGCTTCGCTGAAAGCCCAAGGGCTTCACATAGTCGGGATGATGATAAACCTCGCCATTCTGGCAATCATTGTCGGAATAATAGGCGCTATCATTAAATGACAGCAATGCATTTCAAGAAAAACGACAGAATCTGCGATTACACTGTCTCATTCCCACTTAAGCAAGGCGCGAATACGGAAACGTATCGCATAAAAGATGCCCAGGGCCAGACGCTGTTCCTGAAGCTGATAGACATCACACACATGGAGGCATGGCGTAGGGATGTTAGCGGGAACATCATAGAAGTCGAAGTGGCGAAAAAACAAAACTGCCACAACCTCTGCAAGTTCATAGACTCTGGCACACTAACATTCGACGGATTTCCATACGCTTGGCTCGCGACCGAATTCATCAGCGGCGAGACTCTCGCCCAGCATATCGCCAGAGGCGAGACCGTGAGCGTATACGAGATAAAAGAGATTGCAAAGGGTGTATTGACGGCTCTTGCATCCCTGCATTCACTGCCTACGCCAATCTTTCACAATAATGTGACATTGCAAAACATTCTTTTGAACCTCACTGGCGGTCTTGGCGACCTGAAGCTTATTGGTCTTGGGCATGCGCACCCGCCTTCAAAACTTGGCAATGCCCGCACTGATGGTATCAACCTGGACATACTCGCCCCCGAACGTTTTTTCGGTGTTTGTTCTGCTCAGACCGACATCTACTCTGTCGGGGTCATGATGTACCAACTTCTGTACGGAGTATCACCGTGGTCATATGACACAAGCGCAGTTCATATCAACAAATCGTTGGAGGACATCCTTGCAGAACGCAAAAGAACTCTCAACTTTCCACTCGACGGGATTTTTGAGTTGGACGACTCACTAATCAGCACTATCAACAAGGCTCTGAGCTTCAGTGCGTCCGACCGTTTTCAGACGGCGGAGGAATTCATAAAGGCTATAGACGACGAAATAGAAGTAAAGAAAGTCGACAAAGGAAACAGAGATCTGCCGGCAAGAGAACTTCCCAAAGAAGGCAAAGGGTTCGCAGCTATAGCTGGGATGGACGAACTAAAACGGATTTTGCAAGAAGAAGTCATAGAACCGCTGAGAAACTCAGAAGAATATAGGCGATACAGAGTCTCCATACCAAACGGGATGTTGCTATACGGCCCCCCTGGATGTGGCAAAACGTTCTTTGCAAAGCACTTCGCGGAGGAGGTCGGCTTCAATTTCATATGCGCTACGCCGGCATCACTAAAGAGCCGATACGTCAATGCGACCCAAGAGAACATTGCGAAGATGTTCAAAGAAGCGGAGAAAAAAGCACCAACGGTCATTTTCATCGATGAGATCAATGAACTCGTACCGAACCGAAACGGAGCCGAGATACACGAGATGTCAAGGAGTGCCGTCAACGAGATGCTCGCTCAAATGGACAGGACAGGCGAGAAAGGGATATTCGTCATCGGCGCGACAAACTACCCCGATATGATAGACCCAGCGATTCTCCGCGCAGGCAGGTTCGACAAGAAGTTCTATATTGGACTCCCTGACACCGAGGCACGAAAGGCTCTCTTCAACCTCTCCTTGCAAAGGCGTCCTTGCGATTTCGGACTTGACTACGACGAATTGGCAATGCTCACGGAAGGATATGTCTCTGCCGACATAGAACTTATTGTAAACGAGGCGGCAGGCTGCGCTCTCAGGCGGCACACAAGAATCTCTATGGAACTTTTGAAAGCTGCAATTACAGAAACAAGGCCCTCTCTCTCTGTAGAAGAGCGCCAAAAATACGAATTGATACGAGCCAAGATGAACAGATAGAAGGCAAGCTAAACACGAGGAGACAGCCATAGTAAAGTAAGGGAAACTGAATTATGTGTTCTTTTTTCCCCACACCCCAGGAAATAAGCCCGCCACCACATATCTCCACTTACAAGGAAAGGCCTGCGCGGCGGCTACGAAACCGGGCGCAGGCCTTTATAGGTCGCCTTACTTGGGTTTAACCCTTGGATTTCATCCTTCGTTTTTCACGCTCGGCATAGCAAACGCGTTAGCTCTGCCCTCGCTTAATCAAAACGTTGGATTTCATCCTTCGTTTTTCACGCTCGGCATAGCAAACGCGTTAGCTCTGCCCTCGCTTAATCAAAACGTTGGATTTCATCCTTCGTTTTTCACGCTCGGCAAAGCGAACGAGTTTTGCTATGCTACCGCTTAAGCAAAACGTCGAGTTCTACTCGGCGAATTCGTTTCGCACTTCGCTGACTTTCAGCCTGAGAGCTTTCAGCATTTCTTTGTCGAGGGAGCCCGACATGTTGGCCTTGATGGTTGTGGTGCGACTCTCCGAGTCGGTAATGGCTGAGACACGACCTGTTTTCTCGACATTGATGAGCTCATAGATGTCCCCTATCTCCTGTATCTTGCCTTTGACGTACTGCAGGTCGTCGTCGGCAGCGTCAGGGTCCTGCGAGTCGATGATGTTGAGCATCGTGGCGATGGTGAGTTTTTGGGAGACGATACGGCCGACGATGTCAGGCGTGAGCTTATCTGGGTTGATGATGTTGAGGGCGAGGTAGATGCCTTCGACCCATCCGCCGGCAATCACCATTACGGCAATGTTGCGCCTGTTGTTCTCAGTGAGGTTCTGATTGGTCTTCATGTAGACCTCGGAAATGATATTGAGGGCGTCCTGACGTGTGAGTTCGGGGCTTTCGAGCTTGGCTATGACCTGATCGTCGAGGATGTTGAGGATGCCAAGGCTCTTAGTCATCTCACGCAACGTATTGAGGTAGTCCATCATACGCTGCGACTGGTTGAACATTCCCGAGAGGCTCATGTCGGTGGAGTAGATGCCGAGGTTGAGCGCCATCTTAATGTTTGTGGAATAACGACCCGCCTTGGCGACATCGGCGAGGAGCTGGTCGTCGAAGCGGACGCCTGTCTCCTTAATCATAGATGCCATCTCTATTGGCGCAGGGAGAGTGTACATGATGGTCTTCGACTTGTTGAGGTCGTCGGCCATGGTGCTGTCTGGCTTGGAAGCTGCGGACTGCGCCTCAGCGTCGTCGAAGTTGGACGTTGTTTGCGAGCGTTTGCACGAGTTGAGGCTCGTAGCCGCAAGTGCGGCAATGAGAACCAATGCTGTATATTTCATTGTATTATATTGCGCTATTTTTGTTTCGAGTAATCCCTTAGTCCGAAGATGCGGCTGCCAATGCGGACACATGTTGAGCCGTGTGCAATGGCGAGCTTGTAGTCGCCGGACATACCCATACTGAGTTCACGGAAGTTCTCGTCACCGGGGAAATATTTTTCCTTGGCCTTGATGAAGAGCTGCCTTGCCTCTTCGAACTCACGTTCCACTTCAGCGCTGTCGTCGGTGTTGGTAGCCATAGCCATAAGTCCGCAGATCTGGACGTGGGGCAGGTCTTTGTACTTGCCGTCAGCGAGGAAGGCCGCAAGCTCATCGGGAGAGAAGCCGAACTTAGTCTCCTCCTTGGCGACGTGGACCTGAAGCAGGCATTTAACGACCCGCTGCGCCTTCGCCGCCTCTTTCTCCACCGTGTCGATTAGCTTCTGGCTGTCGATGGAGTGGATCATATAGACGAAAGGCGCGATATACTTGACCTTGTTTGTCTGGAGATGGCCAATGAGATGCCAACGAATGTCTTTGGGCAGGGCCTCGGCCTTGGCGGTCATCTCCTGAACCTTGTTCTCGCCAAAGTCTCGTTGCCCGATGGCATAAGCCTCCTCAATGAACGCCACGGGATGCGTTTTCGAGACGGCCAGAAGTCGCACACCCTCGGGCAGTTGTAAGCGAATATCCTGTATCGCAGTCTGTATGCTTGTCATTTCTGTGGTCGACCCTGGATTACAGGTCTCTTACAAAAATAAACAAAAAAGGGTCAGTCAGAAAGTCTGTTTCGGAGAAAGTAACAATTACTCCTCAGAATTGTCCACCCTCTTCACGAAGAGCCCGGAGCGCAGTTTGGGCTCGAACCATGTCGTCTTGGGCGGCATTATATTGCCAGTGTCGGCAATGTCGATGAGCTGCTTCATGGAGACTGGGTAGAGGGCGAAGGCCACTGCCGCCTCACCGCTGTCGACGCGCCTCTTCAGTTCGCCGAGTCCGCGGATACCGCCTACGAAGTCGATGCGCTGAGAACGGCGCATATCCTCGATGCCGAGGATGGGGCCCAACACCATGTCGGTTAGGATACTGGCATCGAGGACTCCGATTGGATCAGAGGCATTGAAAGAGCCAGTGCGTGCGGAAAGCTTGTACCACTCTCCGTCGACGTACATGGAGAACTCGTGATGACAAGTGGGACGGAACTCCTCCGGACCTTGCTTCTGGACGTCCATCACTTGCGACACCTTGGCTATAAACTCCTCGACGGTCATTGAGTTGAGGTCTTTCACGACGCGGTTGTAGTCCATAATGCGGAGCTCGCTATCGGGGAAGATGACCGCCATAAAGAAATTGTAGTTTTCGCGACCCGTGTGGTGCGGATTCGTCTTGGCGAACTCCTCTCCTATGCGGGCGGCGGCCGCTGTGCGGTGGTGTCCGTCGGCGACATACGTGGCGTCGACCTTAGTCGCGAAAAGGCGTTCGATACTGAGAACCTTTGCGGGGTCGTTGATGACCCAGAGCCGGTGGCGGATGGTGTCGGGCGATGTGAAATCGTACTCGGCCTCATTGTTCTTCGCCTCGGACATAATGGCCTCGAGTTCCGGCACGGCCTTGTAGGCGAGGAATACAGGCTCGATATTGGCTTTAAGCTTACGAGTGAGGACCATCCGGTCGTCCTCCTTATCGGGCCTTGTCAGTTCGTGCTTCTTAATGAGCCCGTTGCGGTAGTCTTCGCAAGAGGCCGCCCCGACGATTCCTGTTTGCGTGCGCCCGTTCATTGTTTGCTCATAAACGTAGTAACTTGGCGAGTCGTCTTGCCGGAGCCAGCCTTCGGCCTGCGCACGGGAGAAGTTCTCGAGAGCCTTGTCGTAGATAGCGTCGGAATGCGGGTCGATGTCGCCGGGGCAGCAAATTTCGGCGCGGGTTATGTTGAGCAGGCTGACGGGGTCGCCGCCAGCCATGGCGGCGGCCTCAGCAGAGTTCATAACATCGTAGGGGAGGCAGGACACTCGTTCCGCAAGGTGGCGCGGCGGGCGTAGGCCCTTGAACGGGCGAACTTTAACCATTATTTCGTAAGATTTTGATAGAGTGGCGTTTGGAGATAAAAAAGTAAGGATGCCGCTCAGACCTTCTTATTAAGCTATGAAAACACGGTCTTTTGCGGCATCCTCTATCCCGCTCCGCTGAGCGTTTCTTTACTTTTTGCCTTGCAGGGGTTAGTACGTGACGATTGGTTCGAGTTCTTTAGCCTGCTCAATCATCTTAGCGATTTCGCTTTCGGATGGGACCCTGTTGCAGAGGTTCTTTGCCTCGTTTACCTCGTCCATCTTCACCTTGAGGTTGGCGGCTACTCGATGGCGGAACTCCTTGACAGTGTCGACCCCGGCAGCTTCGAGCAGCTCTGCGAACTGACCGGCCACACCCTTGATGCGGAAGAGGTCGGAGTGGTTGACCCACGTGAGGATGAGTTTGCCGGAGATACCCGTCTCCTCGGCCAACTTCTTGCGGCCGGCGGGTGTCTTGCCCTTCTCGAGGAGATCGTCGGTGGTCTTGATGCCGGCAGCCTCGAGTTTGGCCGCATAGGTGGGGCCAATGCCCTCGATGTCTATTACCTTGTATGCCATAGTTGCAAGCCTTGAATTGTTAACTAAGGCGAATATACGCAAAAAAGACGTGGCGTGTTTCCTTACCGCCCCTCTTTCTCGACATCGGCCCGGCTTTTACTCCTCATGACAAGGAAGACACCAGTGAAAATCATGACGACCGAGACAATCTTCACTATGCCGAATGTGCCAGCCGAACCGAGTATGGTCGCAAGTACGGTAGCCACGACAGGCTGCACGTAGAAATACATGCTCACCACAGTGGGGCGGAGGTATTTCTGCCCTATGGGCGAGAGGAAATAGCAGACGAATGTGGCTATGACCACCACGTAGATGATGCCGCCGAGGGTGCCCCAATCGAGCGAGGCGTAGTCAACTGCCGCCATATCTCTGAATGTGAACGGCAGCACCATAACGGAGGCCCATGTGAACATCCACCGCATGACCGTCATGGGGCTATAGCGGCTGATGAGAGCCTTGAAGAAAACGAGGTAGCTGGCGAAGCAGAGTTCGGCGAAGATGCACAGCGCATCGCCAAGCGCGCTACCGCCAAGCGACTGGCCGCCTTGCACGCCGCTGAGGATAAGAGCGACAGCACCCGCGGCACCCAGCAGTACGCCCACGACCTTCTTGGCAGTCATCGGCTCGCGGAGGTAGAACGCCGCGATGACCATCGTAAAAATGGGCGTGCTGCTCGAAATGACCGAAGCGTCGACGGGCGAAGTCATGCTCAGGCCCAGGGTGTAGACTCCCTGATTGAACACCACGCCCAGCAGCGCAGCCACGAAGAAAAGGAAAATGTCGCGCTTGGCAACCTTCTCAACTCCAGAGACAAGGGCAAAAAGCCAGAAGAGGATAGCGGCCCCGGCCATTCGGAGGCCTACGAGAACCATAGGGGCGATGATACCGCCCAAGAAAATCATCTTTGTGATGGGCGACATGACGCCCCAGAGAAAATTAGCGCCAAAGATGGCACTGTGACCAATAAGCTCGTTGCGATTCATAGGAGTTTAGTGAACTGACTGAGAAGCCGTGCCCGCCTACCAATCCCAATCTGATAAAGGAATGAGGAGGAAGACCATGTGATGACGGGACAGAACGAAAGAAGAGGGAGAAAATCTCCCTCCACTTCATGGCTGTAGTAGTCCGGGATTTCGTTGTTGCAATGAAAAGACAGAACCACTACGGGCGCGAAAGTACCGAATTTCCCGCCCAATCAAACTGGGGTGGGCAAATATATCTCTCCCACAAAAGTTAAGACAACTGCAGGTGATATTTCCAGAGGCTCACCCACGCATTCACTCAACCTCACCGAACGCCCATACGGATTCGGGAGCACGGTAGAGGTCGGAACTCATATACTTGTCATAAGTAGTGCCGTCACCCTCGAGGAAGTGGCTGTATCGCCCATTATCAAGTTGAACGGGATAGGCTCCGCCGTTGCGCCTCAAAAAGTCGTTCACAAGCGAGTCCTGTCGAGGGGACAGGTTTCCCATATTGTTGATAAACATAGAATTGCCGTTTGGCGACACGAGCAGGCTTTTGTCCCGTTTTAGGCTTGTGGACGGGATGAAAAGCCCTCTCCCGTTCACGAAACCGACCTCAAAGGACGAAAGGTTGTTATATTTCGCCACAGAGTCAGCCACCGCGGCTGCCGGGACGCCCGCGGGCGGGCTCTGGCGCCACATGCGCTCCCTTCTGGCGTAGTCCACCACAGCAGCGGCGGACTGTCTTTTAAGAGTGTGGGCAATCTCGGTCTTGTTGACGACGGGAGTGACAACATCTGAGTCGCTAAAGTGATTGAGCGAGTCGACTTTAAGTTTACCATCAACCACACCTATGAACAGCTTGTAGTTACTCAGAGGAATCCGCCGGTCGCCCATAGGGGTATTGCGGCTTGCCCGTTTAAACTCAGAGGCCGGACGAATGGTATTGGCGTTATCCTGCTCAATGAACATGTTGCCGAGTATGGACTTCACGCCTTTCGTCTCCGGCGTTACCCTTGCGATGCGGGAGTCGGACAAGTCCTTGACATAAGTGCCCGACTCCCCGCGCAAAAAGGGGAGCTTACGGTTGATGGCGCTGACGCCGGCCGCCGCCGCGTTGGAGGGGTGGGCGATGGCGTTTCGCAGCCCGATGAGAAAATGAGTAAGAAATTGGCTGCCATTAGGCATCCGACGCCGGATAAGGCTCTTCTTAACCTTGTTTCCATAGTTTGCTTTTACGTCAATAGGGCGAAGAACGTTGTAGCCGCATACGTTATCGTTAGAGTACATATTTGCAGGGTTCTTCGAATATATAGACTCATCGAACCCTGGATCATTCCTATGTCTGTTGACATAGTCGGTATACGCTTTCGCCGAGGTGTTGTCATACTTTATTGGAGCATCACGGTAGAGAAACCCACCACCATCAAACTTCCACCCGTATGGGCTATACAGCCACCGCGGAATAAAATCCACAACAGGCTTGAAATTCAGTGAATTTTGACGAGGGACAGACAGGCCAGCGAATCTTGCATTTACAGGACCAGTGGCTTGATTGCACCCACTACTTACGCGGCAATAATTGCGTTTATCCATTTTAAACATTGTATAATTTGTAATTTTTCTTTGCGTCGTGTTCAATCAACCATCGCGAAACTAAACTAATAAGGGTAGAAAAACTTCATTCCCCATCAGGCAATTCAGCGATAACTTTCGAATTCAGCTGCGGATATAAACAAATAAATTCAAACTCACAACTCTATACACCCAATCTATATTATTTATTTTCAACGTATTGAATGGTATTTACTACATAAATCGTGATTGTGGATTCTTTAAAGGTGGAACTGATGATTTATTCTACTTTCCAATAAAAGTCGGCATAGGGTACATAATGCAAAAGCCATACCTATTAAAAGAAAGCTGGTTCAGATGACATAATAGATTATATGTGTTGGCTAAATTTGCAAATATGGAAAGCGTGAAGAGAGTTTTCGCATTCATCTCGCGATGGATGGGCGCATGGGTGCTGCTTGCGGCGGTAGTAGGAATGGCGTGGCCCGGGGCGTTCGGGTCCATAGGGATGGGGGCCGTCAGCCCGTTGCTTGGCGTGGTAATGTTCGGCATGGGAATGTCGCTCAAGGCCGAGGACTTCAAGGTGGTTTTCACAAGACCGAGGGACGTGCTGACAGGCTGCGCCGCACAGTTCATTGTTATGCCCGGACTCGCGTGGCTACTGACAAAGGCATTGTCGCTACCTGCCGACCTTGCCGTGGGCGTGGTGCTCGTAGGGTGCTGCCCCGGAGGTACGGCATCGAACGTCATAACCTTCCTTGCCGGAGGCGACCTTGCGCTGAGCGTGGGCATGACGACTGTCAGCACCATCGCGGCCCCCATACTGCCCCCCGCGCTGACGTGGCTATTGGCAGGGCAATATGTTGACGTAGACGCGGTTGGGATGCTGCTTTCGATTGTATGGGTAGTAATATTGCCAATCGGGGCTGGACTGTTGGCACAGAGATTCCTGCCGAAGGTCACTGACGGGCTGAGGGACATCATGCCAGGGTTCTCGTCGGCCGTGATAGCGTTGATCGTGGGAATAATCGTGAGCAGGAACGCCGAGAGCCTGCGGTCGGCCGGGCACATAGTGCTGCTGGCCGTCGTACTTCACAACGCACTGGGGCTGACGCTCGGTTTCGCCATAGGCAAGGCGATGCGTCTGCCGCTGAGCAAGTGCGCCGCCATGTCGATAGAGGTGGGAATGCAGAACTCGGGCTTGGCAAGCTCGCTGGCCGTGAGCCATTTCGCAGCCCAGCCCCTGGCGGCAGTGCCGGGTGCCGTGTTCAGCGTGTGGCACAACATTGCGGGAGCCGTTGCAGCGTCGGTTTTCAGAAGGATGCGACCTAAGAATTAGGCAATTGGGAGGAGTGGCGGTAGGGCATATCGCGTAATAAGCCTATCTTTACAAAAAAAACGGTGGAAGATTTTAGTTTCATTGCATGGTGCCTTGACAATCTGAACTATTGGACAATAACCATCCTGATGACGATAGAGAGTTCGTTCATCCCATTCCCAAGTGAGATTGTCGTCCCCCCCGCCGCCTACCGCGCGGCCTCGTCGCCAGACCTTAACATATTCCTCGTGGTGCTGTTCTCAACCATCGGCGCAGACCTTGGGGCTACGATAAACTACGTGCTGTCGCGCACATTGGGGCGCGTGGTCATATATAAGTTCGCCGACAGCAAACTCGGGCACCTGTGCCTCATCGACCGGACAAAAATTGAGACCGCAGAGAAGTACTTCGCCGACCATGGCGCAATATCGACCTTCGTAGGCCGACTGATACCCGCAATCAGGCAACTTATATCCATCCCCGCGGGCCTGTCGAAGATGCACTTCGGCAAGTTCCTGCTTTTCACGACCATAGGCGCCGGGGTATGGAACAGCGTATTGGCCGCTGCGGGCTACCTTATGGCCTCAGTGGTGTCGGAAGAGGAGATGCTCGCCACAGTGACAAAGTACAACGACGAGCTGAAAGTGGCCTGCGGCATCATAATCGTGGTGGTAGTAGCGGTACTCATAGTCCGTCATTACATTAAGAAGAAACACGAAGACAATGAATAACATAGCCCAACTTATCGCAGAGCGGCGCAGCTGCCGCAAGTTCACCCAGGAGGCCGTATCGGCCGAAGACATCAAGCAGTTGAAGCGCGCGGCCCTTTCGTCGCCCACGTCGAAGAACTGCAAGTCATGGGAGTTCGTATTCGTACAGGACAAGGCCAAGATAGAGGCCCTCTCAAAGAGCAAGGAACACGGCGCGGCTTTCGTGGCAGGCGCACCACTGGCCATCGTCGTGTTTGGCAATACGGCAAAGACCGACATATGGGTCGAGGATGCGTCCATCGCCAGCAGCTTCCTCCTGCTCCAGGCCGCCGACCTCGGGCTTGGCGCGACATGGGTCCAGCTCCGCGGGCGCGGATATGCCGACGGGCGTAAGGCGCAGGACATAGTGAAGAGCCTGCTGAATGTGCCTGACGGGATGGAGGCCCTCGACATCATTGCCATCGGTCATCCGGACGAGCAGCACCGCCCGTATACCGACGACCGTCTGCCATGGGGACAGGTACACGATGAGAATTTTTAGGGAATAGCCCGCCGAAAGATTAGAAGCGGCTTGCCATCCGGGTTCGGATGGCAAGCCGCTTCTTCATTTGCGTAGGCAAAGACACGCTTGGGGAGGGCGAGCAGCACAAAGTGACGCGTTAACGGAGCCGCCCCAAACAGTTAACAAAACCTTATCGCACAGGGGATATTTATGCATATCTTTGCTATTAGCATTATTGCCGAAAAGAATAGCAAACGAACACGACAAACAGAGGAAATGAGAACTCCCACTAAATCGCTCGCCACGGTGGCCATAGGCTGCATTATTGCCCAGGCAACCCCGGCTGACGCGCAGACAACGGCCATAGCGCCATCCGACCCGAGCATCGCCTACATCGGCCGCATGATAACGACCGACCCCGACAGCTACAAACTGTCATACCCTGGCACGACAATCGTGGCCGCATTCGACGGGACGGGAGTCAAGCTGCACTGCAAACCAGGCTCAGGCTATTTTATGGTGCAAGTAGACGACGCCGCGCCTTTCAAAGTGGCATTCACGGGCGCAAAGGACTCGCTCGTCCAAGTAGCCACGGCATTACCAAGGGGGAGGCACACCCTGAGAGCCATGTACTGCATAGAGGGATACGAGTACCGCCCCGAGTTCCGAGGTCTCGTGCTTGACGCAGGCGGCGCCATACTCGCCCGCCCTACCCTGCCAGAGCGCAAAATCGAGTTTATAGGCAACAGCATCACCTGCGGCTACGGCAGCGAGAGCACCGACCCCAATGAGCACTTCTCGTTCGAGACTGAGAACCACTACATAGGCTACGCCCAAGTAGCGACACGCGCGCTTGGCGCCCAGGCCTACATAGTGGCCCGAAGCGGCATAGGCGTGTATAGGAACTACGGAGGCCCGAAAGAGGGGACGCCAGAGCTTAACATGCCCAGCCAATATGAATATACGCTCTACGACGACACGAGCGAGAAGTGGGACTTCGGCCGCTATCAGCCGGACGTTGTCTGCATAAACCTCGGAACCAACGACCTTTCTACAAACAACTATGACATAGAGCGTTACAAGAAAGCGTTCCGCAAATTCATAAAGACCGTGCGCAGCCACAATGCCAAGGCGAAGATAGTCTTGCTGTGCGGCTCGATGATGGGCGGCAAGGAGCTGGCGGACGCTCGCAAAGCACTCGACGAGGTGGCGGCCGACGCGGCCAAGGGAGGGGACAAGGAGGTCTACCGCTTCGACTTCACTCCACAAGACGGCAGCCTGAAGTACGGGGCCGACTGGCACCCGAGCCTGTGGCAGCACGAGAAGATGGGAGCCGAGCTCACGGCATACCTGCGGACCCTTATGAACTGGTGGTAAGATAACTACTTAATAGAAAATCAAGATGAATGATATGCGCATAAAGGCCATGACCTTTGCGGCACTATTGTCGGCCGTCGCAACGGCACAGCCGCAGAGCTTTGGGCATACGCCGAACTTGCAGAGTCAGGCCGTGGACGTGTCGACGGACTTCACTGACCTGGCTAACACGTATTTCCTTGCCGACAGCCTCGCCAAATTCGACACGGGGACGGGCATAGGGTCGGTTAAGTGGCGACGCTACCGGCTGTCGCCCCGCCAGGCGTTCAACCTCAACGGCACATGGCCAGTAGAGCTGAAGATGCTCGACTTTCCCGACGCGGCGTATGACAACGACCCGGAGCTGAAGATACAGGTCAGGTTCGTCTCGCCGCGCACCGTACGCCTTACGATGCTCACGACCCCTGTCGAGATGAAGGAGGACGACGGCTCGGACCCGATGTTCGCCGCCTCGCCCAAGGAGGACAGGACGGGTTGGAAGTCCAAGGAGACGGCGGACGCCGTCACATACAAGAGCGAGTTCGGCGAGATTGAGATACGCCGACACCCATGGCGCATAGTAGTTAAAGGGCCAGACGGCAAGGTGCTGACACAGACCCGCCACATGGCCGACAACGACTCAAGCCAAGTAAAGTTGCTGCCGTTCTGCTTCATCAAGCGAGGGCAGGACAACTCGCGGTCGGTGAACCCGGTGCTGACCCTCGCCCCCGGCGAGAAGATTTTCGGCTGCGGCGAGTCGTTCACGTCGCTCAACAAGGTCGGGCAGAAGGTGCACCTGACAGTGACCGACCCGCAAGGGCCTGAGACCGACCAGATGTACAAGCCTGTGCCATTCTTCATGAGCAACAGGGGATACGGCATATTCATGCACACCAGCGCGCCCGCCACATGCGATTTCGGGGCGTCGTACATCGGAGCCAACCGCATCTTTATGGAGGACGAGAAGATCGACTTCTTCATCTTCATGGGCGAGCCGAAGGACATCCTGAACGAGTATACTGACATAACGGGCAAGAGTCCCATGCTGCCCCTATGGAGCTTCGGCACCTGGATGAGCCGCATATCCTACTTCAGCCAGGATGAGGGGCTTGACATTGCCAAGCAGCTGAGAGCTAACAAGATACCTGCCGACGTTATCCACTTTGACACTGGGTGGTTCGGCGTCGACTGGCAGTGCGACTACGAGTTCAGCAAAGAGCGGTTCCCCGACCCCGTGGCGATGCTCAAGACACTGAAGGATGAGCACTTCCACACGTGCCTGTGGCAGCTGCCCTACTTCACACCCAAGAACTCGCTCTTCAACGAGATTATAGACAAGGGGCTTAACGTGCGGAACGCTAATGGCGGGATGCCATATGAGGATGCCGTCCTCGACTTCTCGAACCCCGAGGCCGTGGCATGGTACCAAGGCCACATAGCGCACCTGATTCGTGAGGGCGTGTCGACCATCAAATGCGACTTTGGCGAGGCCGCCCCACTCAACGGCTTGTACTACAGTGGCAAGACGGGTCTCTACGAGCATAACCTCTACCCGCTCCGCTATAACAAGGCCTTGTGGGAGGTAGTGAACCGCGAGACGGGCGAGGGCATCATATGGGCACGCTCGGCGTGGGCCGGCTCGCAACGCTATGCGCTCCACTGGGGAGGCGACGCCGCCACGACCAACACGGGAATGCTTGGCGACCTGCGCGGCGGACTGTCGTTCGGACTATCCGGCTTCTCGTTCTGGAGCCATGACATTGGCGGCTTCGTCACGGCATCGCCCGAAGACATATACCGCAGGTGGCTGCCGTTCGGCTTCCTTTCTTCGCACAGCCGCGCCCACGGCGCTCCCCCTACTGAGCCGTGGCTCATAAGTGAGGACTTCACCAAGGCGTTCCGCAAGTGCGCCGAGATGAAGTATCGCCTGATGCCGTACGTCTACGCCCAGGCGAAAGACTGCTCGAACAGAGGCCTGCCAATGGTGCGCGCGCTGCTGATAGAGTTCCCTGACGACCCCGGGGCATGGAATATCGAGGACGAGTACATGTTCGGCTCGCAAATGCTCATTGCCCCGCTGCTTGAGAGCGGCGACGAGCGCACGTGCTACCTGCCTCAGGGCAAATGGATTGACTACCAGACGGGCAAAGTCTACGATGGCGGCTACCGGACAATCAAGGCGGGCGACATACCATGCATCATCCTGGTACGCGACGGCAGCATAATACCGCAAGTACCTGTGGCACAGTCGACAGCCGAAATCAAGTGGGACAAGATGGAGCTGAAGACATACAAGGCGGCGGCCAAGAAGTGCACCGGCCTCGTGTTCAAGCCAGGCGACAAGGATGTCAAGGTCGTGACCAAGTAGTCCAGGCTACCTGACATAAGCAAAAAGCAGCAGGATGACGAGTAACGTCATCCTGCTGCTTTATTTTTTGCAGTCAAGGCTGCGGAACAACTTTGCGGCGGTACTCAGAGGGGCTCAGGTTGAAGCTCTTGTGAAAAAGACGGTTGAAGTACGAGACTGATGAAAATCCGACATCGTAAGCTATCTCCGAAATTTGCCTGGATGAATTCTTCAGGTAGAGCGCCGCTTGCTGAAGGCGGAGAGAATTGACATACACCGTGAAAGTTTGTCCCGTCTGATGGCGAACCAATCGGCACAGGGCGGCCTTATTCATCGACAGCTCGTGCGCGGCATCAGCGAGTCGAATCTGGCGCGAAAAGTTGCATTCGCATAATATGCGCAATTTGTCCATCTTTATCTCCGTCTGGCTGCGCGCCACGCTCCCCGCCAACGCCCTGCCACAAGCCAAGGCTTGAATGGAAAGCAGTTCGAGAAACATTGGCACCCTGTCCGCCTGTGGCAATTCTGCCATTCGCATCAGGAGACTCCCAATAGACTCAGAGGCGGAAGAGTCATAGACGACCGCGCTGTCGCGGCGGAGTATCCTCTCCACTATATCCGCCATCTCAGGGAACAGTGACTTTATGCCGCGAAGCAAATCGGAAGAGAAGCATAGCGTGACAGCAACGGCCTCTGTCTCCGACGTCGGGAAGAGCCAATGATGCTCCGTCTCGGGCGGAATGAGCACCACCTCGCCGGGCGAAGCCGCAGCGGAAAAACCGGCCACCGTCCTCACGGCATTCCCCGCAATGAGGTAGGTCAACTCCCAAGTGGGCTGACTGTGCGAACCGATGTGCCGGCGAGGGTCGATATGGACGAAGTCGAACGTGAAAGAAGAGAGATGTTCCGCCATTGGATATTGATATGAACAGCATATGCAAATATCGTGCAATTATTTATCACGATAGGCAAATACAGAACAAGCGGCAAAGGCTAATATCGCGACTGAAAGTTAACCATACACAATGACTCAGACCCAGTTTACAACAAAGCCCCGTTTCGAGATCCTTGACGGACTGCGCGGCGTGGCGGCCATCATAGTTGTGGCGTTCCATCTTTTTGAGACATACTCGTCGGGGCCGTGCGCCCAGATGTTGAACCACGGATATCTGGCCGTCGACTTCTTCTTCATGCTGTCGGGCTTCGTGATAGGCTACGCTTACGACGACAGGTGGGGGAAAGGCATGACGCGGTGGGACTTCTACAAACGGCGGATTGCGCGCCTCCAGCCTATGGTTGTCATGGGGTCGCTCATTGGGGCGTTCTGGTTCTACATGGGCGACGCCCCGATGTTCGACCTTGTGAGCCAGACCCCGTGGTGGCTCGTGATGGTGTGCATGGTCATGGGAAGCCTTATGATTCCGACTCCTCCGTCGATGGACATCCGCGGCTGGCAGGAGATAAACTCGCTCAATGGGGCACAGTGGTCGCTGCTGTGGGAGTATGTGGCTAACGTGCTGTATGCCACTGTCGTCCATAGGTTCTCAAAAGTGGCGTTGACGACACTCGTCGCATTATCGGGAGTCATGACGTTGGACATTTGCCTTAATATCGACATATTCGGCCTCCTGACGGGCAGAGAATACGCGGCCTATACGCTGATAGGCGGTTTCGGGCTCTCGCCGGACCAGATATACATAGGTGTAGCACGGCTGATTTTCCCATTCTTTGGCGGACTGCTGATATACAGGCTTGGCAAGAGAATTTCCATAGGAAAGAGAGGATATCTCTGGTGCTCACTCATTCTTGCGGCTGTGCTTTGCGCGCCACACATAGGCGGCGACAATCCTAACATTGCCAATGGGATATACAACGCCGCAGCCGTGATGATTATCTTCCCGCTCATAGTGGCGGCCGGGGCCGGAAGCCCACTGTTGGGCGATAAGACGACGCGCGTGTGCAAATTTCTGGGCGAAATATCATACCCGCTCTACATAACCCACTACCCCATGATATACGTCCACATGAACTGGGTGGCGCGCCATCCGGACTCGCCACTTGGTACTCACATATGGGTAGCCGTATGGATTTTCATCGCGGCCATAGCAGTCGCCTACGCCTCGCTCAAGGCATACGACTTGCCAGTGAGGGCATGGCTCAAAGAGCATTGGCTCAAAAGACGGTAGGGTGTCCCTACCCCATTAAAAAAATAGCGGCAAGAGCGTCAGCACACGTGGCTAACGTCTCTTGCCGCTTTTGCTTTGCCGCTTTGCGTTTGGATGTAAGCTCCTCGGAGAGGAAATCCGCCTTACGGCTCAACGCGATGCCTGTGTCGGCACTCTTTAAACGTGATTTAAAAGCCTTTTAAACGGTCTTCAAATGATAATCCACAAGTCCCGGCAGCGGGTCGGACACAACAGCCACCTCGCCAAGTCCCGCCTCGCGGCACACATGCCTGAGCTGCGCCTCGAACTGAGTCGCCACGCCGCCTGTGAACCCGACCGCGGCATCTTGGAGGGCGGCCTGCCCATAGAGCATGACATTCCTCCTGAGGAAAGCCTCGAAACGGCCCGTCACCAGGTTGCGCATCTCAGCCCTTTGGATGTGCCGGGCTACGAATGGCACAAAGGAGGCAAGGTAGGCGTTGGCACGCGGCTCGGAGTAAACGCGCCTCACTATTTCAGAATAACCGGCATCGGCAAAGGCGTAGAACTCGTCATCCAAATCTTTGGGCAAAAGCCCCTTAAGGGCATCGGCGACAAGATGCTTGCCGATGTCGGCGCCGCTACCCTCGTCGCCAAGGATGTAGCCCAACGGGCGGATGTTACGGACAATGCCGCCCCCATCGTAGAGGCATGAGTTACAGCCCGTCCCGAGAATGCAGGCCACGCCGCTCCGCCTGCCGAGCAACGCACGGGCCGCGCCCAGCATATCGGAAAAGACGGCTACGCTCCCCACCCCCGTTAGCGACATCACAGCCGCGGCGATGCGCCGGTCGGCCTCGCCACCAATGCATCCGGCGCCGTAGTAATAGACGGCCTCGGCCCCTCTTATGGCTTCGAGAGCCTCGACCTCGCCCTTCCACAGGCCGGCAATCTCCCCCTCGCTCAACTGCAACGGGTTGACGCCGCACGAGGTGAAAGTACGGAGCGGCAGCCACGCCCCGGAGGTCGAGACCACCGCCCATTTGCACTTCGTGGAGCCGCCGTCGGCTATGACAATCTTGCGACCCCCACTCATTCTCGTCGTCATTGGCAAGTCGAAGCGGCCTACTGGAGCAGCTCCGCAACTTTCTCAATCAGCTCGTCGCCCCTGAGGTTCTTGGCCACAATGACGCCCTCGGAGTCGATGAGGAAGCATGACGGGATGGCATCGACCGAGTAGAGCTGCGCGGCCTGGCTCTGCCAGCCCTTAAGGTCGCTGAGCTGCAGCCACTTCATCCCGAGGTTGTTCACTGCGGAAGTCCACGCCTGGGCATCGGTGTCGAGCGAGACGCCGACGACGGTGAAGCCGAGCTTGCCAAACGTCTCGTAGGCCTTCACGACGGTGGGCATCTCAGCCCGGCAAGGGCCGCACCACGAGGCCCAGAAGTCGACAAGGGTGAGCTTGTTGGCCTTGACGATGTCGGAGAGCGTGACCATCTTGCCGTCGATGGACATCATGGAGAAATCGACAAAGGGCTTGCCCTCGGCCGATTTGGCCTTGGCATCGAGGGTGGCCTTGACAACCTGGAAGTTTGGCATGTCGGCAGCGCACTGGCCGAGCTTGTCCATCACTACGGCCAGGGTGGAGTCGTCGAACGTCTCGTAGCAGGCCCCGAGCATTATGTCGCTGAAGGCGGAGGGCGCGTTGTCGATAATCTTACGGGAGTAGAACTTAAGGATGTCGGCCTGGGCCGACTCAATCTTCTGCTGAGCCTCCTTCGTGCGCTCGGGGTCGGCAAGCGGGTTCTGGAGCGCCGGGAAATACTCTTGCAGCTCGGTGACGAGAGCCATAGCCTTGCTCTGGCACTCGTACCAGAGGTCGTTGCTCTTGCTGTCGTCGAACGAGGGCGAGGCGTCCTTCGACTGGGGCAGCGTCATGACGATGGCCTTGGCGGGTTCGAGGATGACGGGGTAAGCCTCGTCGGTGAAATCGCCGTTCTTGACTCTGATGACGTACAGGAGCGAGCCATATTTGCCGACCTTTGTCTGGAGCACGGCACTCATTCCGTCGGAGACGGCGGTGTCGAGCGGGGAGGTCATGCTCTCGCTCGCGGCGAGGAGGACGAGCGAGTCGCCCGCGTTGACAGTCTGTCCGCAGACGGTTACTCGCGCCATGTCGTCGGCCAACTTCGACTCGCCAGAGGAGCATGCGACCAAGAGCGCCAGGAGAGGCGCGGTGGCCAATAGTGTCTTTTTCATTTTTATGAGTATGATTATTTGTTCGCGCCCGTCTTTCCGCTTTGCCACGCATAGGCTCACGCGCCCGGCAGAAAGCGGGAAAGTTGAGGATGGTAAATTCAGAGGATGCGGTTCAGCACGTCGTGCGCGTCGCGGATGGAGGCCAGGAGCCAATGGGAGAAAATCTCCTGACGGTCGGAGTCGGGGATCATCCGCTGCTCTGGGGTGAGCCTTGTGTCGACCTCGCGCCGGAGGTGGCTGAGCGTGATGGCCGCGCTGGCCGAAATGTTGAGGCTCTCGGTAAGGCCGCACATGGGGATGGCCATCCGCACGTCGGCGTTGTCCATGGCCCACTCAGAGAGCCCTACCTTCTCGGCCCCGAAGACAACGGCCACAGGGCCTTGCGTGACATCGATGTCGTAGAGGCTTATGTCATGACCCGGGTGAGGCGACGCGGCCACAATGGTATAGCCGCGGCTGCGGAGGTCGGCGTAGGCGTCGGGGGTGTTGAACTGGCGCCTGTTGAACCTGTGGTAGGTGAGCCACTTGAAGGCGCCCCTCGCCACGCCGTTGCTGGCCAGGAAGGGACTGGAGTTCTCGACCACCGTGAGGTCCTGAATGCCGAAGCACTCGCACGAGCGGACCACGGCACTCGCGTTCTGGCTGTGGAAAATGTTCTCAAGAGCCACGGTGACGCGCCTCGTACGGTTGGCGAGGACGGCTTGGAGCGTGGCCACCCTGTTATCGTTGACGAAGGGCAGCAGAAGCTCGATGCGCCGCCCGGGGGGCAGGGCGAGGAAGGACTCCATCTGCTGCCTGCTGGGCAGGGAGACGTCGATAGACAAAGGAAAGAGTTTTGGGTTGTTAGCTGAAACAGAAAGAGCCACTTGCGCGCCGCCGGGGAGCAGACGCGTCAAGTGGCTATGTTGGAATCAGGAGGCGGAAGGCCGCCCTGGCGATTTAGAGTTTTGCCTCAAGCTCGCTGCCTGCCTTGAATTTGATGACCTTCTTGGCGGGGATGGTGATCTCCTGCTTGGTCTGAGGGTTGCGGCCGATGCGCTCGCCGCGCTCGCTGACGGAGAACGTGCCGAAGCCGAGGATTGCGACCTTGCCGTCGTTGGCGTCCTGAAGGGCGTCGCCTACAGCCTCGAAGAGGGCGTCGACAGCCTTCTTGGCGTCGGCCTTAGTGATCTCGGCCTTCTCTGCGACCTTATCAATCAATTGTGTCTTATTCATATTTGAGCTTTTAGATTAATCGGAGGAAAAACGCGCCGCCAGACTCACGAGGAGAGACGGGACGTGGCGAAAGGCCGGGCGACCTTGTTTCATTGCGCAAATATAAGGCATTTGCTGAATTGCGCAACGTATATTTACGTTTTGGGCGAAAAAGTTAACAGAAAGTCCCTCAATGGGATAATAAAGCGGTCTAACAGCCTCATTTCGACGGCCGCAACGCGCCAAAATAGAAAATTAGCTATCTTTGCGAGTGATAAGAATATACGGAAAAAACAAGCATAAAAAATAATAATGGCAAAGGAACTGACGCCACGCAGCGAGAACTACTCGCAGTGGTACAATGATTTGGTAGTCAAGGCCGATTTGGCCGAGACGTCGGCTGTGCGCGGATGCATGGTCATCAAGCCGTACGGCTACGCCATCTGGGAGAAGATGCAGCGCGCCCTTGACGACATGTTCAAGGAGACGGGTCACGTCAACGCCTACTTCCCTCTTTTCATACCCAAGTCGTTCTTCAGCCGCGAGGCGGACCATGTCAAGGGCTTTGCCAAGGAGTGCGCCGTGGTGACGCACTACCGCCTCCGCACCAACGCGGAGGGCACGGGCGTGGAGGTTGACCCCAACGCCAAGCTCGAAGAGGAGCTCATCGTCCGCCCGACATCCGAGACCATCATCTGGAACACCTATAAGAACTGGATCCAGAGCTACCGCGACCTGCCCATCAAGTGCAACCAGTGGGCCAACGTGGTGCGCTGGGAGATGCGCACCCGCCTCTTCCTCCGCACGGCCGAATTCCTGTGGCAGGAGGGCCATACGGCCCACGAGACGTCGGAGGAGGCCGAGACCGAGGCTCAGACAATGCTGCGCGTCTACGCCGACTTCGTAGAGAACTGGATGGCGGTGCCCGTAATCAAGGGCGTAAAGACCGCCAATGAGCGATTCGCCGGCGCTCTGAACACCTACACCATCGAGGCCCTCATGCAGGACGGCAAGGCCCTCCAGAGCGGCACGAGCCACTTCCTCGGCCAGAACTTCGCCAAGGCTTTCGACGTGACCTTCATGAACCGCGAGGGCAAGAGCGACTACGTGTGGGCGACATCGTGGGGCGTCTCGACCCGCCTGATGGGCGCACTCATCATGGCCCACTCCGACGACAACGGCCTCGTCCTGCCGCCAAAGCTCGCCCCGACGCAGGTGGTCATAGTCCCCGTCTACAAGAAAGAGGAGGAGCGCGCCGCCATCACGGCCAAGGCCAACGAGATCGTGGCCAAGCTCAAGGCCAAAGGCATCTCAGTCCTCTACGACGACAACGACAAGAAGAAGCCGGGCTGGAAGTTCGCCGAGTACGAGCTCAAGGGCTTCCCCATCCGCATTGCCCTCGGCCCGCGCGACCTTGAGAAGAACGAGGGCGAGGTCCACCGCCGCGACACGATGGAGAAGTTCCAGCTGAGCCTGGACGGCATAGAGGACAAGCTGGCCGAGCTGCTCGACGAGATGCAGACGAACATCTACAAGAAGGCGCTCGACTACCGCAACTCGCACATTACCAAGGTGGACACCTACGACGAGTTCAAGGACGTTCTGAAGAACAAGGGCGGCTTCGTCCTCGCCCACTGGGACGGCACAACCGAGACCGAGGTCCGCATAAAGGAGGAGACCAAGGCGACCATCCGCTGCATCCCGTTCGACAATCCTCAGGAGGAGGGCAAGTGCATCCTCACGGGCAAGCCAAGCCACCAGAGGGTCCTCTTCGCAATATCGTATTAACACAGGCGGACTGAGGAGTCCGCGGCAATAGTCAAGAACAGACCTGCGTATTAGGGCCATGCGCCGTAATCCGCAGGTCGTTTTTTACGCATAGGACAAAATGAAAGCTCTTTGGACAATCCTGCTGCTCATAGTATCGAACAGCTTCATGACACTCGCATGGTACGGCCACCTGAAATTCGCCCAGACCAAATGGGGCGCAGGCCTGCCCCTCATAGCCATAATCCTGATAAGCTGGGGCATAGCCCTTTTCGAATACTGCTGCCAGGTGCCGGCCAACAGGATAGGCTACGTGGGCAACGACGGGCCTTTCACTCTGGTGCAGCTGAAGGTGATCCAGGAGGTCATATCGCTCTCCATCTTCACGGTGTTCACGCTCCTGGTGTTCCGGACTGAGGCGTTCAGGTGGAACCACCTCGTGGCGTTCGGCCTGCTCATATTGGCCGTCTACTTCATGTTCAAGAAATAGGGTGGCTATGAGACGAGAGTCTGTGAGGCCTAAGGTGCTGTTCCTCCACGGCTTTTTCGCAAGCGGCGCGTGCACGCCAGCCATCGCGCTGCGCGAGGCGTTGGCCGACGAGGCCGACGTTGTGTCGCCCGACCTGCCGCTGCACCCGCTGGCCGCACTGGAGTTCATACGGCGGACGATTGAGGCCGAGCGGCCGGCGTTGATTGTCGGGAACAGCAACGGCTCATTCCTGGCGCAAATGGTGGCGAAGGACGGTAGCGCGGCGGCTCTGCTTGGCAACCCCCACTTCGAGATGACGCGTTTCCTCGCAGAGCGCATAGGGGCGCACGAGTATAAGTCGGCGCGGACGGACGGCGACCAACGCTTCGTGATAGACCAGAGCCTCATCGGCGAGTTCGCGCGGCTTGAGGCCACGCAGTTCGATGGGATAAGCGACACGGCGCGCGGGCGGGTGTGGGGAATTTTTGGCGAGCAGGACAAGATAGCGCACTACGAGCCTATTTTCCGCGAGCACTACGCCAACTCGTTCCACTTCCCCGGAGGGCATACGCCGACGGCCGAGGAGACGAGGGACTGGTACGCGCCGCTCGTCAGGCGGATGCTGAGCGGGCTTGACCGATAAGGACTGAGCGGCGCAGCGCATAGTGAAAATAGAAAAACGAAGAGCCTCCCGGATTTACATGTCCGGGAGGCTCTTCGTTTTATGTAAGGATTGGGGCGTTAGATGGCCTTCATATCCTTGGCGGCCTGCTCAATCTTCTTGTCGGCCTCGGCATTTGCCTTAGCCCACTCCGAGGCGTCCTTCATCGGGGTCTTGACCTCGAAGTAGAACTTGATCTTAGGCTCTGTGCCAGAGGGGCGTACGGAGACCTTGGAGCCGTCCTCGGTGAAGTACTGGAGGACGTTGCTCGTGGTGGGCATGTCGAGCGGCTTGACCTCGCCAGTGAGGATGTTCTTCTCGGTGAGGTTCTGGTAGTCCTTGACAATGACGACCTTGGAGCCGCCCATGGTCGCGGGCGGGTTCTCGCGGTAGCCCTTCATGAGGGCTACAATCTCGTCGGCGCCCTCCTTGCCCTCGCGGACTATGTAGATCATCTTCTCCTTGCTGAAGCCGAACTCGACGTAGATCTGCTTGAGGAGGTCGTAGAGCTTGATGCCCTTGTCCTTAGCCCAAGCGGCAATCTGCGCCATAAGGGCGATGGAGGCTGGAGCGTCCTTATCGCGGACGGCGTCGTAGGGCAGATAGCCGAAGCTCTCCTCGCCGCCGCCGATGTACTTGGTCTTGCCCTCCTGCTCGCGAATCTTGGCGGCGATCCACTTGAAGCCGGTGTAGACGTCGTAGAAGCCGACACCATACTTCTTAGCCATCTCGCGGATGACCTCGGTGGTGACGATGGTCTTGATGATGAACTGCTTGCCGTCGATCTTGCCGCTCTCCTTCCACTGGTTGAGGAGGAACCAGGTGAGGATGAGGCAAGTCTGGTTGCCATTGAGGATGATGAACTTGCCCTCGTCGTTCTTCACGACGACGCCGATGCGGTCGGCGTCGGGGTCGGAAGCCATTACGATGTCGGCGTCGATCTGCTCGCCCTTCTTGATGGCCATTGCCATGGCGGCCGGCTCCTCGGGGTTAGGAGAGGCGACAGTGGGGAAGTCGCCCGTGACGACATCCTGCGGGGCGACGTGGTTGACGTTGGTGAAGCCTATGGCGGCGAGGGTACGCGGGATTATGTGGCGGCCAGTGCCGTGGATAGGGGTGTAGACGATCTTGAGGTCCTTCTGACGCTCGATGAGGGCCGGGTCGAGGACGCAAGCCTTGATGTTGGCGATGTACTTGGCGTCAATCTCCTCGCCGATGATCTCGATGAGGTCGGGGTTGCCCTGGAACTTAATCTGGTCGACGCTGGTGATCTTGCCAACCTCGTTGATAATGTTCTTGTCGTGCGGGGCGACAATCTGCGCGCCGTCGTTCCAATAGGCCTTATAGCCGTTGTAGATCTTGGGGTTGTGGCTTGCTGTGATGATGACGCCGCTCTGGCAGCCGAGTTCGCGGATGGCGAAGCTCATCTCTGGCGTCGGGCGGAGGTCGTCGAAGAGGTATGCCTTGATGCCATTGGCGGAGAAGATGTTAGCCACGGTCTCGGCGAAGAGGCGGCTATTGTTGCGGCAGTCGTGACCTACTACGACGCTTATTTTCTGGTCTTTGAAAGCCTGGTTGAGGTAGTTGGCGAGACCCTGCGTGGCGCTGCCGACGGTGTAGATGTTCATGCGGTTGGAGCCGGCGCCCATCTTGCCGCGGAGGCCTCCCGTGCCGAACTCGAGATCCTTGTAGAAAGCGTCGATAAGTGCGCTCTTGTCGGGGTTCGTGAGCATGGCACGGACCTCGTCCTTGGTCTTATCGTCATATTTACCGTCGAGCCAAGCCTGCGCCTTGGCCTCGACTTGCTTCAACAACTCTTTGTCTTCCATCTATTTATACTTTTGTTTGTAATACGATACAACAGAGAGGCCGGATTTCGACCGTCTTTACAAATGTAGACATTTATAGTATTTTATCCTACTGTTCGGACTGATTTCATTTTAAAGAAGGGAAGTCCCGGTGGAGAGCATAGCCCCCGCGGCAGATGAGATTGGGCATCCGGGACTGAATAGCCGCCATTCTTGGCTATGGGAGACCAATATAGAATCGGCAACAGACGCATTTTGTTGCCGATTTTATATATTTGCACTCGGCATAAATATAAAGAGGCGACAATGAATGTAGGAAAAAGTCAAATAGTTGAGTTTGCCAATGCTAACAGGCTTGTCAACGCAGACCTGCTGTCAACTACATACGGAATGAAACCTGCCACCGCACGGCAATACCTCAGCTCCTTAGCCAAGGCAAATGTGTTAGCGCGCATTGGCCAGGGCGTGTATTCCATTGCTCAGAAACAGCCATTCACTTACTTGCCCTCCGACTTGGCACGAGCTGTTTATGAGCGACTTACGGCAGAGCTTCCATTTACCGATTTTTGCATTTACGACGGCAGTATATTCTCCTCAGTCCAGCATCACCTGTCAGTCAATAGGGCCATATATGTTGAAACTAATCGTGATGCGGTGGAAACAGTGTTCACACGACTGAAAAGCCAATATGAGAAAGTGTATCGTCAGCCAAGCTCATCATTCATGTACGACTACGTTGACCTTAGGAACGAGTGCGTCATAGTTAAAACCTTGGTCACGGAATCTCCAACGATGAAGGCCGGCAGAATGAAAGTTCCGACACTGGAAAAACTATTAGTGGACACGCAGAAGGATGCCGACTTCGACTATCTGCGAGGTTCAGAGTCGTACAATATGTTTCGTCAGGCATTCGACCTCTATGCGATAAACACGACAAAGATGATGCGCTATGCCAAACGCAGAGGCATCGATAAAATTATTTGCGGAATGACGAATCAGGCAAAATGATCAGTAAAGAATCATTCGACGCTGGTTGGATTGAACAGAAATCCAAGGAGTTAGAATATAGGGATTAGAACATAATAGAGAAAGTCATTAGGGCGTTCTCGTTGCTTGAGATGTTGGCGCAATCAGGCTGCCCTTTCCATTTCAAAGGAGGCAGCTGCCTTATGCTGCTATTGAAAAACGGTCATCACAGGCTTTCTATCGATATAGACATCATCTGCCCGCCTGGCACTGACATTGAGCAATATCTCAAGGCGTATAAAGATTACGGATTCACCGACTACAAATCCGTTGAACGCATCCAACGGGGAACTGACATTCCCAAGACTCATTCAAAATTTTTCTATAAGGTCGCATTTCTCAACGATAGCAACAGGCAGGAGAGCGTATTGCTCGATGTGCTCAACGAAGAATGCCATTACGAGCAAGTGGAGGAGTTGCCTATCGAGAACCCATTTCTCAATACCGAAGGAACGCCCACCTTTGTCAAAGTGCCATCGACAGGCGACATTCTTGGGGACAAGTTGACCGCTTTTGCGCCAAACACTACAGGAATACCTTATTTCAAGAAAAATCAGGATGGCACGGAACGTGACTGTAGTATGGAGATCATCAAACAACTATACGACATCGAGCGATTGTTTGAAGAGGTTGATAATCTTGAGGTCACGTCAAAATCCTTCAGGCGCATAGCAGAGGTTGAATTGTCATACAGAGGACTGCCAAATAATCCGAAACTGATATTTGAGGATATTCGCCAGACAGCACTTTGTCTTGCTACGCGCGGCACTGAGGGAAATGGAGACATCGCCATGCTTCAACGGGGCATCAGCCGCATCAAGTCATTCATATTCCGCAGAGACTATTACATCGAGAACGCAATCATAGATGCCGCACGCGCAGCTTACGTTGTCACACTACTTGAGTATAGCCAGACACAAATAGAACGCTACGGTGGCAACCCATTGTCAATTGCCAACCTTGACATTCCGCCTACCCTATCAAAGAAGCTATGTAAGCTAAGACGTCAGTCTCCAGGAGCCTATTACTACTGGTCGAAAACAAGCGAGATTTTGAAGCAAGGAGCATCATTTTCTATATAAAATCGGCAACAGGCGTATTCTGTTGCCGATTTTATACTCAAAGTAGCATTCCACTAAGCCGACACCCAATTATTGCCTCTTGTGGCATTTCTCAATTTCGTTGGGCTCCGCCCTTCGTTTTTCACGCTCGGCAAAGCGAACGAGCTCCCTCTGCTCTCGCTTAACCAAATCGTTCACTGGCAGTGAACGATTTACAAGCGACTTGATTTCAATGCCTTGCGGCACGGCCTCAATTTCGTTGGGGCTTTCGCCCCCCGTTTTTCACGCTCGGCAGAGCGAACAAGTTTGCCCCGCCCTCGCTTAACCAAAAATCGTTCACTGACAGTGAACGATTTTCGCGACACATGCGACGAGTGGGCCAAACTAATTGACACTCAACCCTCAGCCTCGGAGAGGAACCGCTTGATGAAGCGGTCGAGCGTGCCGCGGTCGACTTTGCATATCCGGGCTATGTGGCGTTTGGAGACCTGGGCTTTGAGGAGCTCGGCTATGAGGCCCCTCTTCGTGAAGAGCTTGAGCTTCTCGGGGGCCGACGTCCGCCCCTTGGGTCGGCCAAGCGCGAGCCCCTCGGCCTTGCGGCGCGCGAGGGCCTCCTTGGTGCGCTGGCTGATGAGCGTGCGCTCAATCTCGGCCGAGAGGCCGAAAGCGAAGGCGAGGACCTTGCTCTGGATGTCGTCGCCAAGGCGGTAGCCGTCCTTGATGGTCCAGACGCGGCACTCCTTCTGCATGCAGATGTTGAGAATCTCCATTATCATGAAGAGGTTTCGCCCGAGGCGCGAGAGCTCGGCGCAGATGATGAGGTCGCCGCCCTTGACCCTCGCGAGGAGCTTGCCCAGCTCGCGCTTGCTGTATGCCTTGGTGCCGCTGATGGTCTCGGAGATCCAGCCGTCGACCGTTAGTTTGTTGCGCCGGCAGAAGTTGGAGATCTCGAACCTCTGGTTCTCCACCGTCTGCTTGTCGGAGCTTACGCGTATGTAACCGTATACCATTTAATTGATTATGTGTGGGTTAATACGGCAATATAGGGCGGGGGCGGAATTTGCGGCGGAAATCACGCGGGCGGTGTTTGAGACGTTTTGCCTAAGCGAGAGCAGAGCGTGAAAAAAACGGAGGGCGAAGCCCAAGGCTTTTGAAGGGCTCTCGAACGGCCTTCGGAAGCCCTTTAAAAGCCGCCAACTCTGGCGATTTATGAGGAGTCCCAATCACCGCAAAATCACTATTTTTGTAAAAAGACGTGAAAGGCGGAGCCACACACCAGCCTCCGACAGAAAACAGACAGCAATACACAGGACAACTGACGACAGCGCGGCCCGGCGCGGCCGCGACCACCAATCGCAGGCATACACACTCTATCATTGAAACGAACACCTCATTGCGCAACAAAATCGGTTTCAACATGTTACGAACATCTGATAATATACAAATGATTTTGGGCGAAGCTACAGCTTACGATAAGAAGCAACAGCTTGAAATCAAACGACCCAAGAGTTGGCTAAAAAGCGTTTCCGCTTTTGCCAATGGAGAAGGAGGAACTCTACTGTTTGGCATAAATGACGACGGAGAGATCGTAGGACTCGCCGATGCAGAAGGTGACGCAGAGAAAATAAGCGAGGAGATTAAGACAAAACTTGACCCCACACCTACAGTTAATCTCGAGTTCAAGATTGTGGAAGACAAAAAGCTTGTAATTCTACATATATACAAAGGACAAGAGACCCCGTATTACTATGTAGGGGACAAGCAACGGTTAGCATTCGTAAGAGTAGGCAATGAATCCGTTGTAGCAGACAGACTCCAATTGAAAAGTCTCGTTATGAGAGGGGCTGGTCGTTCGTTCGACTCTATACCGTCACCGTACACATTTGGAGACATGTCTTTCACTAAGCTCAAATCGGTCTATTTCAAGCGATTGGGTCAATCGTTTGACGACAGCGATTTCGTTTCTTGGGGCATAGTAGACAATGACGGTAAATTGACCAATGCTGGCGCGTTGCTGGCAGACGATTCTGAAATACGCCAATCTCGAATATTCTGTACACGATGGAACGGGCTGGACATGACGAGTGGCTTAGGAGAGGCATTGGACGATGCGGAACTTGGCGGAAGCGTCATAGGTCAACTGCAAGACGCTGTCACGTTTGTGAGGAACAACTCCCACAGAAGGTGGTGGAAAGAAACAGAGTACCGAAAGGAGATGCCTGATTACCCAGAGCGAGCCGTGACTGAAGTGATATGCAACGCTATCATTCACAGGGATTACATGGAGCTTGGAAGTGAGATACACATAGACATATATGACGACCGCATGGAAGTATATTCTCCTGGAGGCATGCTTGACGGGCAACTGATACAGGAACTAAATCCTATGACAGTGCCATCAAAACGTCGCAATCCTTTACTTGCAGATTTTTTTCACCGCTTGAAACTGATGGAACGCAGAGGCAGCGGGATGAAAAAGATTATTGGCGAGTATAAGAATTTTGATGACTTAGAAAACTACCATGCCCCTGAGTTTTACTCAACTTCGTCTGAGTTCCACGCCACATTGTGGAATCTAAATTATGGCACGGATGTCGCAAAAGATGTCGCAAAAGATGTCGCAAAAGATGTCGCAAAAGATGTCGCAAAAGGAAAAATTAATATGACAAAAGAATTTGCCACGGCTCAACGCAAAATCTACAAGTTGATTTCACATATGCCACTAATTAGCGCCACACAGATGTCTGAAGAAATGGGACTCTCACTGCGGCAAGTACAGCGATACCTTAAGCAACTCACTGACCTGAACTTGATAGCAAGAGAAGGTGGCAGGAAGAGCGGCAAGTGGATAATATTGGATGACGAATATGAAAACTTTTTCAATCGAATATAACACACTCCCATGACAATATACGACACCCTGGCGGCCCTGCGCAAGGCCTCCATGACGCAGCGCGACAAGGGCGTGCGCTTCGAGAAACTTATGGTACGCTGGCTCCTGGCCGACCCCGTCTACTCGCAGTATTTCGACAGGACGTGGCTCTGGGCTGATTTCGCCGCCGAGGCGGGCATCGACGCCCGCGACATGGGCATCGACATCGTGGCGCGGAGCCGCAAGACGGGTGGACTGACGGCCGTCCAGTGCAAGTTCTACGACGAGGAGAGCCTGCTGAAAAAGGAGGACGTCGACTCGTTCATCTCGGCCAGCGCCCACGAATACCACCCGACGGGCGAGGGGTGGAAGACGTTCACCTTCGAGGGCCGGATGTGGATCGCGACGTCGGAGAACTTCGGCGAGAACGCCCGCGAGGCCCTGAGTGACCACAAGCCCGCCGTGGTGGAGGTGAACCTGGGCACCCTGGCGGCGAGCGACGTGGACTGGGAGGCCCTGGCCTCAGGCGGCGAGCAGCCGCCGCGCAAGCCCGCCACGCCGCGCGACTATCAGGCGGAGATCGTGGAGCGGGCAATCCGCCACTACGAGACGCACGACCGCGGAACGCTGGTCATGGCCTGCGGCACGGGCAAGACGCTGACGTCGCTCTTCCTGGCGCAGAGCCTCTGCCAGGGCGGCGGCGGGCGCGCGGTGCTCTTCCTGGCGCCCTCCATAGCTCTGGTGAGCCAGACCCTGCGCAGCTGGTACACGTCGGCCGCCGAGCCCATAACGGCGGCGTGCGTATGCTCCGACACGTCGGCCTCGGGCCTGGCCAACGACGACGGCGACGCCCTGTGCGAGAGCCTGCTGGACCTGCCCATCCCCTCCACGACGAACCCGCGCGACGCGGCGGAGGTGATGAAGGGGGCCGCCACGGCCCAGGGCCTGACGGTCATCTTCTCGACCTACCAGAGCATAGAGGTGGTGCACGAGGCGCAGGCCGAGGCCGGCGTGGAGTTCGACCTCGTCATCTGCGACGAGGCGCACCGCACGGCGGCGGCCCACCTGGGCGCCGACAAGACCAAGGGGCGCGAGGCCACGCCCTTCGCCCGCGTGCACAACGCGGACTACATCCGCGCCAGGCGGAGGCTCTACATGACGGCCACTCCCAAGGTGTATAAGGGCGTGGAGAAGGCCCACGCCCAGGCCAAGGAGGACACCCTCTTCAGCATGGACGACGAGACGGTGTTCGGCCCGAGGATATACACCCTCTCCTTCGGACAGGCGGTGGAGAAGGGCCTGCTGACGGACTACAAGGTGATAGTGCTGACCCTGGGCGCGAGCCAGACGCCCACGGCCCTGCTGGACGAGGTGAAGAGGGCGAGCGAGACGGGCGAGGGGCCGGCCATCGTGCCGGAGATAACGACCAGGATCCTGGGCTCGGTGGCCGCGATGAGCAAGATGGTGGTGGACAACATGCCGGACGAGAAGGACCCCTTCGCCGACGACGCGGACCGCGACCACCCGCTGCGGACGGCCATAGCCTTCTGCGACAACGTGACGCGGACGAAGAAGACGGGCGCGGGCAAGACGGTGACCTCCGAGGCGGCCGTGGCCATGGCGAACATAGGGCGGCAGTTCCGCGCCGCCATGGAGAAGGAGGCGCGGGAGAGGGGGGCCGACGAGGCCGCGGAGCGTTACGCCGAGCGGCTGGCGGACGTGGTGGCCACGAGCGTGACGGGCGCCATGCCGACCAACGAGCGCGAGAAGGCGCTGGCCATCCTCCGCGAGCCGCGGGAGGGCGAGGCGCACGTGGTGTGCAACGTCTCGTGCCTGAGCGAGGGCGTGGACGTGCCGGCGCTGGACGCCGTCATATTCCTCGCGCCGCGCAAGTCGCCCATAACGCTGGTGCAGAGCGTGGGCCGCGTGATGCGCCGCTTCGCGGGCAAGAGGTACGGCTACGTGATAGTGCCCGTGGTGGTGAACGACTCGGCGGACCCCAACGCCGCCGTGCGGAGCACGGACTTCCAGCCCGTGTGGGACATACTCTGCGCGCTGCGCAGCCATGACGAGGCCCTGGCGGCCGAGCTGTCGAGCCACACGTACACCCACGTGAGGGTGGTCCACCTGCCCTCCCCCTCGCCGCGGCCGAAAAAGCCGGACGTGCCGGGGCCGCGCCTTCTGGACCTCTTCCCCGTCGAGGCCACGGAGCGGCTCTACGCCCGGATGAGCGAGGTGGTGGGCGACCGCCTCTACTGGCCGCGGTGGAGCCGCAAGGCGGGCGAGGTGGCGGCGCGCTTCACGGCGCGGATAACGGACATGCTGGCCGAGGGGCGGCACCGCGAGGAGATAGACGCCTTCGTGGCGCAGCTGCGCGAGAGCGTGAACGACACCGTGACGGAGGCCGACGCCGTGACCTTCCTGGCGCAGCACATGGTGACGCGGCCCGTCTTCGACGCCCTCTTCCCCGACTACGCCATGGCGGGCAACAACGGCGTGGCGCGGGCCATGGAGCGGATGCTGGAGGCCCTGGAGGACGAGGCCTTCGCCGACGACCGGCGGATGCTCTCGGACTTCCGCGACCAGGTGGCGCGCGTATGCCGCGGGCTGGACACCGCAGCCAAGCGGCAGGAGATGATCCGCACGCTCTACGAGCAGTTCTTCAAGACGGCCTTCCCGCGCGTGGCGGAGCAGATGGGAATAGTATACACCCCCGTGGAGTGCGTGGACTTCATAATAAGGAGCGTGGACGGGATCCTGAGGCGCGACTTCGGCGTGCGGGAGGGCGTGGCCGGCGCGCGGTGCCTGGACCCCTTCGCCGGCACGGGGACCTTCACGGCGCGGGCGTTGCAGCTGCTGGCCGCCAGGGCCGACATATCGGACGCCGCGCTGCTGAGGGCCTACCGCGAGGGGCTGAGGTGCAACGAGATAGTGCCGCTGTCGTACTACGTGGCGGACGTGAACATAGAGACGGCCTACAACGGCCTGGCGCGCGTGGCGATGCGCGGCGGGGGCTACGAGAAGTATGACGGAATATGCCTGGCGGACACGTTCGAGCTGACCGAGGGGCGCGGCGCGCTGCGCTTCGAGGGCGACCTGGGCCAGAACGCCCGCGAGGCCGATGCCGCCATAGCGGGCGGCGTGGAAGTCGTCTGGGGCAACCCGCCCTACTCCGTGGGGCAGAAGAGCGCCAACGACAACGCCCAGAACACCCGCTACCCCGCCCTGGAGCAGCGAATTGCCGAGACCTATGCCATGGGATCCGCAGCAAACAGCGTAAAATCGCTCTACGACAGCTACATCAAGGCGTTCCGCTGGGCGAGCGACAGGGTGGCCGAGCGGGGCGACGGGGGCGGAATTGTCGCCTTCATCTCGAACGGGGCGTGGATAGACGGCAACGCCCAGGACGGGATGCGCCGCTGCCTGGCCCGCGAGTGGGACGACATATACGTCTTCCACCTGCGCGGGAACTGCCGCACGAGCGGCGAGATGCGCCGCACAGAGGGAGACAACATTTTCGACCAAGGCTCCCGCACCCCGATAGCGATAACGGTGCTTGTCCGCCGCCCCGGCGCACGGGCGGCGGGCGCTCAGGCGCGGATACTGCTCGCCGACGTTGGGGACTACCTGAGCCGCGAGGAGAAGCTGGAGAGCCTGAGGAGGGTCGGGAGCGTGGTCTCGGACGAGTTCGCACGGATGGCGAAAGAGATTGTGCCGAACGACAAGGCGGACTGGGTGAACCAGCGCGACGGTGCTTTCGACGCGCTGACGCCGCTCACGCCCGAGAAGAAGTTCGACACGGGGGCGAAGAGCTTCTTCGTGGTGAACTCGCTGGGGGCGAACACTAATAGAGACTCATGGGCTTACAACTTCTCGAAGGCTAAGCAAACTGAGAACGCCAAGACTATGGTAGCTCACTACAATGAGCAAGTTGAAATATTCAAAAAAACACACGACGAACAAAGCCTCAACTACGATGAGAACTACCTAAAGTGGACAAGCAGTCTGACTCCTTACCTGAAGCGCGGAGAAACTGCCACCTTTAATATAGATGGCATTCGTAAGGCTTTATACCGTCCTTTTGTCGTACAATACTTGTTCTTCGACAACGTATTCACTCACAGGGTTTGCGTCTGGCCCACCCTCTTCCCCACCCCCCGCCACCGCAACCTCGCGATATGCGTGAGCGGGATAGGCGTGACGAAGG
>JBJEGU010000035.1:0-8296 GCA_051875415.1 Marinilabiliaceae bacterium
GAGCCGATGACGGGACTTGAACCCGTGACCTCTTCCTTACCAAGGAAGTGCTCTACCACTGAGCTACATTGGCGAGAGAGCGGAAAACGAGACTCGAACTCGCGACCCCAACCTTGGCAAGGTTGTGCTCTACCAACTGAGCTATTTCCGCAAAAATAAAAATAAAAAAGTGAAAGGAGTTGGGACTTTGCGTCCACGTGAGCCGATGACGGGACTTGAACCCGTGACCTCTTCCTTACCAAGGAAGTGCTCTACCACTGAGCTACATTGGCGAGAGAGCGGAAAACGAGACTCGAACTCGCGACCCCAACCTTGGCAAGGTTGTGCTCTACCAACTGAGCTATTTCCGCAAATTGTTGTCGGGGTACCCGGATTCGAACCGGGGACCCTCTGCTCCCAAAGCAGATGCGCTAACCGGACTGCGCTACACCCCGAGAATCAGGATAAACCTGACATCAAGAAAGTTGGCGGAGAGAGGGGGATTCGAACCCCCGGAACCCTAATCGGGTTCGGCAGTTTAGCAAACTACTGGTTTAAGCCACTCACCCATCTCTCCTTGAGACAAGCATTCAGATGCTTACTCCGCTGTTGCTTTCCTTTCCGAAAGCGATGCAAAGTTAGTGCCTCGTTTTCGATTGTGCAAGAGCGGGGGCGAAGTTTTTTCTGCGTCGGAATAATGGCCACAGCTTAATTATTTAGGAATGAACGTCGTAAGGAAGAATATTTTTTTGATGGACAGGGCGTGGAATAGAGGTAGCAAGGCAGGTAAAATGGGTATCGGCGCATAAGGAGCGGGAATATAACTTTGCAATCGGAACGTTTCGATTAAGCAAGCGCAAAGCAAACGCGTTTGCTTTGCCGAGCGTGAGAGACCTAAGGGTAGACCTAACAAAAAGAAGAACAATGATACTTGAGAACATCAAATCGCCGGCCGACGTCAAGGCGTTGCCCGCCGACCAGCTTCCCGCCCTTGCGGCTGAGGTGCGCGAGGCGTGCCTTAACCGCGTGTCGGTCCACGGCGGACATGTAGGGCCGAACCTCGGCTTCGTCGAGGCCACCATAGCCCTCCACCGCGTGTTCAACGCACCCGAGGACAAGTTCGTCTTCGACGTGAGCCACCAGAGCTACCCTCATAAGACCCTCACGGGCCGCGCTTTCGGCTTCCTCGACATGAAGAGGCTCGACGAGGTGTCGGGCTACAGCAGCCCGGCGGAGTCGCCCGAATATGACACGTTCGAGCTTGGCCACACGTCGACCTCCATAGCCCTGGCCACGGGCCTCCAGAAGAGCCGCGACATCTGCGGGCGGAACGAGAACATTGTGGCCATCATAGGCGACGGCTCGCTCTCGGGCGGCGAGGCCTTCGAGGGACTCGACACGGCGGCGGAGATTGGCACGAACCTTATTATCGTAGTGAACGACAACGAGATGTCGATTGCCGAGAACCATGGCGGACTGTATGGCAACCTCGCCCTGCTGAGGGAGACTAAGGGCAAGGCCGAAAGGAACTTCTTCCGCGCCATGGGGCTTGACTACATGTATGTGGAGGACGGCAATGACATCAACGCCCTCATAGCGGCATTCGAGAAGGTGAAGGACATCGACCACCCCGTCGTAGTCCACATCCACACGGAGAAGGGCCACGGCTACGCTCCCGCCGTGGCCGACAAGGAGCGTTGGCACTGGTCTATGCCGTTCGACAAGGCCACGGGCGAGCTCCGCACGCCCATGGGCGGCGAGGACTATGGCGAGATGATGGGCCAGTTCCTGCTCAGCGAGATGAAGCGCGACCCGAAGCTCGTGGTTGTCACGAGCGGCACGCCCGCCGTGGCGGGTTTCCACCCTGAGCAGCGCAAGGAGGCCGGCAAGCAGTTCGTCGACGTCGGCATTGCCGAGGAGGAGGCCGTGGCGCTGATATCGGGCATGGCCAAGGGCGGCGCGCACCCCGTGTGGAACGTCTACAGCACATTCATCCAGCGCACATATGACCAGCTGGCGCAGGACCTCTGCATAAACGGCAACCCGGCCGTCATCAACGTATTCATGGGCAGCGTCCTGGGGATGAACGACATCACCCACATCGGCTTCTATGACATCCCGATGCTAAGCAGCATACCCAGCCTCGTGTACCTCGCCCCCTCGTGCTACGAGGAGTTGATGGCTATGGAGAAGTGGGCCATCGGCCAGACGAAATACCCCGTCGCCATACGCGTCCCCGGCGGCCCGGTCGTCCACTCGGCGGAGAGCTTCGCCACGGACTACAGCGAGCTTGGCAAGGCGCGGATTGTGAAGAAGGGCAGTCGCGCGGCCATAATAGGCTCCGGCGCGTCGATAGCATGGGCGGAGAAGGCCGCAGAGCTGCTCAAGGCCGACGGCATCGCGCCGACCATCGTGTCGCAGACTTTCGCGTCGCACATCGACGAGGCGTTGCTCGACAGCCTGAAGGCTGACCACGAGGTGGTAGTTGTCGCTGAGGATGGCGCCCTTGAGGGTGGCTTTGGCGAGAAGATTGCCCGCTACTACGGCATGAGCGACATGAAGGTGGACTGCCACGGAGTGAAGAAGGGCCTGTATGACAGGTACTCCTACTCCGAACTCCTCGACAAGAGCGGCCTTACGCCGGAGAGGATTGCCGCAAGCGTCCGCGCTGCCCTGCGCAAGTAGGCGCAGCATAAGCCGGCAATGAAGAAAAGAAGCCGCGCCTGACGGATGGGGCAAGCCCCCATACGCCAGGCGCGGCACTTTATTTATCCCGCTAAGACGGGCAGCCTATTGCGCTGCAAACGAGAGAGGGAATGGGCATCTCAGAGGAGCTGACGGCATTGGGAATAACAGGTATTTTCAGCTATCTTCCGTCAGGGCAAAGCTCCGGACGCCAGTTTATAACTTCACCAAGTTATTGCGCCAAGGGTTCCACGACGACGCTTTTTCTGAGAGATTGGGGCGACTCGGCATGCGTCTCCTGCCCCGTGATGCCGGGTGCTTCCATATGCTCATTGCTCTGTTTGAGCATCCCCAGCAAGCCAATCAAGGTCTATTGGGCGCAACCTGTACACCCTGTAACCATTTTCAGAATCGCTGTCGCGGTACGAGTATCCTGAGAAACTTTTCATAAAAGGACTTTGCATTTCCAACGAGTTTCCGTCCCAACTTATGCGGTAATTGTCGCATTCGAAAAACATTCCGACGTCGGGAAGATCCGCCATTTTCCCCGCCGCCACCTTTACCACTACTCGATTGCCATTATGAATTGTTGTTATCGTGACATCATTGTCCGTAAGGTTCTCTATCATCTCACGCGTAATCTTATATGGGGCGCACCCATTACTCCTCATCCTGTTCGCTATGAAAGAGATGGCGTCGTCGGTAAGCGAGAGGAAATAGGTGTTTGGCATCTCATCGCTGCCAGTAACTTCATGTTCAACCCAGGGGTCGAGTCCACTTAGCAAAGTATACGACGAGTCAGTTGCCATGAGCCTTGGCACAATCTCTATAACGCTGTCTTGCAAGTCAATGGACGCAGCGACGGCATCGGGCTCCGCCTCTATGCGAGTCGGATGGTTTATAGTGATATAGAAACTTGACGACTCGCCCTGAGCGATGTAATAGCCATCGGTACCGTAGCTTTGGCTCTCGAAAAAGCTGACCCATGGGCAACTTGTCGAATTTTCAACAGTGTACATGTCATATGCAATAATCGGCTCCACCTCACAGGCTGACACAAGAACAGCAGCGACTACACACGACACGAGAGACCTAATTCCTGCAATTCTTGAATATTTCATACACTTTTTCCTTTTTCGAAGGGTTAAGTATTGCCACATAATCACGCCAAGTCTCCCATTTCTCAGCACCGCGCAACGCATCCTCTATGCTCGGCATGGATATGCCGGCATCGAGCAAATCAGGCACAACGGACGTGTAATTACCCTTATAATTTTCTATTGTTCTTTTAGTATTATAGAACTTTCTTGCCATATGAACCTCGACACCACGAGCCCAGCTCTCCTTAACTTTTTCTTGCGCAACCTTGTCACCTCGGGAGTGTAGGAGTTTGGCTTCGCCCTTCGTCTCTCACGCCCGGCAGAGCAAACGCGCTCGCTTAATCGAAACGTTGGGCTTTTTGTCTCACAATGGCTCTGTGGCCGTATAGGCAGACGGCTGACTACGCAAATATAGCGATTTAGATTAAATCTAAATATATAGCGAGATTGTTTTCACATTGATGCGCAATAAAAAAAAGCACCCGGCCAGAGGCTTAACCGCTGACCGGGTGATAATGCTATGAAAAGCGAAGGGCAAGACCCAACGCGTATTTTCAAGTAAATGTCGTAACCGCCCTACATGGCCGACTGGAACTGGCCAAGGAAGCGGACATCGTTCTCGAAGAAGTTACGGATGTCGTCGACGCCATAGCGGAGCATAGCTATGCGCTCCACGCCCATGCCGAACGCGTAGCCGCTGTACTCCTTGGGGTCGATGCCGTTGTTCTCGAGAACGGCAGGGTCGACCATACCGCAGCCGAGAATCTCGAGCCAGCCAGAACCCTTGCAAACGGCGCAGCCCTTGCCACCGCAGAGGGTGCAGCTGACATCCATCTCGGCCGACGGCTCGGTGAAGGGGAAGTAAGAGGGGCGAAGCCTTATCTCCACCTTGGAGCCGAACATCTCCTTGGCGAAGTAGAGGAGCACCTGCTTGAGGTCGGCGAACGAGACGTTCTTGGCGACATAGAGCCCCTCGACCTGATGGAAGATGCAGTGCGCACGGGCTGAGATGGCTTCGTTGCGGAAGACTCGACCGGGGAAGACGGCGCGGATAGGCGGCTTCTGACGCTCCATCACACGAACCTGCACTGAGCTGGTGTGCGTGCGGAGGAGAATGTCGGGGTTGGTGTTGATGAAGAAAGTGTCCTGCATGTCGCGGGCGGGGTGCTCGGGCGGGAAGTTGAGCGCGGTGAAGACGTGCCAATCGTCCTCAACCTCGGGACCCTCGGCGACAGTGAAGCCAAGCCGCGAGAAGATGTCGACAATCTCGTTCTTCACGATGGAGATGGGGTGACGGCCACCGATAGGCGCAGTTGTAGCGGGACGTGTGACGTCAGTCTCCTCGCGCACGGCCACGTTGGCTGCGGCCACCTGAGCCTTGAGTTCGGCTATGCGGTTCTGAGCGAGGGTTTTGAGTTCGTTGAGCCTCTGACCCATCTCGCGCTTAAGCTCGGGGGCGACGGTCTTGAACTCGTCGAAAAGCTCCGTGACCTTACCTTTCTTGCTTATATACTTTATTCGGAGGGCCTCAACGTCGTCGGCTTTCTGCGCCTTGAGGTCGGCAATCTCGGCCTTAAGAGCCTCTATCTTGTCTTTCAGCATCGTGAAATCGTAATTTTTATAAGGATGGGCAAAGGTAACTATTTTTTCATAGAGAGGGTTTCCCGCCCAGCGTAAAGTCAGCCCACCAGCTTTGCGACGGCAAGGCATACGTCGTGCGGCTCTACGGGGCGGAGCGACGACTGCGGCCGGATGACCACCGGCTCTGCCATAAGATGGCGCATGGCCTCGGAGGCGAGAGCGAGGCCGGCTATGACAAGCCGCGCCGAGAGACCCGAGGGGTCGGTGTCCACAATGGCGAGCCTCTTAGTCTTGCGGAGCGATGCCGCCACAAGCCCATCCGGGTCGAGCGGCCGCAGCGAACCGAGGTGTATGAGGTCGACACGCAACTTCTGAGCCTCCAGGAGCCGGACAGCGTCGGCCGCATGGCGCGAAGCGAGCCCGAACGAGACGACCGTAGCATCCTCACCCACCGAGAGCTTGACAGCGGGGGCGGCCGACGCCGGAGTGGGCTTACGGATGGAATCATCGAAGCCCGGCTCGAGGACCACGGCCTGACGCGGGCGAGCGAAAAGCGAGGCGTAGACACTCGCCGCCTCGGCGGAGGCCACAGGGGCATAGACCTCGGCGGAGGCCGAAGAGGCCGAAAGGAAAGCCCCCGCCTCGATGTCGGTGGAGCGCACGATGAGCGGCACGCCCGGATACTGAGCGAGGAGCGATGCCGCGGCCTCGGCAGCCGAAGCCTCCACAACAGGGTAGACTCCCGAGAGGGCGACGCCTATGGCCTTATTGATAGAGCCGTAGTCGGCCGGCATGCGCATGACGGGCAACGCGGACTGGCCGCAGAGCCCCCCGATGTCCATAAGCGAGCGGTGCGGATGGCGCACTGGCGTGTCGTCGACAAGCGAGGTCAGGTAGGCGGCACGGCGCAGACGCTCAACCTCCTGCCGCACACGGGCCTCGATATCGTCGAGCTGCTCGCGCGAGGCAATCTGCTTCTCTACGAGCCATATGCCAAAAGAGTCGACATCCGCCTCGTCGCCACTGACGAAAGTGAGGGTCGTGCACCCCGAGCGCGCCACGTCCACCTGCCTCCGCATTACGCGGCAGAGGGCGGGATAGTCGCCGCCCTTGGCCGACTCGATGTTGAGAGTCTTACGGCCGCCCGGGGCGAGGCCGAAGCCGCTAAGTTGCCTCATAAGGTTGCCGTTGGGCGTGACGCCATTGTTGTTCCAGAGGACGATGCAGAGAGGGAGCGAGCGCGCCGCGGCGTAGCATACGGCCTCAAGGAAATCGCCATTCGAGCCGAAATCGCCAGTGGCTGAGCATATCACCACGCGCCTGTCGCCCTGCGCATGACCCTTCGACGCGTCGGCGAGAGCCATGCCCACGGCAACGGAGAGCCGGCTTGGGGCTCCGTGGCAGAAGAGGTCGTAGGCCGAGGAAAAAATCGACTTGAAGAAATCGGCCCCCGTGACCTCACCCCTGACGAGCGAGGCCGAGAGGTCGAGACCAGCCGAGACGTAGGCGTCGCCCTCGGCGGCAAAACGCGCCAGGGCGACCTGAGCGACATCGCTGCCCTTCGTCACGTAGTGGCAATCGGCCTCGACGAGCGCGGCACGCCGCATCTCACGGCCTGAGAAGGCAAGCCGGTAGTCGGCCAGGACGAGGTCCTTGAACTGCTTAAGGTTTATGTCGGAATCCATAAGTCGGGAAAGGGTCAGAGGGAGGTACTTAGCATATCGACCTCGGCATCAATGTCGTCGGCCACGACCCGCGAGGCGGAGTCCGCACGTCCCGATGCACTGGCCCGCAAGCGACCGACGGCGACGACAGAGCAGTAGTCAAAAGACCCGCCGCTCCGCCTAAGGCGGCAGCACTGCCTCGCGAGGAAGCTGATCGACTTGGCCTCGGCAAAAGTCCACTCAGCGCGCACCACGGACAGGAGCAGAAGACTTGTCGACATGGCGACAACAGGCTCAACAGAGCCGGCAAAAGGATGAGCGGCAAGGGCACGGGCGAGGAAATTGGCGGCCATGGCGAAGTCGAAGCCCTCGTCGCGGGCGAGGAGCATAGCCGCGAGCGTATTGACATCGGCCACGCCCCCGGCGAGGAGGAAAGGCAGGGCATCGGCCATCTCGACCGTGGGGACGCCCTTGGCCCACTCAGCCATGACCGAGGCGGGCGGATTGTGCCTGCCCATGGCCGCGGCGGCAATGAGCATCAGGTCGCGCCAGCCCGTGGACCAGAGCTCCGTGCAATCGTCGGCTGAGAGGGACTCGGCGTTTGCGATGTCGCGGGCGTGCTGGATGGACATGCCGTAGTTGGCCTCATAGGAGTCGTCGAGCCCCTTCATAATCTGGGCCACCTCGCCGTTCATGTGACGGCGGACCTGGAACTTGAGGTCGCGGAGTCTTTCGGGCGTCATTATTTAGAATTTATATAAAGTCAAAGATATTTTCGGTCAGGATATTGCAAAAGTAACCAAAAAGGCAGAAATTTGCACTCGCAAAACGAAAGATGGTGGGTGTAGCTCAGTTTGGTTAGAGCGCCAGATTGTGGCTCTGGAGGTCGCCGGTTCGACCCCGGTTACTCACCCCATCAGTTGGGATTCCCGCCTCGGCGCATAAGCCGGGGCGGGAATATTTTTTGCGCAGAAGAGGCAAAAGGACCGGGCTTCGTCCATACCCCGCCCCGTTTTTTTCGGGGTCAGCGGGGCAAACGGAGTCGCACTGCCCTCGCTCAGCCATAACGCACGTGGCGGGGTCACGATGCGGGCGTTTTGGGAAATCGAGCCAAGGCGTGCTGCCATGGTGTGCCGGCGTACAGCATTGGCCGAATTTCCTCCAAAAGAGCGACGGACATTGAGCGCAGCCCCGGTCCGGGCAGAGCAGCGAGAGAGACATTTTCTTCACATATTGAGAAGCTGTTTTGAAATAGGTGAAAATTATTGGTATATGATAGCTTAATTT
>JBJEGU010000036.1:0-48404 GCA_051875415.1 Marinilabiliaceae bacterium
CTTTTATACGGATCATGCTTAACAAGATTATCTAATCATTTCAAAACAGCTTCTCCGCCCTCTTGAAGTGTTAATTTTTGTTTGCGCAAGTCACCTGCATCGGTTCTCTGTGGCGGGATAAAACCTAATACTATTTAAACAATTTATTGCTCTTAGTTAGCTAAACTTGGTAAAAATGCGGGTGGATAATCGTCTCCAAACGTTTGCGCAGGCTGATGCGTGAATTGTTGTCAAATCTTTGTGCGTTGCTTTTCTATCTCTCTTTGTGTCAGACCATTATCCACTGAGAATTTCGCCGCTTTCCACTTTCTGCCTTTGTGGCAAGGGGTGGAGATTTTTATTAAAAAGTATAGCGATAGTGTCATTTTTTTTTTACAACTTTGCCGCCGTTGGATTTTGAAATATTACGGCGTAGCTCAGCTACGAATCCAAAGTGAGTATTAAAAATCAATAAATCCTTTTATGTCAAATCTAAGCGGAATTAAAATCAGCGGCAGGCGCGCCATCCTGGTGTGGCTGCTCGCCTTGCTCTTCTCGGTAGGGCAGGGTATGACGACGTCCGTCTGCTTCGCCCAGGGCGGGGCTCTCACAGGTGTCGTTGTGTCACAGTCTGACGGTCTTCCTCTCCCTGGCGTCAACGTCGTCGTGAAGGGCACGACGGTGGGCACCATCACGGACATGGACGGCAAGTACAGCCTTCAGGCTGAGAACGGCAGCACCATCGTGTTCTCGTTCCTCGGCTTCAAGAATCAGGAGATCCTCTTCACGGGCGCGCCAATCAACGTATCCCTCGAAGAGGAGGCGTCTGACCTCGACGAGGTCGTCGTAGTGGGCTACGGCGTCCAGAAGAAGAAGCTCGTCACCGGCGCCACTGTCCAGGTGGCTGGCGACGACATCGCCAAGCTGAACACCACCAACGCCCTCACGGCCATGCAGTCCGTCTCGCCCGGTGTCAACATCACCCAGGCTTCGGCTCAGCCGGGCAAGGGCTTCAAGGTCAACATCCGTGGCGCCGGCACCATCGGCACCTCGTCGCCTCTCCTCATCATCGACGGTGTCCAGAGCGGCACGGCCGACGATGGCCTCAACGGTCTCAACCCCAACGACATCGAGAGCATCGACGTGCTTAAGGACGCCGCCTCGGCAGCCATCTACGGCGCGCGTGCGGCCAACGGCGTCATCCTCGTCACCACCAAGCAGGGTAAGGAGGGCAAGGTCACTGCCCAGTACGACGGCTACGTCGGCGTCTCCAACCCTCTCAAGCGTCCTGCGACCCTCGGCGCGCGCGACTATATGAAGGTCGTCGACGAGGCCGTGTTCAACGAGACCGGCGCACCGGCCGACTGGTCGTCGCTCGTCCCGGCTTCCATCCTTGAGAAGGTCAACAACGGATGGGACGGCACCGACTGGTTCAAGGAGTTCCAGAACGAGGACGCCATCCAGCAGAGCCACTCGTTCAGCCTCACCGGCGGCACCGACCGCTCCAAGTTCGCGCTCTCCATCAACTACTCCGACCAGGATGGTATCGTGGGTGCCGACAACGCCTCCAGCTATCGCCGCTACGGCGGCCGCATCAACTCCGACCACGTGCTCTACAAGAGCGCCAAGGACGGCCGCAACGTCGTAAAGATTGGCGAGAACCTCTCTTTCTGGTATCACAAGAGCCACGACCTGCCCGAGGGCAACGGCTATTGGAACATCATCCACAACGCCTATAGCGCTTCGCCTCTCACCCCGGCCTACAATGAGGACGGCTCGCTCACGAGCTACGAGAAGGACGGCAAGGGCTTCTCTACCATGATTTTCAACAACCCGCTCCAGTTCCTTTACAATGGTGGTCTCAACTCCATCAACCGCAACCGCGACTTCGGCGTAGGGGCTACCTTCTTCCTCGAGGTCGAGTTCATCAAGGACCTCAAGTACCGCGGCCAGTTCAACACGGGCTATAGCGCAAGCGCCAACAAGCGCGCCGCCACGCCATACAGCGCCAGCAACACCGACGCGAGCGCGGTCTACAGCGTCTATCAGCAGACCTCGGCAAGCTCGAGCATCAACGTCGAGAACACCATCTCCTACGTAGTCCCCGAGTTCGCGGGCAACCACTTCGACGTCCTCGTCGGCCAGTCCATCGAGAAGTCGCTCTGGAGCATGGACCTCGCCACAGAGGCCAAGTCCAGTGCCGATAAGCTCAACTCGCTTATCCTCAACGGCTACAACTACAACCTCGTCTCCAACTACGGCATCGACCAGGTCTCTGGCGTGAGCGGCACTGCCACTGAGGGCCAGGGCACCATCGCCTCCGTCTTCGGGCGTATCAACTACAACTACAACGAGAAGTACCTCGCAACCTTCATAGCCCGCGGCGACGCGTCGAACAACTTCTCGCGCGGCAACCGCTGGGGCTTCTTCCCCTCCGCCTCTGTGGGCTGGGTCGTCACCAACGAGAACTTCATGCCGAGCAGCGTCACCGACATGATGAACTTCTTCAAGATCCGCGCTTCGTGGGGTCAGAACGGTAACTGCAACATCGACAACTACGTCTACCTCTCCAACATCGGCTTCTCGCCCTCCGACTACGCCGACTACGGCTACAAGTTCAGCAGCGACCCCTCTTTCACCACGCTGCCCAACAACTACACCACCGGCGCCTACGCCCGCAACCAGCCTAACAACGACGTGACGTGGGAAACCTCGGAGCAGATCAACATCGGCTTCGACTCTCGCTTCCTCGACAGCCGCCTCTCGCTCACCTTCGACTGGTACAAGAAGACCACCAAGGACTGGCTCGTCCAGGCTCCCACGCTCGATGTCTACGGCTATGAGGAGCCTGCCTACATCAACGGCGGCGATGTCGAGAACAAGGGCTTCGAGATCGCTCTCGGTTGGAACGACTCCAGGGGCGACTTCAACTACCATGCTAACGTCAACGTGGCGTTCAACAAGAACGAGGTCACCAAGCTCGGCACGGCCTCTGGCAAGATTGGCGACTCCACCGGCAGCGCGCTCTTCCAGAACTCCTCCTACGTCTCTCTCGTCGAGAAGGGCCACCCGATCGGCTACTTCAGCGGCATGAGCTACAGCGGCATCTGGCAGAACAAGGCTCAGATCGAAGAGGCACGCGCCGCAGGCAAGGCCGTCCTCGACAACGCGCAGCCTGGCGACTGCATCTGGGACGACTGGAACGGCGACGGCAAGATCGACCTTGCCAACGACCGTCATGAGATTGGCGACCCGAACCCCGACGTGACCCTCGGTGTCACCCTCGGCTTCGACTGGAAGGGCCTCGACTTCAGCGTGAGCGGCAGCGGCGCCTTCGGCCATCAGGTCATGCAGTGCTACCGCACCGCACTCCTCGCCAACCCCTACGCCAACTACACTAAGGACGTCTTCGACCGTTGGCACGGCGAGGGCACCAGCAACAGCAAGCCCCGCCTCGGCTACGGCAACGAGAACTACAGCTGGGTATCCACCAACTATATGCAGGATGCCGACTTCTTCAAGATTCAGAACGTGACCATCGGCTACGACTTCACCAAGAACCTGTGGAAGAACTCCCCGTTCGGACAGCTCCGCCTCTACGTCCAGGCTCAGAATCTCGCCTGCTTCACCAGCTACACCGGTGTCGACCCCGAGGTCGGCTCCTCTGGCGGCACCAACGACTGGGCTAAGGGTGTCGACCTCGGCCTCTACCCGACGTCGCGCACTTACATAGCTGGTGTGAACATCAAGTTCTAAGTCTAAATCTTTCAGAAGATTAATATGAAAAAGATTATAGCAATGGCGGCCGCGGCGTCACTCGCATTCTCCTTTACGGCATGCGACGACTTCCTCGACAGCAATAACTATACTGAGGCCAACACGAGCAACTACCCGGCCTCGGCGGCCGACCTCAACAAGGAGCTCGCCGCTCTCTATGGCTGCCTCAACCAGCTCTCCAACAACCCGCTCAACCTCCCATTCTTCGTCAACAACCTCGTCTCCGACGACTGCAACGGCGGTGGAGGCACTGGCGATACCGAGAGCCACGCCATTGGCCACCTCATGGTGACCAATCAGGACTACTTCGGCACTTCGAGCGGCGAGGCCAACAACGCTTGGCACGTGACCTATGTAGCCATAGCCCGCGCCAACGCCATCCTCAACACCAGCGAGTCCGTCATGTCGTCCATTGACGAGGCTACGCGCAACCAGCTCATTGGTGAGGCTTACTTCATGCGCGGCCTCTTCTACCTCTGGGGTGTCCAGTACTGGGGCGACATCCCCGCCTACTGGGAGGCGGCGGCTCCCGCAGTATGCCCGCAGCAGAGTGCTGAGAATGTGATTTTCCCCCACATCCTTGCCGATTTCGAGAGCGCGTATAACCTTATGGAGTACGGCTCTACGACTCAGGGCGACGGGCATGCCTCTAAGGCTGCCGCCGGCGGTTTCCTCGCCCGAGCCTATATGTTCTATGAGGGCTTCTACAAGAAGGCGGGCGAGCTCGCCAAGGCTAACCTCGCCGCTGTCGATCTCCCGAGCCAGAGCGGCCTGACCTCCACCTCGCTCACCAAGGATTATGTCGTTTCCGTCCTCGAGGACGTTAGGGACAAGAGCGGCAACGGCCTCATTGAGGACTACCGCCTCATCTGGGACTACACCAACAAGTTCACGGCCCCCGACTACAAGTACACCAAGGATCTCGCCGACGCCAACACTTTCTGGGCTGGCAACGGCAACAAGGAGGAACTCTTCCAAATCCAGTATGGCAACACTGCTTCTTGGAACGGCACCATCGGCATGGGCTTCTGCAACATGTCGTCGCTTTACAGCTCGCTCCGTTGCGATGACGACGGCGCTGGCCACTCTAACGGCGGTGCTGAGACCTTCCCCTACGCTCAGGGTTGGGGTCAGGGCACTGTCAACGCTCAGCTCTGGGACGACTGGAGCGACGACGATCCTCGTAAGGCTGCGACCGTCATCGATTGCGAGAACGAGCTCGACGGCTTCGTCTACACCACCAGCTGCACCGAGGACGCCGGTCTCTACAACAAGAAGCTTGTCGCTGTAACCTGCAAGGAGAGCAACTTCGCATCTAACACGGCAGGTCCTTACACTTTCTGGGATTTCTACCGTCAGGAGAACGGCGGAGCGGCAGCCCCTGGCACTGGCAACTCTATGCAGGGTTCGCACTACACTGACATCATCCTCATGCGTTTCGCCGACATCCTCCTTATGCACTCCGAGCTTACGGGCGATGCCGCTGGCATGAACGCTGTACGTCAGCGCGCAGGCCTCCCAGCCACCTCCTACTCTTGGGTCAACATCCAGAACGAGAGGCGTTTCGAGTTCGCTTGCGAGGGCCTTCGTTTCCAGGATCTCCGCCGCTGGTCGGGCTACACCCCTGGCGACGCCAACAGCCTCGCGGCCCGTACTCTTGAGCGCAAGAATAACACCCGCGTCAACTACACTGGCAAGTGGGCCACTATGAAGCACGCAAGCTGCTCGTGGGCTCAGCGTTACGCCGATACGCAAGGCTTCTGGCCCATCCCGGAGTCCCAGATCAACATCACGGCGGACGAGAGCGTCCTCAAGCAGAATGCCGGCTGGGACAACAGCTCCAATTGCATCATGACGACAGCCCCTGTCTATCAGTAAAGCAACGGCTCTCTAACACATGGCGGCGCGCAGGATGGCGGCGACAATCCCCGTCCCCGCAAATGGCGATGGCCCTCGCGCCATCCTGCGCGCCACCTTTAAAGTTCAAGATTCGAAAATGAAGAAGCATTATATCTTACTGGCGACCGCATGCGCCCTTATCGCGTGCGACCCCATAGAGGAGGACGGCAGTTTCAGCCCCATCGCGACCAACGTCCAGGAGGTCTCCGACGGGTTCTACTTCGCCCAGTTCGCCGACGCGGATGCCACCACGCCTCAAAAGGATGGCAACTACTTCACTTACTACACCTCGCCCGCACAGAACGTCAAGGTCTATAACTACAACGCGGCCGGCGAGGAGGTTATGCTCGCCCTCGGCCCCTCCGGCTCGTTCAAGATTGCCCCGGGCCGCGGCTCAAACACCGAGCAGAAGTTCTACGTCTGCGTCTACAACTCCGACGGCGAGAAGGTCGCCGCTGAGAAGACGGCGACTGTCTACGTCAAGGCTGAGCTTACAGAGTCTGAGAAGCTCTTCTGTTCCGACTCCGGTCGCAAGACCTACAAGTGGAACAGTGCGAAGACCTATTGGGGCAATATGGGCTACTGCGGTGGCAATGGCGCGGATGTCTACACCTCGCAAAGTGGCATGTGGTGGGGCATCGCTGGCACCGACTCCGTCTCTGAGATGTTCGAGGAGCAGCTCCAGCACTCTGTCTCTGGCCAGCTCACTGGTGAGGAGAGCCTCGACGCCTATATGGTCTTCACTGAGGACGGCGTCATTGAGAAGTACGACGGCAACGGGTCCCTCCTCAACAAGGGTTCCTATGAGGTCGTCCCGCAGACTGAGAACACCGACTGGGCAAAGTACCGCCTCAAGACAAGCGAGAACGCTATCCTCTGGCCGTTCGAGATTAATGCCGGCGGCAAGTATGTCACTGAGTATGAGGTCTGCTACATCTCCCCGACGGCTATGACGCTCGTCTACCCCGACAATGGCGATTTCGCTGGTCTTGGCAACTGGGGCGAGGCTACTTTCTGGCAGTTCAAGGCCGATGACTACGAAGGCGCCCTTGTAGGCACCGACGGCAACGGCAAGAGCTGGACTTGGAATTCTGACACTGCGGAGGTCGTAACCGTATGGGGCAACATGGGCTATTGCGGTGGCGACGGCTCTCTCGTCTTCACTAAGCAGGAAGGCAAGTGGTGGGGTATCGGACCCTACACCGATGACCAGTTTGGCGACGAGGGTCAGGTCGTCCACGCAGTTGGCGGTAAGCTCACTGGCGACGAGGATATGAACGCCTACTTCACGCTGTCGCCCGCTGGCGAGCTCAGCAAGTACAATGCCAAGGGCGAGCTCCTCAACAAGACGACATGGGAACTCGACCAGAGCAAGGCTAACGGCAACTGGTGCGTCGGCCACCTCATGACGGGCGAGAACTCCGTCCTCTGGCCCTACGAGATCAATGCGGGCGGCAAGTATGTCACTGAGTTCGAGGTAGTATACGTCGATGAGGATCACCTGACGCTCGTCTATCCCGACAATGGCGATTTCGCTGGTCTTGGCAACTGGGGCGAAGCCTCCTACTGGCAGTTCCGCGCCAAGTAAGCGTTAACGGAACAACTTATAAGACATAAGTTGACTTGAGTGCCCCGTCATCCTGCAACGGCAGGATGGCGGGGCTTTCTTTTTGCCCTTAAAGAGAGGCTGCGGCGTTTGTTTTTGAGGGGATGCATGCCTGTCGAAGATGGCGTAGCCCGTGCCGGTATGCCCCCTTGCGGACGTGCGTTAGAGCTTTTGCTGCTCTTGTGTCGTGTCCCCAACCATTGTGAGATTCCCACTGTTGGGGTCTTTTTCAACAGCCGCGACAATAGCGGATGTCAGGCGGTTGATGCCCATAATGTCCCAGCGGTTGTAGCAATCCAACAACTCCTCTGCTTGGCCGTAGGGGATTCTCCTCAGGTCCGGAATCCGTATTTTCCTAAGGTATTGGCTTTGCCAACGGGCGAAACCTCCATTCATGCGGTTGGATAGCGAGCTCAGTTGCCTACGTACGAAATCGGACATAAGAAATGAGGCGAGCAACTTCAGTGTCCTCTCGTCTTGGCCTGTCACGTAATATATGTTGTGCTGAGGATAGAAGTTCCCGCTGTCGACAAATATGCGTGTGTTGCCGGATATGTCAGGCACAAGAATCTTGGGCTTGCCTGTCAGGGTGCGGTCTACGGAGTCTATCGTGCCGTACCATCGAGCAGGATTGCGGCGGGCTTTGTGGCGCGAAGCGAGCTTATCTCTGTGACGTTCAAGGTATTCTTTCGCCTTGGGGTACTTGTCAAGGTCTATAAGTTTGCCATCAGCCTCATACGGGTTAAGGAACAGCTTCCACCCCCAGCGGAATGTGTCGCCGCTCAAGTCTTTTGCTCCAATTACGGGCAGCAGCAGTTCTTCCTCCACAGTTCCCCTGAAATCCTTTGAGATGAAGATGGAGTCTGCGCCCGTAGCAATGCCTATTCCGATTTTGAACCCAAGCTCCTCTATTAGGTTGAGGTTCTGGCTGGCAGGGCTGAAAATGCCGCTCCAATCATCGCCAGATGGGGCAGGAAGCAAACAATAGGCGCACGATGGCAGCTGGCGGATGTCGCTAACGTCCGCATACAGCAATTGCCCCCGTTTGCTGCTGTTCTCAATTACGGTTATAGCTGGGTAGGCCAATACTTCCTGCTGAAAAGCGTCCGCGCTCTCCATATTTATAACCCTCAGAATGTTGTAGTGGTCTGTTATAAACTCCCTAAGCCGCTTGCCATACTTGTTGCGCATCCACCTGTTAGCGCATATGAAGCCATGTCTCCCGGCTTCTTTCAAAAGAGACAGTGATTTCTCGAAAAACAGGACGTATATGTCGGCGCGGTAGTAGAACGTCGAAAATGCCTTGTACAATGGCAACTTGTCCTCAGGGATGTCCTCATATCTGATGTATGGTGGATTGCCGACCACGATATCCACCCTGCCGTATTCAGATAGCAAGAAATCTTGCGCTATGATATTACTCTCTGGATTATTGATCTCCGGGTAGGACTTTCTGACTTTTTCTATGCAACTCCTGATTTTCGAGGAGTCTATGTCTACCGCCGTCACGCATCGGTGAAAAGCACTTTTAAAGTCAAATCGGAAGGCGTTTGAAGACTGTTTGAGCCTGTGCATTATCTCCAAAAGAAATTCTCCCTCTCCACAAGCCGGCTCAATAATTGAGACTTGCGAAAGATTCTCTGTGGGAACGTAGCCGACCAGATCGAGAATAAACTTCACGACCTCTGGTTTTGTGTATACGTCGCCAGGTTGCCTGACGCGCTGCGCCTGCTTACTCGAACTCATCAGACAAACCGATTAGATGCCCACGGAATGAGTTGAGAAATGACTCGATGGATATATCTTGCGCTACATTCTCATATGACTTTCTGTCCTTTGTCGCTATGAGCGCAACTGCATTGTACTTGTGTTCAAGTATAAGCCTTTGGCACAGAATGCGATACCTGTCAATGTACGTAGTCTTCTTGAACTCTTTTCTGACAGGGAATAGCGGTTCGCTGATTTTTACGGTGTGAGTACTTGACTCGTCCTTTCCGACTACCATTAAGTAGCCCAGCCAAGGAGACTGTACGCTCGGAAATGACTTTTCGCGGAAAGCGGTCCAAAAATCTTCAGAAGAGCCTATCGACTCTTCTGTGCGATTATTGAGGTTATTGCCATATGAGCCGACTTGGGATTTTAGTTCTATTGCTGCAATTAGGCTTCCTCTTGGGGATACGATAATGAAGTCCCAATCCTTTGTCGCTCGGTAATACCCCGGTATTTGGTTGCCTTTCGTGTGGATGCATTCGCTTGGTACACCTGCTTCCTCCGCAACTTGCCTCAATAGTCCGATAAACGAATCTAACTGCTTGCCGGCAAGTACGTTTCCCTGTTTCCTCCTGACTGTCCAAAAGTCCATTATCGCCTTTGAAACATTCAAACTGTATTTGCTACTCATAAGGTTCAATTTTTCAGCAGAGAAAAACACTCACTCCCCCGCCTCCACCTGCTTCCGCCCGCCATCCATCAGCCTGCGCGCCGCGCTCTTCGCATCAAGCTCGGGCCTGACGTCGGCGAAGCCCGGCACGTTATACGACATCATGAGCTCGCGGTAATACTCCTTAGGGCTCCGCTGTGGCAGTAGGAAGGGCTTCGTAGCGCGCCCGTCCTCGCCGACGTGGGTCAGGTAGAGCCGAGTGAAGAGGCCGTCGCCGCGGCGGCTCGCGAAAACCACCCACCGCGAGTCCGAGCTCCACTCGTGGAAACTCTCAGCCTCACCGCTGTTAACCTCGTCAAGAGGGCGCGCCTGACCCGTGGCGAGGTCGAGAAGCCACAGGTAGGCCTCCTTGTGCCATATGGGGAAAGTGCCGTAGTCGCATGCCGTGAACATGACGAACCGTCCGTCGGGCGACGTGCGGGGCAGCGAGATGCTGAGGCTGTCCATTGCGAGAACGGTGTCCGTTTTCTCGCCCCACGCCAATTTGTCGGCGTCGAATCCTATCCTCATCAGCCCGTAGCGGACTCCACGGACCTCACTCGGCATGGCGGCGGGGCGGGCGGCGCAGTAGTAGAGGTCGCGCCCGTCGGCCGAGAAGCATGGGAACGTCTCCCAGCAACTGTCGGTCTGGTTGAGCAGGTGGGAGGCTATAAGCTTGTTCTCCTCTGTGTCATAGGCCACTATGTCCGATGCCACGTCGAACACCTCAAGCCGTTTGTCGCTGCCCTGATGGAACGACTGCCTCGTGGTGTTGGCCGAAAAGGCTATGACGCGGCCGCCCGGGTGCCAGGCGGGGTAGGTGAGGGCGCCGATGGTGCGGCTGGTGGGCGTGTTGAGAATCTCCACCTTGCCGCCGCGGCTCAGCAGGGTGCCGCCGTCCTTGCCGCGGACGTGGAAGAGGAAGTCGGCCTCCGCGCCGCGTCGCTGTGTGTGGCAGTTGACGCACGAGTTCGGCACCTCGGTATTCTCCATTATGGCCTCCTCGCGAAACGAGGTAAGGTCGCGCCAGTAGATCCCCATCTTGCTGTAGACCTCGTATCCGGGGCGTATGAGTCTGTAAGTCAGCCCTTGCGAAGTGAGAGTGTCGTCGCTCACGTATATGGTGAAAGGCTCATACGCCCGCCATCCGCCGGCGTATTTCGCCGCCACGCTGACCATTAGGCTGTCGTCGCCGGTGCAGTGGCTCAGCACGTTGCGCCATTCGCCGATGTCGAAGTCCGCCTCTCGCCCATTGGCTGAGATTATAGTCCCGTCGGGCGCTGTCACTGTTGCCTCTATCTGTGTTGCCTCATCGTCGGCCATGCCGAAGCAGAGCGGGGCGATGGACTTGGGTATCGTCACGCCCGCGTAGTCTGGCCATATTTCGGGTAGCGTGCCCGTCTGCCGGGCGTCGTGCGGGCGTTCGGCGCATCCCGCGATGAGGATTATGAGGGCGGCTGCGCAAGCTGCTTTTCGTGTCATCTGTCAGTGTCTTTTTTGTCGTTTACGAAGAATGCCCAGTACGACGATCCGAGCCGGCCTTCGCTTAGCAGTGGGGAGTGCCTGTCGGCGGAGTGTATCTTGGCAAATTCGGCAAACTGACGCTTGACGCTGTTGGCGACGGGCCACGTCATGCCGTCGAAGCTGTTGTGCCTCTGCGCCCACGCCATGCACATGGCCTCCTGATAGTGGCGCGGCACGAACCTCCCGCCGTCGGGCAGCTGGCCCAGAAGAGGCGCATAGCGAATGAAACTGCCCATGTCGCGCGTCAGCAGCTCAAGGCAAAGCAGGTAGTCCAGCGCCATCCGGTTGCTTTTGTCGTGGCTGAAGAGCAGTCCCAGCATCTGGTCCATCTCCCTGTCGCTGTAGAAAAAGTCCTGGCTTATGCGCCGCCTCCGCAGTTTGCTGAAGTAGGGGTGAGCGGCCACCTTGGCCTCGTCTTTTATCAACGCCTTCATCTCGTCAGCCCATCGCCCGTAGGCGAACGTCTGGCAGAGGATGTCGAGGTAGCGCGAGGCGAGGGCGTAATGCCCGTCGGCTATCGCCACCTCGGCCAGTCGCTTGGTCAGGCGGCCGCTCTTGCGCTGGTCGGGTATGGCCTCTTGCGCCTCGAAGGCGAAGCGGCGAGCCGTGTTCAACATCCCGAGCTCCATATATATGTCGCTCGTCATCATGGCCGAGGCCACCTCGCGGCTGAAGAGGGGTATGAGGCCCTCGCTGCTCACCTGCGGATATTCGAACATCCTGTCGGCCAGTTCGCCGCGCATGGCCAATGAGAAATTGACCGTGGCAAGCTCCAATGGTGCGCGTGGGGCTTCACGCTCCGCGATGGCCAACGCCCCCGCCCAGTCATGCCTCCGCAGGCAAAGGTCATAGCGCATGATGCGGTGCGTCAGCCCGTCATACGCCAACAGCCCGCCCGCCACGCCGCCAGCGACCGTAGCCGCCGCAATGCCGCAAAGGGCGGCCCGCCTCCGCCGCGCTGTTCTCACTCGGCTCGCCGCGACGGGCCATAGGCCAAAGGCGCATGCCATGCCGGCCAGCCATGCCGGGATGTCGGCCTGCCTATACGTCCCGAGGCCCGCCGCGACGCTGCCCAGCGGGTAGGCCGACAGGCGGTAGGAGACCACGACGGTCAGGATGGTGTATACCGAGATGCCCGTCACCCAGCAAGCCGACCTTAGGCTTGCGCCACTTTTGCGTACCGAGCCAACGACCGCATAGGCCGCCAAGGCGTAGGCCGCTGGCCCGCAGGCGAAAAAGAGTGTCGGGATGCCCACGCCGAGCATTACTATTGCCGCCCTGTCCGACCCGCCGGCCCGAGCCATGAGGCAGCAACCCCCAAGTCCCGCCAGTGCGCTCAGGGCGTAGCTCACGGTGACGTTCGGGTCGCCCATTATGGCCACCATTGCCACGGCGGGAGCGAACGACAGGGCGAACGACTCGGCCGCGCCTCCGCCCGTGAGCCGCGACAGGCGGTAGCTCACCAGTTGCAACGCCACGAGCAGCGCGGACTGTATAGCCGCGCCGAGCCACAGCAGGCTGAAGAACTGGGTGAGGAACTCGCCCGCCAAGGCCGACACGCCGCCTGGAACGGATATTTTCTCCAAGGCGTAGCCGCCGTTGAAAAGGAACATCTGCATCTCCTCGGCGAACGACAGGGCCTCGGGGTGGACTATCATCCAGAAGGCGAAGCCCGCGGCGGCGAGGGCCAGCGTGAGCAGTGTGGCAATTGTCTTGCCCCTCTTGGTGGTCATAAGGGCTCCTACTTTCGGTTCAGGACTCTGATGTTGAGGAAGTCGGCCAGCGGCGTCCCCTCCGTGGCGTCGGCCAGGCGGATTGTTGCTTCACGGTATTCGTCGCGTGCCGCACGGGCTTGCGCCTTCATGGCTTGCGCCGCGACGCTGTCGCCCGCCACTCCGAAGTTGTGGGCGGCCTTGAGTAGCGACTCGGCCGTCGTGTTGTACTGCTCCGAGCGTTTTTTCCAGGCCTCCAGGGAGTCGTTGAGCGGAGTGCCTCCGCCGCAGCTCACGCTGTCTATCCTCACGCTGACCTCGCCTGGCTCGTAGGCTACGAGCAGGTTCTGGGTCCCGTAGCGCGTCCTCCAGCTCAGCCGTATGTCGCTCACGCTGCTCTTGGTCGTCGTGAAGTCGAACGTCCGCCCTTTTATCTTGACGGAGTCGACGCCGACGCTCTCTTTGTCGTACATCGGCACGAAGAAGATGTACTCGCCGTCCCACTTGTCAGAGCTTAGCTCTCCGTGGATGTGGCATTCGCCGCTCCGTGCGACGCCTCCGCCGCAGGCCGTCAGCATGGCTGCCGCGGCCACAATCATAACCGTGTTTTTCATTTCTTTGTTTGTCTGTGTGTCTAATCTCGGCTCTTCACTGTCGCACGCTCCCTCTCGTCGGAGAATATCGCGCGGCTCACCTCTTTGGGGTCGAGCTTTACCCTCTCCGTCGTGAAGTCGGGCGTGTTGAATGACCGCAGCTCGGCTGCGTAGTACTCCCTCGGGTGGCGTTGCGGCAGTAGGAACGGCTTGCCCACGTTGCCCATCGTGTCCACGTGGGCTATGTAGGCAAGGCTTGTCTGCCCGTCCTCGCGCCGGCTTGAGAATACCACCCATCGCGAGTTGCTGCTCCAGTTGTGGAAACTCTCAGTGTCTGCGCTGTTTGCCGCCGTGGCGGGGCGGGTGGTGCCGTCGGCGAGGTTCATTATCCAGAGGTCGGCCTCTTTGTGGTCGACGGGGAAGTAGCCGTAGTTCGTGAGGCAGTACATTATGAAGCGTCCGTCGTATGAGGGGCGGGGCCATGACGCGCTTTTGCCCATGGCCGAGGCGTCCAGTATGGTGTCAACCTTGTCGCCTATGCGCCCACTCGCGGCGTCGAAGCCTATGGCGCAAAGGTTGTAGCGCAGCTTGTCGGCGTCGGCGGGCAGGCGCTGCGGCTTGGCCGTGCAGTAGTATATCGTCTTGCCGTCGGCTGAGAAAGCGGGCGTGACCTCCAAGTCGGGTGTCTGGAGCAGGGGTGAGAGTATCAGCTCGCCCGTCCTGACGTCCATCACGCATGCGTCGGCGGCCTTGTCGAACACCTCGATGAATTTTTCGCTGCCCGTCATAAAGCATTGCGACACAAGGCTTAGCGAGTAGGCGCAATAGTCGCCCGACGGATGCCAATAGGGGTACATGCAGTTGCTTATCGTCGAGTCGGTCTTGGTCGTCATCCATCGGCTCTTGCCGCCCGTCGCCACGAGGGTGCCGGAGTGCTTGCCGCGAACGTGAAGAGTCAGCCACTTCGGGTCGCAACGGTTGGCCGTGTGGCAGTTCACGCACTGGCCGCGGAGCAGGTTCGAGGTCACTATCGCGCTCTCGTCGAAAGTGTGGATGTCGCGCTGATAGATGCCGATGTCGCCGAATGTCTCGTAGCCCGGGGCTATCTTGCGGTAGGTCAGGCCGTAGTCGTTGAGCGGGTCCTCGCTCACGTGGATTGTCACGTCGGCGTAGGTCGTCCATCGTCCACCCTCTTTCGTGCTCACGCTGAGCGTAAGGTCCGCGCCTCTGTTCCGGTCCGTCAGCTCGTGCCAATCGGCAACGTCCCAGCAGATGTCGTCGCCACCGGCTCTCATCTCGCCGCCTCGCTCGCCCTTTATTACGGCGTACGCCTTCTCCGCCCCCTCCGCGCTGAAGTTGAGCGGAGCTATGCCCGCGGGGATGGTTACGCCGGCAATGTCGGGCCACAGGGCGGGCGGCTGGTGGCTAAGGGTGGCCTCGGTCGGAGCCTCGGTGCACCCTGTGGTCAGGGTTGCGAGGGCTGCCGCCGTCAGTATGTAGTGTCGTATCGAGGTCATAATCGTTTGCCGCTTAGTCTCTTTTTAGCGTGTCTGCTCGTCATTCGCCCTCACGGTCGCGCCAGTCGACGCGTCGGCATTGCCGCCCGAGAGCATGTAGTGCCATAGCGTGCCGTCGTTCCGGTCTGCGGTCGTGCGCACTCGCCCGTCCGAGTGCTTGCTTATGAACTTCATCATTGACTGCCGAACGCTTGCGCTTATGGCTATCGGCGCGCCGTCCAGGCTGCTGTGGGTCTGCCCCCACGCCATGGCTACGGCCTCTTGCACGTGGCGGGGGGTGTCGCTGCCGTACTCTTCGCGCACCCAGCCCAGGCATGCCATCACGCCACCTATGTCGCGGCGCAGCAGGCACTGGGCCACGTAGTAGTCGAGCGCCATCTTATTGCTGTGGTTGTCGGAGTAGAGGAGGCCGAGCATCTTGTCCATCTCGTAGTAGTTCATGAAGAAGTTCGTCTTGTGGCGGATGGAGCGGAGGCGGCCGTAGACGGGGTGGGCGGCGATGGCCGTCTCGTCGCCGAGCAGTTTGTCGGCCTCATTGGCCCAGTGGGAGTAGAAGAGCGTGCGCTTCAGCCGCTCTATGTATTTGTGCGCCAACTCGTATCGTCCGTTGACAATCAGAGTCTCTGCGATGCGTTTCGTGAGGCGGCTGCTCTTGCGGTAGTCCGCTATAGCCTCTTGCGAGTCGTAGAAATAGTGTTGCGCCGAGTTCACCATCCCGAGGCGGAACAGTGCCTCGGCCGACGGCACAGCGGACATCTGGTTCCGCTCCGAGCGGGCTATAAGCCCCGCCGGGCCAATCTGGTCGAACTCGAACATCCGGCTCAGCAGTTGCCCTTTCATCGCCAATGCCAAGTTGACGCACGTCAGGCTCATCGCGTCAGTGGGCTGCCCGACCTGGGCCTTGGCTATCACGTCGTCCCACTTCCCGCCCCTCACAAGCTGCTCATACTCTATGGCCGCATACTCTTTAGCGTCATAATCCGATATGGCCATGGCTCCACCAGCCACCGCCACCACTAATGTTCCAGCCCACGCCACAGCCGTGCCCACCTTCGGCAGCATGGCGATGACCGCCGGCAGCAATGCGCACGCGGCCTCAGTCACAATCAACGGGGCTCCGGCTCCTATTTTCGTGCTGACATATGTACCCGACGCGAAGGCCGCCTCCGTCGGGTTCTGGCTCATCACCGTGACCGACGCCAACGTCATCGCGCCAGCCAGGTAGGCAATAGGCCACAAGCCCATGGCCCATCGCCCGTGGCGGATGTCCACCATCATACAGCCGATGGCATACGCTACGGCGGCAGGGCCTAATGCCCAGTATGCTAATGGGATTGCCACAAGTTGCCACGCCACCCTGTGACGCTCCGCCCCCGCATACGTCACAGCCATCCAAGCCGCGCCCGCCAACGCCACGAGCAGCGTGACGGACACGTTCACGTCGCCCATGGCCCATATGGCCGTCAGCGGGGCTATGAAGCTCAGCCCAAAGAGGCTCTTGTCCGCGCCAAGCAGCAAGCTCAGCCCCCACACCCCGCCATGCACGGCCGCGATCAGCAGGGTGATGAGCATCGCGCCAGCGGCGGGGTAGAAGAAGAACTGGGTAATCGCCTCGGCCAAGTATTCCGCCGCGCCGCCTGCGATGGTCGCGTGAGCAGCCGCGTAGTCCGCCGTGAGGAGGAACATCTGGTACTGCTCCCTGAGTGTCAGTGCCTCGGGATGGACGAATAGCCAGAATGCGTATATGGCGGCATAGAGTATCGCCGTGAGCGCAATGCGCAGACTCTTGGGCATCTTATGTCTTGTGTGGGGGAGTTTCAGGGGAAAGGGTAGGGTGGGCTTATGCACATCGCCACGACCTGTAAAAATATGTGCAAATATATGAAATAGCTACGTCAAAATGCCTACTTTCGCCCCCGTTATGAGTTCTCGTGGCCGCTTTATCGCCCCTGTGGCGGTGCTCCTGTCCGTGTCGTTGGCTCTCTTCGCCTTCTTCACGGTCTTCTACCCGTTCCATCTCTTTCACCGTGAGCAGTATTCGCTCTTCCTGACGAGCGGCGAGTTCGTCCGTCAGATGCTATCTCAGGGTGTCTACGACAGCCGCTCGTGGCTGCCGTCGGTCGTCGGCGGCTATCTCACTCAGTTCTACTACTTTATCGGTGGCGGTCCGGCCGTCGTCTCCGTGGTGCTTTTCGCCATCGGGGCAGCGGCGTTCTTCCTTGCGCATAGGCTGCGCATGGGGCGTTGGGTGGCTTTGGCTCTCGCCGTCGCTGTCGTCCTTTGGGAGGCCGGGCGGCAGTGCGCGGGCGAGTATCAGCTCGCCTCGTCTCTCTCTCTGCTCTTCGGTCTCCTGGCCGCCCTGGCCTATCCTGTCGGGGCGAGGCTTTGGGCGAGGTGCGTGGCTCTGGTCGTCATCTCCTTCCTGTGCGTCAGCTCGTTGGGCTATGGCGGAGTCGTCGGCGCGGCGAGCGTGGCGTTGGCCGAGGCGGTGCGCCGGCGTTGGCTGTTGGCGGCGGCTTCGGCGGTCGTCTGCCTCCTCGTGCCGCACTACGGGTTCAGGGGGTGCGTATGGTTTGGTCGCCCCGATTTCGACACCGAGGCTTTCCTTCGTGCCGATACCCGCACGTGGCGCGGCGAGGTCATCCCGCCGTCCGACTTTTCCCCGAGCGTGCGGGGCGGGCGCATAGGCAATTCGCTGCTGACGCTCAACCTCGTCCGTCAATATTCCGATTTGGCCCTCGACAGCATCCGGTGGGACGCTTGCGAGCTTTTCCTGCCCGTCGACCCTTCGGGCGGCTACATCCAGTTCACCACGGCGGGCGAGGTCTGGTTCGCCCTTGGCGACATGACTATGGCTGAGCATGCCACCATGCTCGGGATGATTTTCTCCCCTCAGCGAATGGGCTCGCGCCACATCCGCCGTCTGGCCGAGATTAGCCTCGTCCGTGCCGACACTGCCGCCGCCGACAAGTATCTCGCCATCATGGGCCATTCGTCCGTCCTCCGAGCCAAAGTACCCTCGCTCCTCCGTCAGGCCATGCCGGGCGGGCGGCTCGACGCGCTCCGCCGCCTCGCTCCACAGTCCGACACCCTCCGCGCCTCGTCCGACTATCGCCGCTCGCTCCGCAACCTGCTCACGTCCAATCCCGACAACGACATGGCGCGCGTCTACCTCCTCGCCCTCGACATGCAGCGCAAGGAGATGGCCGATTTCCTCACGGACTACCTCGCTTTCGCCCGCGGGCGCATGACCCGCGCCTACGCCGAGGCCCTGATGGTAGTCGCCGCCACCGCCCCTCAGGCCGACAGGGCGCGCCTCGCCAGCCTCCGCATCCCCGACTGCGTGGTGCGCGACTTCAAGCGTTTCAATGAACTGATGGAGCGCGGCGACAAGGCCGCCATGCGCTGCGAGTTCGCCAACTCCTACTGGCTCTATTGCCAAAAATAACCCCGAATATGAAGCTCCGCCCCGCCTTCCTTCTGCCCGTCATCGCACTCTTGGCCTCGTGCGCCCCCGCGCCCCCGCCCGACGCCCCTATTGCCAAGGCCAGGCTCTACCCCGACTACCGTGGCGTGACCGTCCCCCGCTCCATCGCGCCGCTCAACTTCATGTGCCTGTCAGACAGCGTAGACGCCGTGTGCGCCACTTTCTCCTCGGGCTGCAAGTCCGTAAACGTGGCGGGCAGGGGACGCAAGGTGGTCGTCGATGAGGACGAGTGGCGCGCCCTCTTGGCAGATTCTTCGTCCAGCTCTCTGAGCGTCAGGCTTTTTTATAGGCTCGGCGGCGAGTTCCGTCAGGACACGTTTTCCGTCCTTGTGTCCGACGACGCGTTCGACCCTTTCGTCACCTACCGTCTCATCGAGCCGGGCTATGAGGTGTGGAACGCCCTTCAGATTGAGGAGCGCGACCTGACCTCTTTCTCCACCCGTCTCCTGGCGGACAACTCCGACTTGGGCGGCAACTGTATGAACTGCCACATCCACGGGCAGGGCGGGCGCACGTCGCTCTTCCACGTCCGCGGCAAGGGCGGCGGCTCTTTCCTCTTCCGTGGCGGGAGGCTGCGCAAGGTGGAGCTGAGGAATGAGCATATGAGCGGCGGCGCCGTCTATGGCGACATCGACTCTTCGGGGCGTTTCGGCGTCTTCTCCACCAATGTCATCATCCCGGCTCTCCACTCGGTGGGCAGCCGCCGTCTTGAGGTCTTCGATACTGAGAGCGACCTCTGCGCGGCCGATTTCGACTCCCAGCGGATGATTGTGTCGCCCTCCGTCGCAAGGGCCGACAGGCTCGAGACGTTCCCTTGCTTCGCGCCCGACGGGCGTTCGGTCTACTTCTGCTCGGCCCCGGCTTTGCCTCTGCCCGACAGCCTGGCCTCGGTGCGCTACTCCGTCATGCGCGTGGGTTTCGATGGCTCGGCCTTCGCCGATGAGGTGGACACCGTATGGAGTGCCGAGGCCAATGGCGGCTCGGCGAGCTTCCCGAGGGTCTCGCCCGACGGGCGTTTCCTGCTCTTCTGCGTGTCGCGCTGCGGGACGTTCCCCATTTGGCACCGTGAGACGGATTTCCGCATGATTGACCTCGCGTCGGGGCGTGAGGTCGATGTCAGCCCGCTCAACTCACCCCTCTCCGAGACTTTCCACTCTTGGGCATCGTCGAGCCGGTGGGTGGCTTTCGCCAGCAAGAGGGGCGATGGGCAATATGGGCGGGTCTTCATTGCGCACGTCGATGCCGACGGCCGCCCGTCAAGGCCGTTCGTAATACCGCAGGCCGACCCTGAGAGCGACGTCCTCTGCCTCAAGTCGTACAACATTCCCGACCTCAGTCCCGTGGCCGCGGGTTTCGGCAGGCGCATGGTCGAGAAGGTGTTCCTTGGCGAGCAGGCCGCGGGCTTCAAGTAGGCTCACTCCCTTCCGCGCATCTTTATTATCTTTGCCGTAATTAACAGAGCACGGTGAGCGCGACTGCCGCAACCCAATGCGGGATCCGACTCCGCGCTGCCGACTCGACATATTAAATTTCTATACACCACACAATGGAAAAGGTTGTAAGCGGCATCCGCCCTACAGGAAACCTCCACCTCGGCAACTATTTCGGGGCCGTGACGAGTTTTGTCAAAATGCAAGATCAGTTCGATTGCCTGTTCTTTATCGCCGATTGGCACTCGCTCACCACCCACCCCAAGCCGCAGGATATTCAGCAAAGCGCGAACACCATCCTCTCCGAGTATCTCGCTTGCGGCATCGACCCCGAGAAGGCGCCCATCTACGTCCAGAGCGACGTCCCTGAGGTTCTCGAGCTCTATCTCTACCTCAACATGAACACCTACCTCGGCGAGCTCGAGCGTGTCACCACGTTCAAGGAGAAGGCCCGCCAGCAGCCCGACAATGTCAACGCCGGCCTCCTGACCTACCCGACGCTCATGGCCTCCGACATCCTCATCCACAGGGCCGTGAAAGTCCCCGTAGGCAAGGATCAGGAGCAGAATATGGAGATGGCGCGCAAGTGCGCGCGTCGCTTCAACAACATCTACGGCGTCGATTTCTTCCCCGAGCCGCAGTCTTTCCACTTCTCGGCCGATGCCATTAAGATTCCGGGCCTCGACGGCACGGGCAAGATGGGCAAGAGTCAGGATAACTGCATCTACCTCAAGGATGACGCCAAGACCATCCGCAAGAAGGTCATGAAGGCCGTCACCGACTGCGGCCCACAGGCTCCCAACAGCCCTAAGCCAGAGGTCATTGAGAATCTCTTTACCATCATGAGGATCGTCTCCAAGCCCGAGACGGTCGCCTTCTTCGACGAGAAGTGGAACGATTGCTCCATCCGCTACGGCGACCTCAAGAAGCAGCTCGCCGAGGATATCGAGGCTTTCTGCGCCCCTATCCGCGAGAAGATCGAGGCCTATGCCGCCGACACTGACAACCTCCGTGCCATAGCGCGCCGCGGCGCCGAGCGTGCCCGCGAGAGCGCCAACGCCACCCTTCAGGAGGTCCGCCACATCATTGGCTTCCACAAGACCATCTGAATTTTCCCATCTCCCCCGCCCGTGGCGCTGACAGCCGTGGACGGGGGCCCCTTACCGTCCACTCGGCCCGAGCCGTTGTGGGCGGTCTCTTTTATACCGTTGCGCTGCCAGCGTCAGCCATTCGCCCGCGGCTTTCCGTTATCGCGCCTTTTTGCATAACTTTGCGGCTGCATCAACCAACCCCGACTCTTGAAACTCAATAGAATATCCGCCCGCATGCGCCGTCTTGGCGCGCCTTGCGCCCTGCTCGCCGCCCTCGCCTGGGGCTGCGCCAACCCCGGCACCCCCTCCGGCGGGCCGCGCGACCGCCGGCCGCCTGTCATGGTCTCGTCCACCCCTAAGCCCGGTGCCAACAACTTCGACGGTAAGTCTGTCACCATACTCTTCGACGAGAACGTGCAGCTCAAGGATGCCGACAAGAAGTTCGTCATGAGTCCCCCGACGGCTAAGAAGCCGCGTGTCGAGGCTCACGCCAAGGTTCTAAAGGTCACGTTCGACGACGAGGAGAAGCTCCTCCCGGCCACCACCTATACCCTCGACTTCGCCGACTGCCTCTCCGACCTCAACGAGGGCAACGTCTACAAGGATTTCGCGTTCACTTTCTCCACCGGCGAAAGCTCCGACTCCATGATGATTTCGGGCAATGTCTACGACGCGTCGAAAGTGTCGCCCGTCGAGGGCATCTACGTCCTCCTCCACGAGAATCGGACGGACACCGCATTCACGAAAGTCATGCCCATAAGGGTGGCCAAAACCGACGAGTACGGGCGGTTCGCCATCAAGAACGTCCCGGCCGGCAAGGAATACGACGTCTATGCGCTCGACGACCAGAACCGCAACTTCCTCTTCGACCAGCCCGGCGAGAAGATAGCTTGGCTCGGCAAGGCTGTGACACCATCGTGGGAGATTCGCCAAGTGGCCGACAGCGTCAAGACCGACTCCACGTTCGTCGTCAACGACACCATCCACTTCTACTACCAGCCGACGCTCCGCGACACGCTGACCTACACCCCCGACTCGCTCACCCTCTTCGCCTTCGACGAGGATGTCTACGACCAGTATATCAGTGTCGACGAGCGCAAGGAGAGGAACAAGATCCGCCTCATCCTCAATAAGCCCATGGAGCGACGGCCCAGGGTCTCTTTCGTCGGCCACGAGGGCGAGGACGGGCTGTCCGTCATGCAGTTCAGCCCTACGAACGACACAGTCAACATCTGGATGACCGACACTACCATCTGGAAGAAGGACTCGGTCGTCCTCAGTGTGGGCTACCTCGTCAAGGACTCCCTCGGCGCGCTCGTCGAGCAGGTCGACACCCTCAAGGAGTGGCACTTCGAGCGCAAAGCCAAGGAGGCCGACAGCGGGCGGCGCAGGCGCAGGAAGAAGGGCGACGACGACAAGCCCAAGATAAAGCTCCTCTCGCTCAAGACATCTTCTTCCGTAGCCCCCTATGGCGAGCTCTCCATCTTCTCCAAGGATCCTTTTGCGCGGTTTGAGTGGGATTCTGTCCACCTCTCCATCAAGCAGGACACCCTCTTCACGCCAGTCCGTTTCACCCCTGTCGAGGATACTGTCGACATCTGTCGCAAGGGTCTGAAGGTCAAGTGGGAGCCGGGGGCTGAGTACCGTCTCGAAATCGACTCGGCGTCGGTCTACGACATCTACGGCCTGTGGAATGGGCCGCTCACGCAGTCCGTTAAGGTTAACACACTTGATAAATACGGGGTTCTCTACATCGACGTCGACTCAGTCCCGGCCAACGCCCTCCTCCAGATTACCGACTCCAAAGGCAACGTGGTCCGTCAGAACTATCTGAAGCCCAACGGCAAGGCCGGCTTCAAGTTCCTCAAGCCGGCCGACTATATGATTAGGGTTCTCATCGACGACGACCGCAACGGCAAATGGACAACCGGCTCATTCGCCGACCGCCGCCAGCCCGAAAAGCTCATATACTACATGGAGAAGGTGACAGTCCGCCAGAACTGGGATATCCATGTCGACTTCTCGCTCAAGGCTTTCACGCCCGACGCCTACGCCCGCAAGTTCGCCACTAAGAAATCTTCGCGCCGCCGCTAAGCCTATGGTTGACAATGACGACCGTTGGATGGCCGAGGCTCTCAAAGAGGCGCGCCTCGCCGAGGCCGAGGGCGAGATCCCCGTGGGCGCCGTGGTCGTCTGTCGTGGCCTCATAGTGGGCCGCGGGCATAACCAGACGGAGCGGCTGGCCGATGTCACCGCCCATGCCGAGGTGCTGGCCATAACGGCCGCGGCGCAACGGCTCGGGGCAAAGTACCTCAACGACTGCACGCTCTTCGTCACCCTGGAGCCTTGCGTCATGTGCGCTGGCGCCCTGGCCTGGGCGCAGGTGGGCAGGGTGGTCTACGGGGCTTCCGAGCCCAAGAGGGGCTATGCCCGCCTCGCGCCGTCGCCACTCCATCCGAAGACGGTCGTGACGAGTGGGGTCATGGCGGGAGAGGCAGCGCAGCTTGTTAGGCTCTTTTTCAAGGGTCGGAGGGGGTGATAAGGATTAATTATGTGATGCCCCGTTGCTTATCCTCTTGTTCTTTATGAGGATTCTGAAATAAGGGCATTTGCCGTTTATCGACAAATCTTTGCCATCGTCGCCTTTGCGAAACTTTATTATCTCGAACTGCTCGGGATTGAATTTGTGGAGGAAAGTGATTGGCACTCCCATAGCTCCTTCGTAGTCTTTCGGAATGTCTTGAGTGCGCCCTACATTAATGCCGTCGCAATTGTCATATTTGGGATATAGCTCTTCATTTCCTGAGTATAATTTTGTGAGGGCGATATCCTTGTGACGTTGCTCTGTCTCTAAATTGGTCAGCCAAAGACAGTTGTTTGAGGATATGATTCTTTGTCCATCGCTGTCAATGCGTGTTTCTGTCCCGTAAAGTTTATATTGTTCGGGTACTATGAAGCCCGATATGCCTCTGCCCAGATTCACTCCAAGCCACGCTTTGTTCTCCTGGATTAACTTGAATATTTCTTTGTACGTTATGGCATTTATGTTACCAATAATCAGAAACTCCTTCCCATATCTGACTAACTGAGCGACGAACTCTCTGAACAAGGAAAAAGGCGGATTGGTCACGACGATGTCCGCTTGCCTCAGTAATTCTATGCTTTCTCCACTCCGAAAATCACCATCGCCACGAAAGAGTACTACATCCTTTGGGGTCGGGATTAGAGGCTCTTCCACCTGGCCTGTATATTCGTAGTAGAAACCATTTACTTGTGAACCTGCGTGAAATAAGTCATTAGCCTGCTCTCTGTAACAAGCCGCGATAACTTTTTTCAGCCCAAGTTCGTGAAATCTTGTAGTGAAATAGCGAAAGAAATTGCTACGACAAGGGTCGTCGCAATTGCAGTAAACGATTTTGCCTTTGAACAGCCGCTCATAATGGCGCAACTCCCGTTCAATGTCGGACAGTTGTGTGTAAAACTCGTCGCTCTTGGCCTTTTTAGCCTCCTGAAGCAGATGGTTGGTGGCGTTTCTTCCCATAATCCTCGCATTACTTTTGTCTTGTGATCTGCTTGAACAAATCGCAGCCCAGCACTTGCAAGGAAGTCTTGGAGATATCCATCATTATCCTGAGCATCTCCCGCGCGTTCCAGCTTCCTCCTTTGCCTTGTGTGTAGATTGACGCCGCTTGCAGCATTATGGTTTTGTCCTTGTGCCTGACAAACTTGTTTTTGCACAGGTTCGTGTTGATTGGCATGCCATAGTTGGCGGCTGTCAGTCTATCCAGACGGTTAAGTGTGCCAGAATTATACTCCAGCGTGACGACTCTGCCATCAGGCCTCTTCACATGTATAGTCTCGGTCAAGAAGTTGGAGCCTTCGAGAAATAGCACATAGGGGAAATGAGACTCCGCAAGCATCAGATTGGCAATCTCAGAGATGTTTTTGTGCGACCTCTCAATTGCGTTCCCCGCTGCCATCAGGTCCTGGTCATTTCTTGCCCCGACGAGTATACCTTTCTTAATGTTCTCAATGTCTTTGCCTTGGTGCTTTGCCTCAGAGACTAAGATAACCCTCCATTCCCCGTTGTCGTCCATAACCTCGATTATTCCCCCATCCGGTATGATGCTTGAGTTCGCAACATACAGCGTCTGACCCAATTCCGGGTCTACTCTTTTCAAGGCATAGTTAATTTCTTCTTTTTTGACGCTTGTCCTGTATCGAAAAGTCAATATGGGGAATTCTTTTTCTAACTGCTTTATGGCACGTTGTGAGACTTCACTTACTTCCGTGTCATGTGATTTGGCTTCTTTCCCAAAGATACCTATTACCCCTTTTGACGCTTTGTGCTGTTCCGTAAGCCGTTTCGATTGGTTCTTATTTGCCATTCTCCCGAGTATATTAATACAATAGGTTCGATTGCGACAAACTTACATCATTCCCATTGAATCTCATCATGAGGATGGCAAAAGAAGAGAACTGATGTGCGATGGATATAATAGGCCGAGAGCGAAGTCGCCCTCCCCCCTCGCCCGTTTCGTGTCCCCCCGCCTCTTTGTGCGCATCCTTTTGACATACTGCCCTTTTTTGCTAAATTCGCACGCCCTTAGAGCGCGCCTTTCCGTCTGAGGCAACCAGCGCTCCGGCTTTACCAACCCATATCCTACAAATGAGCAAGAGATTTGCCGAATACAAAGGCCTGGACCTTACGCAGGCCAGCAAAGAGATTCTCGAGCAGTGGAGGCGTGAGGACGCTTTCCGCAACTGCCTGAAAGAGCGCGAAGGCCACCCGAACTACGTGTTTTACGACGGTCCTCCTTCGGCAAACGGCAAGCCTGGCATCCACCACGTCATGGCCCGCACTATCAAGGACGCCTTCTGCCGCTACAAGACACAGAAGGGTTTCCGTGTCGAGCGCAAGGCGGGTTGGGACACCCACGGCCTCCCCGTCGAGCTCGGTGTCGAGAAGATGCTCGGCATCACTAAGGAGGATATCGGCAGCAAGATCTCCGTCGACGACTACAATGCCGCATGCTGCAAGGAGGTCATGAAATACATCGACCTCTGGTCCGACCTCACCGACAAGATGGGCTACTGGGTCGATATGACCGACCCATACATCACTTACGACAATCGTTACATCGAGAGCTTATGGTGGCTCCTTAAGAGGCTCTACGACAAGGGTCTCCTCTACAAGGGATACACCATCCAGCCCTACTCTCCCGCCGCTGGCACCGGCCTCTCGAGCCACGAGCTCAATCAGCCGGGCTGCTACCGCGACGTGAAGGACACGACCGTCACGGCCCAGTTCTCCATAGTCCGCGACGAGCGCAGTGAGCAGCTCTACACACTCGCCGCCGGCCTCCCGGTCTTCTTCCTCGCCTGGACAACCACGCCTTGGACTCTCCCCTCCAACACAGCCCTCTGCGTCGGCGAGAAGATTGTCTACCAGTTCGTAAAGACTTTCAACCCATATAGCGGCCTCCCCGAGGTCGTCATGCTCGCCAAGGATCTCGTCCCCTCCTACTTCGACGCTGAGATGCAGGACAAGGGCTTCGATGATTACAAACCGGGCGACAAGAAAATTCCGTTCTCAGTCCTCGCCGAGTTCACAGGCAAGCAGCTCGTCGGCATCAAGTATGAGCAGCTCCTCCCCTTCGCCAAGCCCGACGGCAAGGCATTCGAGGTCATCTCGGGCGACTACGTCACCACATCCGACGGTACGGGCATCGTCCACATCGCGCCTAACTTCGGCGCCGACGACGCCAGGGTCGCCCGCAACTTCGGCATCGTGCCCCTCATGTTCATCGACAAGGACGGGAAGCAGATGCCTATGGTCGACAAGCGCGGACGCTTCGCCACGACAGACGAACTCGACGCCGCCTATGCCGCCAAGTTCATCGACCTGAAGACCTACTCCGAGTTCGCCGGACGCTTCGTCAAGAACGCCTACGACGACTCTCTGCCCGCCGACGCTCCTACGCTCGACCTCGATATCTGCATGAAGCTCAAGGCCGAGAACAAGTGCTTCAAGATTGCAAAGCACGTCCACAGCTACCCCCACTGCTGGCGCACCGACAAGCCCGTCCTCTACTACCCGCTCGACTCTTGGTTCATCAAGACCACGGCCGTCAAGGACAGGCTCATCGAACTCAACAACACCATCAACTGGAAACCCGCCTACACCGGCTCCGGGCGTTTCGGCAACTGGCTCGAGAATCTTCAGGATTGGAACCTCAGCCGCTCCCGCTTCTGGGGCACCCCGCTGCCCATCTGGCGCACCGAGGACGGCAAGGAGGAGGTTTGCATAGGCTCCATGGAGGAGCTTATGGCCGAGATCGACAAGTCGGTCAAGGCCGGCCTCATGAAGGAGAACCCCTATGCTAAGTTCAAGGTGGGCGACTTCTCGGCTGAGAATTACGACCCGAAGAACATCGACCTCCACCGACCCTACATCGACGGCGTCGTCCTCGTCTCCAAGAGCGGCAAGCCTATGCACCGCGAACCCGACCTCGTCGATGTCTGGTTCGACAGCGGCTCCATGCCCTATGCGCAGCAGCATTTCCCCTTCGAGCATAAGGATCTCTTCCCCGTCGACGGCAAGGCGAAGCCTACCGACATGTTCCCCGCCGACTTCATCGCCGAGGGCGTCGACCAGACGCGAGGGTGGTTCTTCACCCTCCACGCCATCGCCACCATGTGCTTCGATAGCGTGGCCTTCAAGAACGTCATCTCCAACGGCCTCGTCCTCGACAAGAATGGCAACAAGATGAGCAAGCGTCTCGGCAATGCTGTCGACCCGTTTGAAGTCATCGAGAAATATGGTCCCGACCCTCTCCGTTGGTACATGATTACCAACGCTCAGCCTTGGGACAACCTCAAGTTCGACGTGGCCGGCGTCGATGAGGTCCGCCGTAAGTTCTTCGGCACTCTCTACAACACATACTCTTTCTTCGCACTCTACGCCAATATCGACGGCTTCACAGGCTCCGAGGCGCAAGTGCCTGTGGCTGAGAGACCGGAGATTGACCGTTGGATTATCTCCCTGCTCAACAGCCTCGTGGCAGAGGTCTCCGATGCCATGGAGAGCTACGAGCCGACGCGTGCCGGACGTGCCATTCAGGACTTCGTCATGGAGAACCTCTCTAACTGGTACGTCCGTCTCAACCGCAAGCGTTTCTGGGGCGGCACTATGGATAAGGACAAGCTGGCCGCCTATCAGACTCTCTTCGAGTGCCTGCGGAAGGTCGTGGTCATGGCCGCGCCCATCGCGCCGTTCATCACGGACCGCATCTATCGCGACCTCCTCGGCGACCAGTCGAAGACCGTCCACCTCGCCGATTGGCCAGTGGCCGACACGTCGCTCGTCGACAAGCCGCTGGAGGAGAGGATGGGCTACGCTCAGAGCCTCTCGTCTATGATTCTCGCGCTCCGCCGCAAGGTCAACATCAAGGTTCGTCAGCCCCTCGCCAAGATTATGGTCCCTGCCCCCGACGACGCCTTCAAGGCGCAAGTCGAGTCAATCAAGAACCTCATCCTTACCGAGGTCAACGTCAAGGAACTTCAGTTCGTGACGGAAGACGACGGAGTCCTCAAGAAGAGGATTAAGCCCAACTTCAAGACCCTCGGCCCCAAGTATGGCAAGCTCATGAAGGGCATCGCCGCCGAGATGGCTAAGATGACAACTCACGACATTGCCAAGTTCGAGCGTGACGGCAAGTTCGACCTCAATGTCGCAGGTCAGCCCGTCATTGTCGAGGCGGCCGACGCCGAAGTAATCTCCGAGGACATCCCGGGCTGGCTCGTCGCCAACGAGGGCAGCCTGACGGTGGCTCTCGATATAGAGGTCGACGACGAACTCCGTAAGGAGGGCATTGCCCGCGAGTTCATCAACAGGATTCAGAACATCCGTAAGGACTCAGGCTTCGACGTCACCGACAAGATTACCGTAAAGATTCAGCAAAACGACCAGACCGACACTGCCGTGCGCGACTTTGCGGACTACATAGCCTCGCAGACCCTTGCGACCTCCGTAGTGGTCGACCCGGGTGTCAAACCCGACTCGGCGACGGCCGTCGAACTCGACGACAACCTTACGCTCCTCGTCGAAGTCCGAAAGGTTTAAATGCTTTGCGCCCACGAGGTTCACCCTCGCGGGCGCAATCTTAATACTCTCGCATCTCTCAGTCAATGGCGGCGCCCTCTCCCCGTGCGTGGCCTGCGACAGTTCCCTGATACCAATCATAACACTTTATCTGACATGGCCGAAAAAACTCGTTATTCCGATGAGGAACTCCAGGAGTTCAAGGAAATCATTCTCGAAAAGCTCGAGAAGGCAAAGCGCGATTTCGAGGTCTACCGCAACGAGATTACGCACGGGGATGTAAACGATACTCAGGACACTTCGCCCACTTTCCACGCTCTGGAGGACGGGCAGAGCCTCCTGACCAAGGAGGAGTCTTGCCGTATGGCAGAGAGGCAGCAGAAGTTCATCGCGAACCTTCAGGCGGCTCTCGTCCGAATCGAGAACAAGACCTACGGCATCTGCCGCGAGACGGGCAAGCTCATCCCAAAAGAGCGGCTTCGCGCCGTTCCCCACGCCACGCTCTCTATCGAGGCCAAGGAGAAAGGGCGCGGCAAGTAGCCCCGGGGGAAAACCTTGTCCCCTTCCCGTCGGCGTCCTCATTGCCGCTTGGGCGTGTCCCTCAGCGCAGCACGGCGGAAAGTGTGGAGGTGTCCACCCCCCTATCATTGATTGCGTCCCGACGCAGTTGGGTTTATGCCCGCTCTGGGCCGGAACGCGGTACAGTACCAATGCATTTATCATACTTTGACACGGAATAGTAAAATAGCTCTCGGAGTCATCTTCGCGGTCCTCTTTGTCGACCAGGCTTTCAAAATCTACGTCAAGACACACTTTGAGCTTGGCGAGGAGGTGAGGGTGTTCGGCGACTGGTTTCGCCTCCATTTCGTTGAGAATAACGGCATGGCTTTCGGGATGCAGCTCTCTGGCAATAGCTGGGGTAAGGTGGCTCTCTCTGTCTTCAGGCTTTGCGCTGTGGCGGTCATCGGCTACTACCTCGTCAGGATTTGCCGCAAAGGTCTCGAGTCGGCGGGCTATGTAGCCTGCGTCTCGCTCGTCCTTGCGGGGGCCGTTGGCAATATCATCGACTCTGTCTTCTACGGTGTCATCTTCGACTCCTCATACGGTCAGGTGGCCACGCTCTTCCCCGAGGGTGGCGGTTATGGCAATTTGCTCCATGGCAAGGTTGTCGACATGCTCTTCTTCCCGCTCTTCGACGGGCGTTTCCCCGACTGGATGCCTCTTTGCGGTGGCAATTATTTCCTTTTCTTCAGCCCCGTGTTCAACATCGCCGACTCTGCCATCTGTGTGGGCATAGCCCTCCTGCTCCTGTGCCACAGGGCGGCCATGTCCCGCATCTTTGCCGATGCCGACTGATGCTAATCAAGATTCTATGCGGTCATAAATAGGCTCTCCATTCATTTGTGGAGGATGTATGAAGGCGCGCCACCCGGACTGGGTGGCGCGCCTTTCCGATTGTTCAACATGAGGTGTTTCGCTAAAGCAATATTATTCGCTATGTTTGCACTGCTGTGGAGTAATTCACGGTATAACACTCTAAAATTTAATTATATGCGAAAGAGAAAAAAATTGAAAGTAGGGATTAGTAGTCTGTTGAACGCCGCTATTGGATGCCCGGACGAGCGAATGCGACTGTTCTCTGATTTGGGAGTGAGGCGGCAGGATATGTGGGTCTACTCGCGTTTTGACAATGTGTCATTTTCGTTGAAAAAATTGGAGGAGAAAAAGCTAAAGCAGTTTATGAAGAACATCATAGTGCATCTGTTTATGGTCGTTAACCCGCTGCCGGGTCATGAGTGGTCTATATGTAACAACAAAACCGACATTGTGAATAATTGGGCTAAGCCTGCCATAATGATGCTGAGGAGGTACAAGCGGAGGCTGATAGATGTTTCGGCGGATTTGTGTCCAGAGGATGAGTCAGACATAGTGGATGAGCTTAAGGCTAATCACGACTACAAGGTCATATTAGTGCCCGAAGGGTATTTCGATCAGATCTACAGTTATTTCTTTGCGGAGTTCAATTACTACACTGTCGCCAGAAAGAGTAGCATCGAGAACCAGTTCCTTTATCAAACTTTAGACAGGGTCGTTATGCTGATGCAAACTAACGATTTGCAAGGCAAAGTCATAGTCAGGTAAAACTAATTTAGCTAATAAGGACGAGGGTCTGGGGTTCCGCACCTCAGGCCCTCGTCTTTTTCATTGCCATCGCAGTGGATAGAGCTTAGCTGCTCAGCTTTCCCTCCGTCTCATATCTCCCCGCGCAACGCAACCGTGCCCAGCTCCATCCCGATGGGCGGTGCTACTTTTGCTATGCGAAGCCAACCGCCTTTAAGACCCTTGTCGCTGAACTCCTGACGCATGGCGCTCAAGATTCTATGCGGTCATAAATAGGCTCTCCATTCATTTGTGGAGGATGTATGAAGGCGCGCCACCCGGACTGGGTGGCGCGCCTTTCCGATTGTTCAACATGAGGTGTTTCGCTAAAGCAATATTATTCGCTATGTTTGCACTGCTGTGGAGTAATTCACGGTATAACACTCTAAAATTTAATTATATGCGAAAGAGAAAAAAATTGAAAGTAGGGATTAGTAGTCTGTTGAACGCCGCTATTGGATGCCCGGACGAGCGAATGCGACTGTTCTCTGATTTGGGAGTGAGGCGGCAGGATATGTGGGTCTACTCGCGTTTTGACAATGTGTCATTTTCGTTGAAAAAATTGGAGGAGAAGAAGTTAAAGCCGTTTATGAAGAACATCATAGTGCATCTGTTTATGGTCATTAACCCGCTGCCGGGTCATGAGTGGTCTATATATAACAACAAAACCGACATTGTGAACAATTGGGCTAAGCCTGCCATAATGATGCTGAGGAGGTACAAGCGGACTATGATAGACATTATGGCGGATTTGGAGCCAGAGGATTACTCTGACATAGTGGATGAGCTGAAGGCTAAACACGACTACAAGGTCATATTAGTCCCCGAAGGGTATTTTAAAACGATTTACAGATCCTTTTCCTTCGAGTTTGGTTGCTATACAATTTTCAGAAAAAGTAGCATCGAGAATTCGGTTCTGTATGATACTTTAGACACTGTCATTCAGTCGGTCAGTAATAGCCCTCTGCAAGGCAAAGTCATAGTCAGGTAAAACTAATTTAGCTAATAAGGACGAGGGTCTGGGGTTCCGCACCTCAGGCCCTCGTCTTTTTCATTGCCATCGCAGTGGATAGAGCTTAGCTGCTCAGCTTTCCCTCCGTCTCATATCTCCCCGCGCAACGCAACCGTGCCCAGCTCCATCCCGATGGGCGGTGCTACTTTTGCTATGCGAAGCCAACCGCCTTTGAGACCTTTGTCGCTGAACTCCTGACGCAGGGCGCTGATGGTCTCGCTGACGAGCGACTCGAGCAGATGATGCTCCTTGCCCATCACGCGGGCTATGGTCTCGCATGCTGCGACGTAGTTAAGAGCGTCGCGCACGTCGTCAGTCCCGGCAGGCGTCGTAGTGTCAACTTTCAAGTCGGCGTCCACTATGAAAGTGGTGCCGACGCGGCGCTCCTCCGCATAGCACCCGTGGTGCGAGTAGAGCTTCAGGCCGCGTATCTCTATTGTCATCTCCATTGTGTGAAGTTATTATCGTTTTTCGGGCCGCACGTAGCTTTATTTAAACCAGAGGCCACCGTTACGCCTTGCCAAGATACGATTTTTCTGACTATCTTTGAGGCAGTAACGTAACCCAAAACAAGCAGATGAACGCGAATAATACGGAGCCTGAGGAGAAGACTGAGAGCCAGGGCAATTTCATTATTCAGAAGGTCGAGGCCGACCTCAAGGCCGGCAAGAATGGCGGACGAGTGCAGACGCGTTTCCCGCCCGAGCCTAATGGCTATCTCCACATCGGCCATGCCAAGGCCATCGCCATCGATTTCGGCGTCGCCAAGCGTTACGGCGGCGTCTGCAATCTCCGCTTCGACGACACTAACCCGGTCAAGGAGGGCAACGAGTACATCGAGTCCATCAAGCAGGACATCGAGTGGCTCGGCTTCAAGTGGGGCAACATTTACTACGCTTCCGACTATTTCCAGCAGCTGTGGGACTTCGCCGTGGCCCTTATCAAGCAGGGCAAGGCTTATGTCGATGAGCAGACCGCCGAGCAGATTGCCGAGCAGAAGGGTACTCCCACACAGCCCGGTGTCGAGAGTCCGTTCCGCAACAGGCCCGCCGAGGAGAGCCTCGCCCTCTTCGAGCAGATGAACAGCGGCAAGATGGAGCCGGGCAAGATGGTGCTCCGCGCCAAGATTGACATGGCCAACCCCAATATGCATTTCCGCGACCCCATCATGTACCGCGTGCTCAACGTGCCACACCTCCGCACGGGCAACAAGTGGAACGCATACCCCATGTATGACTTCACCCACGGCCAGAGCGACTATTTCGAGGGCGTCACGCACTCCATCTGCACACTCGAGTTCGTCGTCCATCGTCCGCTCTACGACCTCTTCGTCGACTGGCTCAAGCAGACCAGGGGCGAGGATATCTCGGACAACCGCCCCACGCAGATCGAGTTCAACAAGCTCAACCTCAGCTACACCCTCATGAGCAAGAGGAACCTCCTCGCGCTCGTCAAGAACGGACTCGTCTCGGGCTGGGACGACCCGCGAATGCCGACCATCTGCGCTTTCCGCCGCCGCGGCTATAGCCCCGAGTCCATCCTCAATTTCATCGATAAGATCGGCTACACCACTTTCGACGCCCTTAACGAGTTCTCCCTCCTCGAAAGCGCGGTCCGCGAGGATCTCAACAAGAGGGCTACGCGTGTCTCGGCCGTCCTCAACCCTGTCAAGCTCATCGTCACCAACTACCCTGAGGGGCAGGTGGAGATGATGGACGCCCAGAACAACCCCGAGGCTCCCGAGCAAGGTTCGCACAAGATAGCCTTCAGCCGCACCCTCTGGATGGAGCGCGACGACTTTATGGAGGACGCTCCCAAGAAGTTCTTCCGTATGACGCCCGGCGGCGAGGTCCGTCTCAAGAACGCCTATATCGTCAAGTGTACTGGCTGCAAGAAGAACGACAAGGGCGAGGTCGAGGAGGTCTACTGTGAGTATGACCCTGCAAGCCGGAGCGGCCTTCCCGGAGCCGACCGTAAGGTCAAGGGCACTCTCCACTGGCTCAGTGCCGACCACTGCGTCAAGGCCGAGGTACGGCTCTACGACAGGCTTTGGAAGGTTGAGAACCCGAGGGATGAGATGGCCGCCATCGTCGATGCGCAGAAATGCGAGCCCGTAGAGGCCATGAAGCAGATTATCAACCCCGATTCCCTCCACGTCATCTCCAATTGCTACGTCGAGGAGTTCGCCGCCAGTCAGCAGCCTCTCGCCTATCTCCAGTTCCAGCGCATCGGCTACTTCAATGTCGATCCCGATACTGCCACCGCAGGCCATCCGGTCTTCAATAAGACTGTCGGCCTCAAGGACAGCTGGGCCAAGGTGAAATAGGATTAATCCTATCTGATATTAGCAGCCCCGCCAGAGTCTCACCTCTGGCGGGATTTTTTTTGTCTCTTTTCTTAAATTGCAATTCGAATATTTCACAACGCGCCGCCCGCTTTCACGCCTCGTCCCATACTCACGCTATCATTTCCCCTCCGCATCCCCCAACCACATTAGTCCTTTTACCGTTCCTGTGTTGTTAAATGCGTATGTCAAATCCCGCAACTTTGTATCGTGACAAAACAAAAAGACAAAGCGAAGTCAAACCTAACACATTTACTGCAACATGGAAAAACTGAACAAAACACTGGCTCTCGCAGCCATCCTCCTGACGTCAGCTTCAGTTAGCGCTCAGACCATCGCGCCTTCAGCCCCCACCATCTCCGGACTCGCTAACTTCCGTTACTCCTACGATAGCGGCGACGACTCCCACCATGGCTTCGACATCCGCCGTGTCCGCCTTTCCGCCCAGGGCGACCTCTCCCCGCGGCTCGACTACAAGGTTCAGGCTGAGTATGAGACTTCGGTCAAGGTCATCGATGCCTATGCGAGAGTCAAAATAGCCAAGCCGTTCAACATCCAGGTCGGCGAGTTCAAAGTCCCCTATTCGCAGGAGACGCTCTATGGCCCTGCGTCATGGCTCACCATCGAGAACCCCACGGCCGTCGCCAGGCTCAATGGCTATCAGGATATTGCCGGTCTCAAGGTCAACGGTCGTGATATTGGCCTCCTCCTCTACGGCGACGCCTTCCTCTCGTCCGACAGCTCCTTCCGCCACCTGTCCTATAAGGTCGGCGTGTTTAACGGCAACGGGATAAACAACAAGGACAACAACAACCAGAAAGATTTCGCCCTGCTTCTCTTTTATCGTCCTGTTAAGCCTCTGACGATCAGCTTTGGTCAGTATGTCGGCCACTACGGTGAGAGCGGCAGCGTCGAGGACCGCGACCGGACTTCGGCCGGCATTGAGTATAAGGGCGAACGCTTCACCTTCCGCTCCGAATACCTCCATGGCAAGACGGCAGGCAAGAAGAGCGATGGCGTCTACGCCCATGCGGCCTTCAAGGCGAACAAGGTTTTCCAGCCCATCCTCAGTTACGATTTCTTCAAGCCCGACGCTGATAATGACGAGAAGCAGAACAACTTCCAAGCCGGACTCAACATCACGCCCATAAAGCGCGTCCGAGTCCAATTGGCCTACACGCTCAAGCACTACGAAGTCGCCTCCGACGTCCATCAGGTCGAGGCGCAGGCTCTTTTCCAGTTCTAAATTCACTAACCTATCAAAAATATATAGACTATGAACAAGACAATGACAAGCATTTTGGCCGGCGCGACTCTTGGCCTTACTCTTATTGCGGGTTCAACACTGCTTACTACATCGTGCAGTGGCGGCGGGCAGGGTTCAGCGAGCGACGGTGACAATCTCAGTGGCAGCATATCGCTCTCAGGCGCTTTTGCGCTCTACCCCTTGGCTGTGCAGTGGGCCGATGAGTTCCGCAAGCTCCACCCCAATGTGCGAATCGACCTCTCGGCGGGCGGTGCTGGCAAGGGCATAGCCGACGCTCTGGCTAATGTGGTAGACCTCGGGATGGTCAGCCGCGAGATTGAGGAAGAGGAGTTGGCTAAGGGCGCGCTTCCCTTCGCCGTGGCTAAAGACGCCGTGGTGGCCACTGTCAATGCCACAAGCCCCAACCTCGATGCCCTTCTCAAGCATGGACTGACTCAGGAGACCGCCGTCGGCCTCTGGATCACAGGCAACGTCAAGACTTGGGGGCAGGTGACGGGTACGGAGAACGCCGACCCCGTCAACGTCTACACCCGCAGTGACGCGTGCGGCGCGGCTGGCACATGGGCCAAGTGGCTCGGCAAGAAGCAGGACGACCTCCTCGGCACTGCCGTCTACGGCGACCCGGGCGTGGCGCAGGCCGTGCAGAAGGACGTCAACGGCATCGGCCTTGTCAACATCGGCTTCGCCTACGACTCTAAGACCCATAAGCCGGCCGATGGTATCGTAGTAGCGCCAATCGATGTCAACAACAATGGCAAGATTGACCCCGAGGAGGATTTCTATGACACTATGGACAACCTCTCAAAGGCTATCGCCGACGGTCTCTATCCCGCCCCGCCTGCCCGCAGCCTCTACCTCGTGACCAATGGCAACCCGTCCAACCCCATTGTCAAGGCATTCCTCTCCTACGTCCTCACCGACGGGCAGAAGCAGGCTGCCCCCCATGGCTACATCCCTATCGCCCTCGATGTGGCCGACCAGCAGCTCAAGCGTCTCCAATAACGCCGGGTTCTACATTCTGTCCCATATGTGCAGACGCCACGAGGCTTCACCTCGGGGCGTCTGCTTTGTCCGTCGTTCCGCCCAGAGGCCGTGTCCACCTTCCGCGGCTCCTGATTATGGCAGCATACCCGTTTTAAAGTGTGATTTTCCTCTCCTCTCACTATTTTTTGCCGCGTCCCTCTTGCGGTTTAACCAAAAAGAGCTACCTTTGTACTCGCTAAGACGAAGCAACTGACGGTCGGTTGGATGAGTGGCTTAGTCTACGGTCTGCAAAACCGTCCACGGCGGTTCGAATCCGCCACCGACCTCACTTGGTAAAGCGTTCCAATTCATTTTGGAACGCTTTTTTCTTGTCCTGTACATTTATTCCATATCTAACGGCACTTCCGCCCCCAAAATCCTGACATTCTCGCCCGCCAGTTCGGGTATTGCTAATCATTCTACCTTCTCAACCAACATGCGCCTCGTAAAACAGGGTCTCTTCGTGACCCTCACTCTTGGCTTCCTTACGGCCTTCGGCCCTTTCGTCACCGATTTCTACCTTCCCGCCATGCCATCCATGGCGGACGATCTCAGCACTTCGCCGCAGCTCGTCTCCCTCACCATCACGATGGGCATGCTCGGTCTCGCCCTTGGGCAGATTCTTGTCGGCCCGCTTAGCGACAGGTATGGCCGTCGCGGGCCTCTCATCGCCTCTATGTCCGTTTTCGTCGTGGCCTCCGTCTCGTGCCTTTTCGCTCCAGACATCGTCACCCTCAATGTCCTGCGTGTTTTTCAGGGACTCGGCGGGGCGGGTGGCATCGTCCTGAGCAAGAGTGTGGCTACCGACATGTACTCGGGCGAGGCTTTGGCCAAGTTTATGGCCGTCTTGGCCGCCATCAATGGCATTGCGCCGGTCTCCGCCCCCGTCGTGGGCGGTTTGCTTATGTCTGTCACGGGCTGGCGCGGCATTTTCGCCGTGCTGCTCGGCGTGGGCGTGGTGCTTCTCGTCTGCTCGTGCTTCCTCGCCGAGAGTCTCCCCGCCCCGAAGAGGCTTGGCGGCAGCCTTGCCAATGTCTATGCCAACCTCTTCCGTGTCTTCCGCAATCCCGTGTTCCTCACGGCAGTGCTGCTTGAGGTCGGCTCTTTCCTCATGTTCTTCGGCTACCTGTCGTCGTCGCCATTCATCCTCCAGTCGGAGTATGGGATGAGTCCGTTGTCCTACTCTTTGGCTTTCGCGGTCAATGCCCTGATGATAGGTGTCGGCAGTGGACTCTGCGGCCTGTTCCGCCGTCTTCCGCAGGCTCTGCTCTGCGGCGGGCTGGTGGTAGTGGTGGCCTCGGCTGCCGCCGCCGTTTGCCTCGTCGGCGTGCTGCCTCTCGGCGTTCTCCTGCCGTGCTATGCCGTGGCTCTCACGGGCTTCGGCATCCTCCAGCCTGCGGCTACGTCCATAGCCCTCGATTCCGAGAGGGCTAATGCCGGCGCCGCCAGTGCGGTGTTCGGGGCGTCGAACTTCGTGGCCGGGGCTGTGGCCAGTCCGCTCGTCGCCGTGGGCGGCATGAGGGTCGGCACGAGCGTGGTGATGGTTGTGGGTGCGGCTCTCGCGTGCGCTTTCGCCATCTTGCTGCGTCGCTGCGTCCGAGCTGCGTCATCAAATAATTAAGCGGTAGGGGAAAAGATACAGCGGCCTCCCGTGCGTCATGTTCGCACGGGAGGCCGCTGCCTTTAGCGTAAGGCGGACTGCCACCTAAAAGTTGTCCTTCTTCAGCTCGAAGTAGCTTTGCGGGTGGGCGCAAACGGGGCAGAGTTCCGGGGCCTTCTTGCCGATGACTATGTGGCCGCAGTTCCTGCACTGCCATACGCACTCCCCGTCGCGCGAGAAGACCACAGCGTCGTCTATGTTCTTGAGCAGCTTGCGGTAACGCTCCTCGTGCTCTTTCTCTATGCGTGCCACGCCGCGCATCAGGCGGGCTATCTCGGCGAAGCCCTCATCCTCGGCTTCGCGGGCCATCCTGTCGTACATGTCGGTCCATTCGTGGTTCTCGCCCGTGGCTGCATCGAGGAGGTTGGCCGTGGTGGCGGGGATTGAGCCGCCCATCAGCTGCTTGAACCAGAGCTTGGCGTGCTCCTTCTCGTTGGCGGCCGTCTCCTCGAATATGGCGGCTATCTGCTCATAGCCGTCTTTGCGGGCTTTCGAGGCGTAGTAGTTGTACTTGTTGCGAGCCATCGACTCGCCTGCGAATGCCTCCCAGAGGTTTCGCTCTGTCTTCGTTCCTTTGAGTTCTTTCATGCTATTCGTTCTTTTAAATGATGGGAAAAACGTCGCAATCCGCCGGTTCCCCTTGGGCGGCTCTACTTTGTGAGCCTGTGTTCCACAACGTCCCAGTCGACGATGCTCCACAGTGCCGCGAGGTACTCCGCGCGGCGGTTGCGGTAGTCGACGTAGTAGGCATGCTCCCATACGTCGGCGGTGAGCAAAGGTTTCAGTCCGCGCGTTATCGGGTTGCCGGCGTTCTGCTCCTGCGTCAGTTTGAGTTTGCCGTCGGAGTCGACTGAGAGCCATGCCCAGCCCGCCCCGAAGAGAGTAGCGGCTGTGCGCTCAAACTCGCTTTTGAAGCCGTCAAAGCTGCCGTACTGGTGTTTTATGAGCCTCTCCATGTGCCCGTGAGGGGCGTTGTCGGTGAATGGCGGGCGCAGCTGGCCGAAGTAGAGGTTGTGGTTCATCACCTGGCCCGCATTGTTGAACAGGGGGCCGCTGCTGCCGCAGACTATGTCTTCGAGCGGGCGGCCTTCCCAAGGCGTGCCGGCGATGCCGGAGTTGAGGTTCGCGACGTAGGTGTGAAGGTGTGCGCCGTGGTGAAGGTTGAGGGTCTCCTCGCTTATCACGGGCGCGAGGGCCGATGTGGGGTAGGGCAGTGGCGTCAGGCTGAATCGCCCGTTTGTCGGATATGTCTTTTCCATAGCCAGATGTGTTAGAAATTAGTGAATTGATGAACTCCGGCTAAGTTACCTTAACGCCGTCGCCCGCAATGTATCAAATCGTAAATGCGGTGTATCAAATCGTAAAAATTGACGCATTGATGCTCTCCCGTGTCCGCATTTTGCCCTTTCCGCCATTTCCATCCCCCGTTAAAAGCAAAAGGCAAGCCCCGCCGCGCTTATAAACGCACGGCGGGGCTTGCCCGTTTGGTCGCCCAGGGTGACCTATTGCATATTCGCTTTAAGCTCGCTCTGGACCTTTATGAGCCTCTCGAAGAGCTCGTGGCCCGACACCTTCTTATATACGATGTCGTGCAGCTCCGAGATGTTGACGCGGCGCTGCTCCATCGTGTCGCGGTCGCGCAGGGTGACGGTGTTGTCCTCCAGGGTCTGGCCGTCTACGGTCACGCAATACGGGGTGCCGATGGCGTCCTGCTTGCGGTAACGCTTGCCGATGGAATCCTTCTCGTCGTACTGGACGTTCATCGCCAGCTTGAGCGAGTTGACAATCTCGTGAGCCTTCTCGGGCATCCCGTCCTTCTTCACGAGAGGCAGGACCGCCAGCTTGACCGGGGCGAGAACGGGCGGGAGCTTCAGGACTATGCGGCTGTCGCCACCCTCTAGCTGCTCCTCGGTATATGCGCCCGCCATGATGGAGAGGAACATGCGGTCGACGCCGATAGACGTCTCGATGACGTAGGGCACGTAGCTCTCGTTGGTCTCGGGGTCGAAATATTGGATCTTCTTGCCGGAGAACTTCTGGTGCTGGCTGAGGTCGAAGTCCGTGCGGCTGTGGATTCCCTCCACCTCCTTGAAGCCGAACGGCATGCGGAACTCGATGTCGGTGGCGGCGTTGGCGTAGTGGGCGAGCTTCTCGTGGTCGTGGAACTGGTAGTTCTGGTCGCCCATGCCAAGAGCCTCGTGCCAGTTCAGGCGATATTGCTTCCAGTAGTTGAACCACTTCATCTCCTCGCCCGGCCGGATGAAGAACTGCATCTCCATCTGCTCGAACTCCCTCATGCGGAAGATGAACTGACGGGCCACAATCTCGTTGCGGAATGCCTTGCCAACTTGCGCGATGCCGAACGGCACCTTCATGCGGCCGGTCTTCTGGACGTTGAGGAAGTTGACGAAGATGCCCTGGGCGGTCTCGGGACGGAGGTATATCTTCATGGCGCCCTCGGATGTCGAACCCATCTCGGTGGTGAACATGAGGTTGAACTGGCGCACGTCGGTCCAGTTCTTCGTGCCGGATATGGGGCAGACGATCTCCTCGTCGATGATAATCTGTTTCAGCTCGGCGAGGTCGTTGGCGTTCATCGCCTTTTTATAACGCTCGTGGAGGGCGTCGCGCTTGGCCTGATGCTCCTTTACGTGGGCCGATGTCTCGCGGAACTTGGCCTCGTCGAACGTGTCGCCGAACTTCTTGCGGGCCTTGGCTATCTCCTTCTCTATCTTCTCGTCGTACTTGGCAATCTGGTCCTCTATGAGGACGTCGGCGCGGTAACGCTTCTTCGAGTCGCGGTTGTCGATAAGGGGGTCGTTGAACGCGTCGACGTGGCCTGACGCTTTCCAGATGGTCGGGTGCATGAAGATGCTGGAGTCGATGCCCACGACGTTGTCGTTCAGCTTGACCATGGCGTCCCACCAGTACTTCTTGATGTTGTTCTTCATCTCGACGCCGTTCTGGCCGTAGTCATATACGGCTCCCAGACCATCGTAAATCTCGCTGCTCGGGAACACGAAGCCGTATTCCTTGCAGTGCGATACTAATTTTTTGAAAACGTCTTCTGCCATTTTCTTTTTTGTTGTGTTGGTTTTTATTTCGAATGCCCCAGTGCGCTGGCTCGTCCGCAGGGATGCGGCGGCCGCCTCTGAGGCTTGTTGACCCGCAAATTTAAGTAATTATCCTTTCGCCGCCTAAGGCGTTGAGCGGTATGATGCTGGCTTCGGCCCTTTGTGTGAGCATATCTTGTTATGGGCTGCCTCCATTCTCCGCATGTCCGTGCGCCTTGGCCGTTTATCCTTCCCATCGGACCATATGCCCGCCGGCGGCTGATACGGAAAACTCCCCCGCCAGACCCATTCCTGACGGGGGAGTTCAAATGGTTATTAGGGAAGAGGTTTGCGCCCTCCTTAGAGATGCCTACGCTTCCTCTTCTTCCTTGTACTGGTCGTATATCTTGGCGAAATCGGCGGGCTTGAACACCTGCTTGAACCCGAGGATGACCAGGAGTGCGCCTACGGCGAATACGAAGCCGGCTATTATGCCGCCAATCAGGTGGTACGACAGGCGTGGCGAGGTCTTCTTTGTAGGCGTGACCACAGGCTCCACCACTGTGAACGCCGGAGTCTTGTTCGCCACCTCAAGCTTGCATGCCGCCACCTGCTCCTGAATGTTGGTCACGAGGCTCAGAGCCAGGTTGTAGCTCTCGCTGAGCGAGCTGCTCTCAAGGCCCTCGCGCTCCTCAACGGCGTAGCGGTGGCTGTCTTTATATTTGAACCACTTGCTGCGCTTGTCGTTGTAGTCCTCCATGGCGAGGTTGAACTGCTCCTCGGTGAACTTCAAGTTCTTGCGGGCGTTCTGCGTTATGAAGTCGGCCGACATTTTCTGGATGTAGTCTATCACGGCGAGCGTAAGCTCGGCACTCTGATCAGCGTTCTCCGCCTGGCATGTTATCCAGACTATGTTCACGTCCTCGTCCATCTCGACGTTTATCCTGCTGCTGAGGTCCTTTATGCACGCTTCCATGCTCTTGTCCAGGACCATTGGGCGGTCATAGCCCGCGCTGTCCACGACGGGTACCACTGTCGGAGCCTTGCTAAGTGACGCTATTATGGTGCCCGGCAACTTGATTGTGTATTTGGCCACCTTGCCCCAGAACGTTGTCGGCACTGAGTCGCGGACCACATGCGAGTAGAGCGACTCCACGGTGTCGGGGTCGGTCCAGGTCATCGGCTTGTTCATTATCTCGAGCATGGCGGGAGTGCTCTGCGCAATGTTGCTGAACAAGTCCGGCGTTATCCTGTCCGTCTGGTTGCCGCCCATCAGCTTGCTGGCGTCCACGCCGGCGAGTGAGGCGAGGCTACCCAGTCCTCCGAGGCTCGATGTCTTGGCTGTGAGGGGCATGATGCCCGCCTTGCAGGTGAACGTCTTCTTCCGGCAGCAGAAGATTATAATCGACAGCACCACGCATGCGCCCACTGCCTTCAGGATTAGCTTGCGCCTGTCGTACAGGTATTTTATAAGCCAGACGAGGTCCAGCTCCTTCTCTCTCTTGTCTGTCCCTTGGCTTTTCTTCTCCTCTTCCATCCTCTTCATTATTTAGTCAATGCGACGACAGCGATAGCTATCGATACGAGTGTCGAGCCCAGGCCGACAAATGTGGTCATCGTGGAGAGGTCCCTTTCTGGCTTTACAGGCACAATGACCTCCGAACCCGGCTTCACCTTGGGGTAGATGCGGACGAACAGGAAGTGGCGCACCCGCTTGCTCTCGCCGTTGGGGTAGACGACGTACGTCTTGCGCTTGAAAGCGTTGGCTGCGAACCCGCCCACCGCGTCGATGTAGTAATTGGCTCGCTTGCCTTCCACCCATTTCGCGTTCATCGGGTTCTGTACGAGTCCCGCCACCCTCACGGTCTGGCTCTTCTCGGGGATCTCTATCCGGTCGCCATCGTGCAGGATCAGGTCGTCGTCGGAGTAAGGGTTCGCCAGAGCCTTCTCAAGGTCGAACGACACGAACTCGTACTGCTCTACGTTGTTCTTCAGGTAGAACGTAGCGGTGTCGCCTTTCAGCGCGCTTAGTCGGAGCCTGACCTCCCGCTCCTCGTCGCTCATCGTCAAGCGGCGGAAGAGGCGTGCGCCCTGTCGGTCGGCGTCGGCAGAGAATCCGCCGCAGCGGCTCATGAGTTCCGACACTCTTGTGCCAGTCTTGCTCAGGGCGTAGAGACCGGGAGTCCACACTGCGCCGTCTACGGTGACGGAGATGTTCTTGGCCGCCACGGCGTATTGGCGGATGTAGACGGCGTCGAACGGCTCGAGCTTGAAGTTGTTGCCCTCTCCGTCGAGCGAGAGGTCGGGCGTTATGGACACTGTGGTCATGGTTCTCGTCTCTTTCGAGGGGTCGTCGAGATCCTCGGTGGCCACTCGGCGGACAATCTCCACGTTAGGCAGGGCTGTGTACTCATTCATTCCGCCAGCGAGGACTATGAGGTCGCCAAGGGTCAGGTTGTCGCGGTAGTCATAGCTTCCCTCATTGGCAACGTTGCCGTATATGGACACCACTGGCTTCTCGCGCATGTCGTCTATCGAGGCTATCGTCACCACGTCGTTGGCCTTTATGCTCACGTCGGCAGAGCCGTTCGACGCGTCCAGGACATCGAAGTTGACCGCCTCGAGCGTGTAGTCGTCCTTATACCTTGTTATGACGCCGCGGCTCAGGAAAGCGTTCTCCGTCAGGCCGCCGGCCTTCTCTATGAGCTCTTTCAGCGTTAGCCCTTCGGAATATTCGAACACGCCAGGTGCGAACACCGCCCCCTCTATTTTGACCGAGTTGTCCACGCGGGCAGTGTCCTTAGCCCCGCACTCTATCCTGTCGCCGTTGCACAGCAGCTCGGCAGCCGGATCTGTCACGTCCTTATACTCCGTGGTGTATTTGCCGATGCGGTATACGCCGATATGGTCGCTCTGGGCTGCTGGCGTGAAGCCGCCCGCGTAGCGGATGATGTCGGCCACAGTCTCGCCCTCCTTGGCCTCAAAGAACCCGTTGCGTTTGAACTCGCCCGTGACCTTTATCCGCTTGGCGTAGGTGGGTATCATGACTATGTCGCCGTTGGCGAGCGACGGGTTCACGTCGTTCTTGCCGTTGAGCAGGAAGTCGTAGACGTCGAGGTGGGCTATGATGCGTCCGCCGCGGATGAGCTGTATGTCGCGGTAGCTGCCGTTGATGTTAGGTCCGCCGCTGAGGTAGAGCACGTTGAAGAGTGTCGAGGCCGACGACACAGTGAACGTGCCCGGGGTGTGAGCTTCGCCCATGACGCTGACCGTCACAGGCGACGCGCTCGTCACGCGCAGGTTGGCTTTCGAGCCGCCGCCGAGGTCGGAGTGGATCCTTCGCAGCTTGGCCACTACCGTGTTCCGCGCGTCGGCCACGGTCATCCCGCCAACCCTTATGGGCCCGACCATCGGCACCACTATCGTGCCGTCCGTCCCGACTGTCAGCTCATACGTCTGGTCCGTCGCGCCATATATGTCGATGGCGATCTGGTCGCCCGCGCCGATGGTGTAGGCGTCGCCTATGGCCAGGTTCTGTGTCGGCTCGAAAGTCAGGCCGCTGCGGTTGAACATATAGTAGCCGAAGACGGCGGTGTCGGCGAGCTGCGGCGCAGCCTCGGGCAGATCCCGCATTGAGAGGGCGGCTGTCCGATCCCCGGTCTCTTGCGATGTCGCCGACGTGGTGGACTTTGCGTCTTTCAAGTAGCGGCTAAGGCGCATTTTCAGCTGGCTTAGCTGCATCTCGCTGGCTCCTTTGCTCTTGGCGAGCGCAATGACGTCGCTCAGCCCCATGCCCGAAGCCTCTGCCTTCTGGGCGTACTCCTTTATCTTTCTCTCGGGGATGGACGATATGTTAATGTTTTTGTAGCTCGATGCTGACATTCCGCCTAGCCCGCTCGTCGTCTGGCCTTGCGCCCCGGTCGTCGCTATGGCTATGGCTGCCAAAGTGGCGGCTATCAATGTCCTGATTCTCATTCCTCTGTCCTGAACTTTCTGTTTTTTATGTCGCTACCTATTTTCAACGCCAGTGCGGAGTTTTTGCCCGCCATATTCTGGTGTAGTGGTGTAGGTGGGGAGTAGGTTTTCTGTTCTGCTTCATTACTTGCCGAACTCCTTGTCTGCGGCTTCCCTGGCTGCGGCAATCACGTCGTCCATGTCGTAGTATTTGTACTTGGCCAGGCGTCCGCCGAAAATCAGGTCTTTTTGTGCCGCTGCCATCTCGGCGTACTGCGCAGCCGTGGCGTTGTTCGCCGCGTCGTTCACCGGGTAGTAGGGTTCCATTCCCGGTTTCCACTCCATTGGGTATTCGCGGCTCACAATCGTTTTAGGCAGGCTCAACGCGCTGCTGTCGAAGTGCTTATGCTCTATTACTCTGGTGTAGGGGATCTCCGCGCTCGTGTAGTTGACCACGGCGTTGCCCTGATAGTTCGGCATGTCGAGGGTCTCGTTCTCGAGCCTTACTGTGCGGTACTGCAAGTGGCCGAGCTTGTAGTCGAAGAACTCGTCTATGGCGCCCGTGAACACGGTTTTCTTGGCAATCTTGCCCAACTCCGCGCGGTCGGCGATGTAGTCCACGCCGAGCCTTACCTCGGTGTCGCCTATCAGTCTTTCCGTCAGTTCGTTATACCCGTTTTTCGGGATTCCCTGATACGGATCCGTGAAGTAGTTGTTGTCGAATGTGAGGCGGATGGGTAGGCGGCGGATGATGAACGCCGGCAGCTCGTCGCACGGGCGGCCCCACTGCTTCTGCGTGTAGCCCTTGATGAGCTTTTCGTATATGTCATTGCCAACGAGGGTCAGCGCCTGCTCCTCCAGGTTGCGCGGCTCGCTTACGCCTTCGGCCTCCATCTTTCTCCTGGCTTCGCGTCTCTGCTCGTCGAGCTTGGCCTCGGCCTCGGCGGGCGTCCTTACGCCCCACATCTGGTAGAAGGTGTTCATGTTGAACGGCAGGTTGTACAGCCGCCCCTCGTAGTTCGCTATGGGCGAGTTGATGAACATGTTGAAGTCTACAAGGTCGGTGACGTATTTCCAGACGTCGGCCTTGTCGGTGTGGAAAATGTGCGCGCCATAGCGGTGTACGAATATGCCTTCCTCTTTGTCGCAGTATATGTTGCCGCCTGTGTGTTCGCGACGGTCAACGATGAGGCAGCTCTTGCCATGCTTGCGAGCCTCGTGCGCAAAGACGGAGCCGAACAGTCCGGCCCCTACTATCAGATAGTCATACATTCTTTTGTTGGTCTTTTATTTCTCTTTGTTCTTAACTTCTCTTCTGTGAGCCTTTAACGCCCTTTTGATGGCCGTAACCACTCCGTCCGACGCGAAGACCACGCAGACGTATCGTGCGGCCTTGCCCACGAACATCAGGCTCAGCGTGCCGGCCACGGGCGAATGGGCGAACCCGAGGGCTGCGGCTATAGGGTCGCCAATGACGGGCACCCAGACCAGGAGTCCGCACCATGCGCCATAGCTCTCCACCCATGCCCTGACGCCCTCGATGCTCTCCATCGAGACTCCCGTCCACCCGGTCGTCAGCCCCATGCCCAAGGCCCAGCCCATCCCGTAGGTTATCACCCCGCCAATCCAGTTGCCCGCCGAAGCGTACCCTATGAGGCTCAATGGCCTGAAGCGCCCGCTGGCCACAAGCGCCACAAGCCCCACCTCCGAGAAGCCGGGCAGCAACGTGGCCGACAAGAGGCTCAGTAGGAAAATTCCCCACAGCCCCCACCGGGCCACTATCGCCTGCTGGTTCAGCATTCCTGAGCGTGCCCCTAATAGAGCGACTCGGCTCCCATCTCGGCGAGGGCCCTCTTCACGACGGGGTCTATGCTGTTCAGGATGGGGTAGATGCCGCCCTCGTCGTTAATCGACTGGGCGATGTAGGCGCGCACCTCGTTCTCTATCACCTCGCGCTCCTTGGTGTCCAGTCGCGCCGGCTTGGCGAGGCCGCGCTTGGCGGCGAACGCCTGAAGCCCGTCGATGTAGTTCTGCTTCAGGAGGTAATGGACCATCTCGGGCATCGGCTTGCTGCTCAGCAGGGGGCGGAGCTTCTCGACGTTTTGCTTAGCGAAGTCGTATATCACCCTCTTCGCCCGCAGGTTGTAGAGGTAGGGCGAGGCCGTGGCCGTGTCGTAGGCTACGAATATGTCCGGCACGATGCCGCCGCCGCCGTACACCTTGCGGCCTTTAGCCGTGTAGAAGACGTCCGTCGTGTCGGCCTTGATGCTGTCGGCGCTGAACAGCTCGCCCGAAGTGTACCGCTTGGCGATGTCGGCGTAGTACTCGCCGTCGCCGTGACCGTACGGTCTCTGGATACAGCGTCCCGAGGGCGTGTGGTAGCGCGCCACGGTAAGGCGGATGGCCGACCCGTCGCCCAGCTGCATCTCGCTCTGCACGAGGCCTTTGCCAAATGAGCGGCGGCCTATGATTACGCCGCGGTCGTTGTCTTGCATCGCGCCTGCGAATATCTCGCTCGCGCTGGCCGAGTATTCGTCTATGAGCACCGTCAGCCCCATGTCGCGGCATGAGCCCGTGCCGTCGGCGCGCGTCTCCTGCCTGCGCTGGTGGCCGCCCTCGGTGTAGACTATCATCTCGCCGCGGGCGAGGAACTCGTTGCACATGGCCTGGACGACGTTGAGGAATCCGCCCGAGTTGGAGCGCAGGTCGACAATGAGCCTGTCGCACCCTTGGGCTTTAAGCTTGGCTATGCCCTGAAGCATCTCCTCGTAGGTCTTCTCGGCGAAGCGGTCT
>JBJEGU010000037.1:0-48329 GCA_051875415.1 Marinilabiliaceae bacterium
ATTTAAACGACCGATATTTTGATTCCTCAGTCACCGACACTTGCCACTCGCCAACTTTCCCGAGTTTTCGACAGCACCACAGCCACATATAAGTTCTACTGGTTTCTTGGCCTTCTTCACGCCCAAGTGGCCGGAGGCCTTGCGAGTGTCAGGGCCATAGACTTGGCGGCCCGCATGGTGGCGATGGCGTGGGACGCTGTCCTTGTCCACCGACTGTCATTCGGGTGGGCGGATCAGCTGCCCAAAGTAGCCCAATGGATGGTTGACTCCGGACGACTGCAGAAAAACATGGCAGAGGAAGACATTGCGGAAAGCCTAATCAGCCTTGCAAAGACTGATGCGGAAGTCCGCAAGTCGCTCCGACTTCTACTGACCCATGTGCCATACCGCTTCCTGAGTCCCTGGATTTCATCGCAAGACAATGCGGCTGTCGCCTTGCGCTCGCATAATTTTGAGAACGGCTGCCTCTACGCTATAGCGGGGCGCGGAGACGACATGATCATAACATTTAACCCCGAGTGGGCGGACTACATAAACAGCAATTACCAAGTCCTCCGCAGTTTCGCCCTGTGGAACCTCACCGTCTTCGTACAGTCGCGCAACCCCAACGTCCCTAACATCGCAGAAAAGCTGCTGCGCCAGCACACTCGCTCATCCCTTGCCCGCCAGCGCGCACTCTGGGACACCATCTTTGACAATGGAGGCGACATCCGCTGCATTTACACCGGGAGAGTATTGACACAGGGGAGCTTCGACCTCGACCATTTCATCCCGTGGAGCTTCGTCTGCCACGACCAGATGTGGAATCTCGTTCCTGCCGACCCGTCGGTTAACAGCTCCAAAAGCGACCGCCTGCCCGATCTGGACACATACCTGCCCTCGCTCGCCAGAATCCATAAACAAGCCATCGGGCAATGGATAGCCACGGGCAAGCGCAGCACACTCCTCGACGACTACGCAGTCATGGGAGTAGCCCCGCAGGACATCGCCGCAATGCCCCAAGAGGCTCTGGTAGAATGTTATCGCAAGACATTCGCACCTCTGGCTCAGATAGCGGCCAATATGGGTTTCGAACAATGGAAACGAGAATTATGACGGGCAACGAATTTTCGTACATGACGGCGAAGCGTCGCGACAGAATGTCGGCCCCAGCCCGTTGGCTGCACAAGGCAGGCCTGCTCCGCGGGCGCGTTCTCGACCTCGGATGCGGCTATGGACGCGACACGGACGACCTCCGCCAAATGGGCATTGACATAGTAGGCTACGACCCGCACTACCGGCCAGAACGCCCTAAAGGTTTGTTTGACACCGTAATCTGCATATACGTTCTCAACGTTCTCCTGCCCCAAGAGCAAGCGGAGGTGCTTATGGAAATTTCGCAATGGCTGCGCCCTGGCGGATGCGCATACTACGCCGTACGGCGCGACCTGACGCAAGAAGGGTACAGGCTGCATGCCGTCGGCCGGCAATACACTTACCAATGCAACGTACGCCTGCCCTACCCCTCCCTATTGTTCAACAAATCATTCGAGCTATATGAATATCATCCGACGGTTCTGCCCGGCGGGCAGAAGCTGGTTTGCGAGACGTGCAGCACAATAGCGTGGCGACATTCGGACTCATCCGCGGTGCACATAGCCCCCAAACGCGCGGTGCAATCGCACGAAGAGCTGACAGAACGGGAAGTATTGGCAATGAGGATAGTAATAGGATTCGTAGCACGCAAAATGTTCAATGGGCATTGCCGCACTACGGCGCATTTGTCACCCAACGTGCCACCAATCGTGACCGTCAGCAAAGATTGACGCTTCATTGCAGCGCAACATAGGCGTACAGATTCCGCCCGGCTATCAGCGGAAGCGGGACAGATATTCGTTCCCACCCACAGAGCACATCAAGACCCACAAACGATCATAGGGGATAGGGACTTGCACAAAAAAAGAACCCCCGCGGCTGGACTGTCACCAACCGCGGGGATTCTATCTTATTGCCGGGTCAGCCTAATGGCTGGCAACCGAACCTTAAATCCACTTGAGGAGCGGGAAATCCTGCTTGTGAGGCAGGAGAGGGTTGGACGGGAATATGCGCAGACCGAAACGGAAGACGCCCGGATAGTTGAGCGAGAGGGACACCTTGTAAGTGACCTTTGAACCATTGCGCTCAGCGACCTGGAAAGGCTCTGCATGCACGATCTTCATATTGTTCTCGTCAGAACCGCTTGCGAATACGAGCTCGAGACCAAGCTCCACATCGGGGTCGACCTTGTCGAGGGTTACGGCAATCGGGTAGACCTGACCGATGCCGAGCTGCTCCTTGGCAATGTCGGGCATATCGACATTGATAACCTGGATCTTGTCCCAGATGTTGTTGACCTTGCCCTTCCACGCCGTGAGATCCTTGGCAGCCTTGAAGTCGTCGGCTTTGAGGACGGCACCGCGCTTGGCCTGAGGGATGTAGAAGCGGTTGAGGTAGTCGGTTATCATGCGCTTCGTCGTGAACTCGGGCGCAATCTTGCAGAGCGAGTTCTTGATGTACTGGATCCAACGATGAGGGATCTCATCCTGCTGATCGTAGTAGAGCGGGATGATCTCATGCTCGAGCATGTAGTAGATGGTGCTTGCGTCGAGCTCGTCCTGAAAAGCAGTCTCCTGATAGGTCTGCTTGTCGGTAAGGGCCCAGCCGGCGCCCTCCTTGTAGCCCTCGTACCACCAACCATCGAGGACAGAGAAGTTGAGAACGCCATTGAGCTCAGCCTTCTGGCCTGACGTGCCTGACGCCTCAAGAGGACGGGTCGGGGTGTTGAGCCAAACGTCGACGCCCGAGACGAGGCGATGAGCGAGCTCCATATCGTAGTTCTCGAGGAAGATGATCTTGCCGATAAACTCGGGGCGATGCGAAATCTCCACGATGCTCTTGATGAGGTTCTGACCACCCTGATCGGCGGGGTGAGCCTTGCCGGCGAAGATGAACTGGACCGGACGCTCAGGATTGTTGACAATCTTAGAGAGCCTCTCGAGATCGGAGAAGAGGAGGTGGGCACGCTTGTAGGTGGCAAAACGACGTGCGAAGCCGATGGTCAGCGCGTTGGGCTTGATGCCCTCAAGGACATCGAGAGCGCGGCTCGGGTCGTTGGTAGCGTAGAGGGTGCTGACCTTGCGATCGTGGACGTAGTCGAAGAGCTTCTTCTTGAGCTGACGGCGGACATCCCAGATGGCGGCGTCGTCGACGCTCTGGATCTTATCCCAATAAGAGTGGTTGGAGACATCCTTGAGCAAATCGGGATCGAGCACTTTCTTGTAGAAGCGCTGCATCTCGCTCGAAGTCCAAGTGCCGTAGTGGACACCGTTGGTGACGTAGTTGATGTGCAGCTCGTCGGCGGTAAAGCCGGGCCAGAGGTGCTTGAACATGTTCTTGGTGACCTCGCCGTGGAGCCAGCTGACACCGTTCATCTCCTGCGAGGTGTAGGCAGCGAGGACGCTCATTGAGAACTTACCGTCGTTCTCACGACCGAGCTTCATAAACTCCTCCCAAGAGATGCCGAGCAGCTCGGGCGCATGGCCGAGATACTTGCCGACGAGACCCTCGTCGAACTTATCGTGGCCTGCGGGAACGGGCGTATGGGTGGTGAAGAGCGAGGAGGCACGGACTACCTCGAGAGCCTCGTTGAAGTTGAGACCCTTGTCGGTGAGGTCGATGAGACGCTGGATGTTGAGCAGCGCGGCATGACCCTCGTTGCAGTGGTAGACATCGGCCTGGATGCCGAGCTGGTTGAGAAGGCGCACGCCACCCATGCCGAGGATAATCTCCTGCTTGAGACGGTTCTCCCAGTCGCCTCCGTAGAGGGTGTGGGTGAGAGTGCGGTCCTCAGCGTTGTTGAGAGGATGGTCGGCATCGAGGAGGAAGAGGGTGATACGGCCTACATTGACCTTCCAGACCTTCAGCTGAACCTGACGGCCGGGGAAGTTGATGGGGACGTAGACCTGCTTGCCATCGGCTGTGCGGACCTCGTCGATTGGGAGGCTCTGGAACTCCTGTGCCTCGTAGATGGCTTGCTGCTCGCCGTTGATAGAAAGGCTCTGCTTGAAGTATCCGTAGCGATAGAGCAGACCAACGGCAGTCATGTTGACACGGCTGTCGGAAGCCTCCTTGAGGTAGTCGCCGGCGAGGATGCCGAGACCGCCAGAGTAGATCTTGAGGATGTTGGAGAGGCCGTACTCCATGCTGAAATAGGCGATGGAGGGTTCGTAGGCGAAAGGCTGCTCGAGGTAGGACTTGAACTTGGCGTAGATGCCGTTGAGGCGAGCCACGAAGTCGACATCCTTAGCAAGCTCATTGAGCCGGCTGTATGAGACCCTCTCAAGAAGGAGGATGGGGTTCTTCTCCACCTGATGCCAGAGGTCGGTATCGATCTCGTTGAACAGCTCAGTGGCCTCATAGTTCCATACCCACCATATGTTGCGCGAAATCTCGTGGAGGCATTCGAGTTCGGCGGGAAGCTTCGACTTGACAATGATAGACTTCCAGAGTGGCTCCGCGGAGGGTGCGAAGTTGGTCTTAATTTCCATTTTCGGTTTTTGTTATATAAGTATGCAGCACTGTCTGTGCCTGTGCCATCGGGCGCCGGGGGGCCGATGCAGGGGAGCGACTGAGCCATAAGGACCGACGCTCGCCAAGGCAGACGCTGGAGGCATGTGTCACATACAGGAACTCGTTGATTAGGTCCGACGATTGGTTCTACGTGAAAGTTAGTCTTTCTGTTCAGACTTTTTCTTCGCCGTAGGTTTCTTTACAGTTTTTTCAGAGTTATCCACCTTCGTGTTCGTCTTGCGGGTGGCAGTTTTTGTAGCCGTCTTGCGCTTAGTTGTCTTCACCTCGGGTTCGACACCGGCTTTGACGAGCTGCTTTTCAAGGGCTGTCACCTCGCTTGCGAGCTTGGCATTCTCGGCCTTGAGCGACTCCACCTCACCATCCTGAGTGTCGGGGACGGCGGCGTTGAGACGCTCAGCGAAGTCGGTGAGGATGTTCATATAGTTGATGAACGCCTCGTAGGGTGTTGGGTAGGGCGAGAGGAAAGTCCTGTTTGCGCCATTGGCGAAGAACTTGGTGCCCATATAGTAGAAGTTGTCCGACGACTGGAGGTACTGCCAATCCTTAATGAGGGCCTCGTCGGTGCATTTTGCCGCCTTTGGAGCGAGCGCATAGAGCTTATCGACGGCCTCGACCTGCATCTCGTTGCCGAGCCATGCCGTGAGGTCGCGCTCCTCATCGAGCCAACTGGTGGCGGAGGGGACGTGGATGGCCGATGCGGGCTGAAGCTTCTGCGCCGCCTGGGCGGGGGTGAGGAACGCGTAGTTGGAATCCTCAAGGAAGACGGCGGGCAGGGCGCGAAGGAACTCAAGGATGCCCGTGTCGGCCGAATGGGTCGCGCCGAAAGTCTCATAGTTCATAAAGAGGTTGACGACCTCCTCTTTCTGGTCGAGACCGTCGCACCAGCTCTTGAACTTTTGAGCGGTCAGGGGCCACTCGCTCCACGTCTGGTTGGAGAAGCGGAGCGCGATGTCGTCGCTCATATGGTAGTTGCGCGCGAGGACTTTGAGCCTCGGATCGATTGCGTTGCAATACATATAGTCAGGACTCTTCCATCCGAGGGTCTGCTTGGCGCCCTCGGCGAGCATAACCTTGAAGCCCATTTGCGCTACGGCCTCGCCGATTTCGTCGGAGTAGATGAGGTCCGTGTTGCGGAAAGAGACGGGGACTTGGCCAAAAGTGTCCTCAATGAGCTTGACATGGGCGGCTATCTGCCTCTTGAACTCGTCGAAGCTGCGCGTTGAGGCGAGCGAGTGGCTGTCGGTCTCGGCCAGGAACTCTACGGCGCCTGTCTTGGCCAGAGCCTTGAAGCTCTCGATGACCTCAGGGGCGTAGACCTTGAGCTGATCGATCATAGTGCCGCTTATGGAGAAAGCCACGGAGAACCTGCCCTTGTACTTCTTGACAAGCTCCGCAATGATCTTATTGGCTGGGAGATAGCACGTGTGCGCCAGCTTATTGATATTGCTCTCGTTGGCGTAGTCGTCGTAATAGTAATGGTCGTTGCCGATATCGAAGAACCTGTACCGACGGAGTTTTACGGGCTGGTGTAGCTGGAAATAGAGGCAAATATTTTTCATAGTATGAACTTTCATTTAACGACCGAGTCGTAGACCCTTTTAATCTGCTTAGCTGAGTTCTCCCATTTGAGGGAGTTGACCTCCTCCATGCCATACTTGGCGAACATCTTGCCGAGCGAGGGGTAGTTCAGCACGCCGTACATGGCGTCGGCCATGGCATCGACATCCCAGAAGTCCGTCTTGATGGCGTAGGTAAGAATCTCGGCCACGCCGCTCTGGTAGGAGATGAGGACCGGGACGTTGCTCTGCATGGCCTCAAGGGGCGAGATGCCGAAAGGCTCTGAGACGGACGGCATGACGTAGAGGTCGCTCATGCGGAGCATGGAGTAGACATCCTGACCGCGGAGGAAGCCTGTGAAGCTGAAGTGGTCCATAATCTTCAGGCTTGCCGCCCTGCGGACCATCTTCTCCATCATATCGCCGTTGCCAGCCATGACGAAGCGGACGTTATCCATCTTTTGCAGCACTTTGCTTGCAGCCTCGATGAAGTACTCTGGGCCCTTCTGCATCGTGATGCGGCCGAGGAAGGTGACAATCTTCTCGTTGACGCCTTTGCGGGCGTAGTTGTTGTAGTCGCTGCGGATGGGGTCGACGGCGTTGTAGACCGTCACGACCTTCTCGGCGGGGATGCCGTACTTCTCTATGACCGTGTTGCGCGTGAGGTTGGAGACGGTAATAACCTTGTCGGCGGCCTCCATGCCTCGCTTCTCGATGTCGTAGACGACGGGGTTGACGCGGCCGCCCGAGCGGTCGAAGTCGGTAGCGTGGACGTGGACTACGAGCGGTTTGCCCGTGGCCTCCTTGGCGGCGATACCGGCGGGATATGTGAGCCAGTCGTGCGCATGGATGACATCGAAGGAGTTCTCCTGCGCAATGATGTTGCCGATGACGGCGTAGTTGCGGATCTCGTTCATCAGGTCGGCTCCGTAGCCCCCGGCGAAGTGGAACTTGCCGTTCTCGTCGGTCTGGAAATACTTGTAGCCGTCGCCGACATTGAGAGTCCGGAGCTTATAGTACTCCTCGGGGTCGACATAAGGCACGAGCTTGGAGTTGACCTCGATATAGTCGAGCTGCTTGCTTTGCTGGCTGTATCTTATTTGCTTATTGACAATAGAGACAGTATTGGCTCCGATAATGTCCTCGACCTTACTCTTATCCTCGTCGCCGAAGGCTTTAGGGACGACGAAAAGAACCTTGAGATCGGGTATTGTCGCCAAGCCTCTGGTGATGCCATAGCATGCGGTGCCGAGGCCACCGCTAATGTGAGGTGGGAACTCCCATCCAAACATTAAAACTTTCATAGGGCTCTATTTAGATTCGATGATTTTGATAAGTTTCAGGACAGCCGCCACGCTGCAGGCCATGGATATGGCCCCTTCAGCCTTGTAGGGCGGATTTCCGTTGTAGCTCTCACTGATGGAGCCGATGCCATGATCCTTGATGACATCGTTGAAGCCATCGGCTATGCGGCGGAGCTGCGACATGCACGAGTTGCGGTATACAGCCACGAGAGCGTCGGCGTAGAAGCCGAGGAGCCAGGGGTAAGCCGTACCTTGATGGGCGCAAACGGCCCTCTGATCCTCATCGCCGACGACAGCGCCGTGATACTCCTCGCTCTCGGGCGAGAGGGTGCGGAGACCGTAGGGGACGAGGAGCTTGGCCGTGGCCAAATCGACAATAGCCTTCTTGTTCTCACGCGACAGAGGCGAGTACTGGAGTCCGGCGGCGATTACCTGGTTGGGCCTTATCTTGGGCGACTTGTACTCACCGTCGACACGGTCGTAGAGAGTTCCGTCGGGCTTTACGAAAGTCTCAAGGAACGACTTGCCTACGAGTTCGAGCCTCGGCTGCCACTCAGCCACCGTAGCTTCGTCGGCGAGCTTCTTGGCGGTCTCGATGGTGGTGGCGATGGCGTTATACCACAGAGCGTTGACCTCGACGCAGCTGCCATAGCGCGGGGTGACCATATGACCGTAGCTCGTCTGGGCGTTCATCCACTGCTGGGGGTGGCCCTCGTTGCGGGCGTAGATGAGGCCGTTCTGCATACGGTGCATCTTGCCGGGGAGACCGTCCCAATAATGGCTGAGGAGGACTTTCATGGTGTCATAGTAGTCCTCCGCCTTGAAACCCTTGCCGCGGAAGCGGGCCATCTCGTTAACGCAGTAGAAGAACCAGAGTGGGATGTCGATTGACGTATTGTTGACCGACGCCTGGTCGATATAAAGCCTCTTGAGGTTGGGGATGCTCGTCTGGAGAATCTCATCGATGGGCTTCATGTCGCTTTGGAAGATGGCGAGACCGGGGAGCGCCATGAACATATCGCGGAGCTGGGGGTTCTTCCAGTGGAAGCCGGCCTTAAGCATGAGGCTGCCGTCGGGTTCCCTCTCGGTGAACTGCTGCTCGGCGTTGACGAGGACGTTCTTCAGGCAATCTTTTGGCAGACGGGACTTCTCCTCGCGGGTGAACTTGGCTTTGAGGTTCTTGGGCGAGGCGGGCTGGAGGGAGGCGGAGAAGACGAACGAGTCGCCCTTCTGGACCGTCGTCTCGAAATAGCCCGGGACGTATAGATCCTCGCGGAAACCGTAGCCACGGTAGCGTTCCTGCATATACTCGACATCGCGATACCAGTCGGGCATCGCGACGAAGTCCATCGCCTTGCTGCTTTGGAGGTAGAGGTTCGGGAAGCCCTTGTAGAGGCAGAAAGCCGCGCCGCCATCGACCTCAGTGTAGTGAGTGTCGAGATCCATATTCTCATGCGTCAGCTCGTGGACGCTACGGAAAGCGAGGAATGGCTTGAGACGCATCTTGAACTTCTCGGGGGCCTCGACGACGGTATACCTTATAAGGGTCTGGCTCTCGTCTTGCGCCAGGATGAACTGCTTACGGATGACGACGGCACCGACCCTATAAGTGAAGGTAGACGTAGGCGAAGCCTCATAGCCGACCATATATTTATGGCCTTTGGGTTCGAAAAAGTCGCCCTTATACTCGAGCACTCCGAGGTTGAAAGGTTTTTCGCCGACAGCGATGCTGCACTGGAGCGTGGACAGCATGACGTAGGGGGCGCCGCCGAACTCCTTTATGGGGCAGACGAGCAGGCCGTGATACTTACGCGTGTTGCAGCCGACGAGGGTGGTGCTGAGGTAGCCTCCCGCCCTGTTGGTTTGGAGAATCTCCCTGAAAAGGGAGTATTCCAGGTTAGGGAGCAGAGCGCCATCAAACTGAATGTAATTCATACCTTAAATTACTACGTATCTTTATATATTGGACACCCGGCCGAGAGCCGCGAGGGGAGAGCGGAGGCCGGGGAGGTCGCTATTTTTGCGTAAATTAAGAACTTAGGTCGAAGCGATTAGTTCCGTCCGCCTATTTGGTACAAATATACCGAATAGTTTTTAAAAATTCAACAAGGCACAAAACCTTTTGAAAATCGCAATAAGTTTGAAAACTGACAGTTGCGACGTTTAGGACAGAAAACGGCGTGCGGGGCACAACAAGCCCTGCACGCCGGTATATCTGATGAAACGTTTTTTTGTTCGCACGTGTCCGAGCCTCGGACACCTTTGAGTTCGGCGAGCCTCCGCCAGTTAGGGATTCTACTCCTCAGAGACCACCTTAGAGGAGACCGTCTTGCTCCACCTGTCGCCATTCCAAGCGTAGAAGACACGGGTCTTCTGGGTATTGTCCTCGTAGCCATACTCCTCTTTTTGAATACCGAGCCTCTCGCCATCCTTGTAGACATATGTCGCTTTTATGATGAGATTGCCGTCGGCATCGAAAACAATATCGTCCACGACGTCGTTGCTGCTGAGGTCGTCGGCTTTCTGCTCAGCGACCTCGACCCACCTGCCACTGGGGGAGGAGACGAAGTAGGAGAGGGAGACGGGGACTCCGTTGGCAGTCTCGGTGACGACCTTAGAGGTAGCCATCCAAGAGCCGTCGACTTTCTTATACGTGACAGCCTCGTTTTTGTTGTCATAATAGCTAAGTTGCTTCATGGAAGTCTCCTGCCACTCCTTGCCATTGATAGCGACGGTGAGTTCGCTGATAATCCTGCCGCGGGAGTCGCGAGTTATGGTAGTCTTGCCGACAAGGCCTGTCTCCTCGGTGGAGACTTTACCAGAGGCGACATCGCAAATGAGCGCGATACCGACGATTGCGATGGCCGTGAAGAAAGTAATTGCGAGCGTCTTCATAGTGCTTGACTTTATATCGTGTAACCTTAGTAAACTTGACTTTTGAAAACTTTCTGTTCCGTTTTCAGTGGCAATTTACGGCGGTCTTTGGTAAAAGTTGCGCTATGGTTTTGGCGTTCGCCCCGTACGGGGAGGGGCGTTAAGTCAATTTTATCGAAAATGCTGCGCTTTGCGCATCAAACGGAGGCGGCGGTGTTGACGAATAGGCGGAAAGTGGTGACGAACGGGGATTGGTTAAAAAGGCAAAAAAACGCGTTTTTTCGCCGTACGCCATCAGACGAGCAGTAGACGAAGGTCGAAATACTCGAGTCCGGTGCGGTCGGCGAGGGCCTTGTTTGTAACCGTGCCGTGGAACATGGCCACAGACGACGCAACCGTCGCGCAGAGTCTCGCAGCCTGCTCGATGCCGCCCTCGGCAGCTATGCGTGTGATGAGTGGAGCTACGCTATCGCTCAGGATGATAGAGGCCGTATGTGGCGCAAGGACTGTGATGTCGGGCAGGCAATGGAAGAAAAGACCGCGGTTGCGGAAAACGGGTTCGGCGGGCGACGTGGGGCGGGATAGTTCCGTACGTCCGCCCGCAACGACATCGAGGTCGATGATGACGGCATCGTGCTTTAGCAGGGCGAGATAATCGACAGGGATGCGGAAAGGCGGTTTGCAGCCCTCGTGGCGTGAACATATGAGCACGTCGGCCGACCCCAGGGCCTTAGAGAGGGCTTGGGGATGGAGAACCGACGTGAAGACGTGGTGAGGCATGTGCCATTCAAGGCTCTGGAGCTTGGAGAGGCTCGTGTCGAACACTTTGACGTTGGAGCCGAAAGCCACGGCCGCCCTTGCCGCCGACACGGCCGAAGAGTCGGCGCCAAGTATGACGACCTCGGTAGGCGGGACTCCCGTCACGCCCCCAATCAGGACTCCCTTGCCACCGTTGGGCTGTTCGAGGATATTGGCGGCCGTCGTTATGGCCATCACGCCCTCCATCTCGCCAAGGCTGCGAACCAAGGAAGGCTCACGGTCGCCCGCGCCGACCATGGCGTCGGCCGCGATGAGCGTCACCCTCTTCTCCGCAAGTATGGCGAAAGAATCGGCGGCACGCACATTCCGCGAAACGAGGCACAGGAGGACCTGCCCCTTACGCATAAGCCCGGCCTGGGCTGCGGTAGGCGGGGCTACCTTGAGAACAATGTCGGAAGAGAACACACGGCCGGAATCGTCGGTCAGCTCCGCCCCCGCCGCTGCATAGCTCTCGTCGGAGAACCGCGCCGCGAGCCCCGCCCCGCGCTCCATCAGGACCCTATGGCCTTGGGCGACGAGGATCTCGACGCCTTGGGGCGTGAGTGGCATACGCGTCTCCTCGGCAGAATCCTCGGACGGGATTCCGATGGAGAACGACTTTCCGGGATGCGGGAGGACGAGTTTCTCCTCGCAGGGCGTGAGCTGAGAGAGCATGCGGCGAGAGTTTTTTACTTGACGGTTATCAGCCTTGCACCATCGGGCAGCACCTCGATGGTGAGGATTCGGGTATCCTCGGGGAGGATGTCCTCGGCTATGGCCGGCCACTCGACGAAGCAATAGTTGCCGGAGTAGAAATACTCGTCGAAGCCCATATTGAAAGCCTCCTCGATATTTTTAAGCCGGTAGAGGTCGAAGTGGTAGAGAGCCTTGCCCGATGGGAGTTCATAGTCGTTGATGATGGCGAACGTGGGGCTATTGACTACGCTTGTGGAGCCGAGAGACTTGCATATCGCCTTGACGAGGGTCGTTTTGCCGACACCCATGGGTGCATCCATTGCCACGACGCGGCTCTCTCCGATTGCCTTTATTATCTCAGGGGCCAAGGACTCCATCTCCTCGGGCGTATGGGCAGTAAACTGTTGCATTTTTGCGTATGAATTAAATAACCTCGTGCGAAGATAGTAAATGAGCGCATTTATTGTGATTAGCCGCGACCCGATATTTTTGGGGTGCGTCATGGCGCAGAGAGGCACGGGGAAAAAGAGAGCGAGGCCGAGCCTCCGAAAGAGTGGAGAACCGGCCTCGCTTAGGGGTTGCGGCCCGCATGAGGGCAGAAGATGCTGGGCTTAGTCCTTAATGGCAAGCTCGTCTATGATATTCTGGGCACCGCCAATCTTGTCGATGACGAACAAGACGTAGCGGACATCGACGCATATGCACCTCTGGACAGTCGGCTCGAATATGATATCGCCGCTCATAGCCTCCCAATTGCCGTCGAAGGCGAGGCCGATGAGCTCGCCGTCGCCATTGATGACGGGGCTGCCTGAGTTACCGCCCGTAATGTCGTTGTTGGTAATGAAGCAGACGTGCATCCGGCCATCCTTGTCGGCATAGGGGCCGAAGTCTTTTGCGTTGTAGAGCTGCTTGAGCTTGGGGTCGACAACGAACTCCCAGTTCGTGGGATCCTCCTTAGCCATGACGCCGTCGAGGTCGGTAAAGAAGCCGTATGTCGTGTCGGCCGTCGTGTAGCCGCCGACCTGTCCGTAGCTGAGCCTCATTGTGAAATTGGCGTCGGAGTAGAAGTCGCGCTTGGAGAACAGACGCATGCGCGCTGCCATATAGACACGTCTGGCGTCGGCCTGCTGCTCGGAGAGCGAGCCTGCGGCACGGACAATGTCCTCGTTGTAGGTGTCGATCATCTGAGTGGCGTAGCGCACGGCCACGTCATCCTTTATCGAGGCGAAATCGCCCCTTGAAGCTGCCGCGATCAGCTTGGAGGAGTCGGCCATAAGACTTTCGTCGAAGATGCCGTCAATCAAATCGCTGAAAGCCTTGTCGCCGTGCAGCTTAGTCATGAATTTGGGCTGGAAACCCTTATCGATGTGGGACGAGTAGTAGGCGAGCAGTGCTGCCGAGGCACGGCGGTCGGTCTTGGGGCTGTAGTCCTTGTAGAAAGCGCGGACGGCCGCGACGACGCCCGCGGTGTCACTCTTTGCCGCCAAGTTCGACACGCGGTAGGCGAACCTGAAAATCTCAGGTCCTCCCCACAGGCACTCGTACCAGTAGCTTGAGGCCTTGTCGTAGGGGCGGAGCTTGTCGGAAAGCTTTTCGAGGTTCTTAAGGACTTTCTTCTCGAGCTTGGAGCCGTTCTTCTTGACCCACTTCTGGAAATTTTGCTGCTCAAGCTCTTTGCGGCCGATGACATTGAGATTGTCGATGCCGCGGTTCATCCCGATGCTGTTCTTGTAGTAGTTGGTCGAGCGCGAGTATTTGCTCGCGTACTTGATGTAGATGGCCTGGTCGGCGAGCATATCCTCAAGCCATATCCTCTGCTTGATGTCGCGCGGCTCAATGCGGCTGGCGTTCTCAATGTCGCGCGTCGTGATGACGTCCCATGAAGTGGCGTAGCGGTCGGTTGAGCCGGGGTAGCCTATGGTCATGGCGAAGTCGCCCTTCTTCATGCCCTTGACGGAGACGGGGAGGAAGTGCAGAGGCTTGTATGGCTTATTGTCGGGCGAGAAGCTCGCCGGCTTATTGTCCTTATCGGCATAGACGCGGAAGATGGAGAAGTCGCCCGTATGGCGGGGCCACTGCCAGTTGTCGGTATCGTGACCGAACTTGCCGATGCTCTCGGGTGGAGTGCCGACGAGGCGGACATCGTTGAAGACATCGTACTTGATGAGGAAATACTGATTGCCGCCGAAGAAGGACTCGACGGAGGCCTCGACCGAGCCGTCTTTAACATCGACGGCCTCCCTCTCAATCTGGTCGCGATGGCTCTTGATAAGGTTGACGCGCGCCTCGGGGGATAGCTTGTCCGTGACGCCCTCCATGACTTTGTCCGTCACATCCTCGAACGATTTGAGGAAACGCACCTGAAGCCCGTCGACAGGGAGATCCTCGTCGAACGACTTGGCCCAGAAACCGTCACGCAGGTAGTTGTGCTCGACCGACGAAAGCTGCTGGATGGACGAGTAGCCGCAGTGGTGGTTGGTGAAAATGAGGCCATTGTCAGAGACAATCTCGCCCGTACAGCCGCCGCCGAAGATGACCACGGCATCCTTGATAGAGCCATGGTTGACGCTGTAAATCTCGTCCGGCGTGAGGTGGCATCCCTCGCGCCGCATGACGTCGATGTTGTGCTTGCTCAGCAGGCTGAGAATCCACATGCCCTCGTCCGCCAAGGCGCCCGTGGCGACACCGAGCAGCGCGGCCAAGGTAAGAAGTGTTTTTTTCATAAAAGTTGAATGATAAGTTAGGCAGATGGGCAAGTCGGTGGGGCTTAGCGAGCGCCAAGCCCCCACCGCACGAGGCATCCGCCGCAAATATAGTCAAAAAACGAGCTTCACCCCCCTATAATTCACTCATTGCTCCACGGGGTCGGTTTTTGCTCCGCACGGGCAGGAAGAGCGGGGTTGAGGAACTCGCCATTGGCCACACGCTCATACTTGGCCAGATAGCCAAGAGCCATGCGGCGGGCGGAGAAAGTTTCGCGGGCATAGTCATGGCAGACTTTGGGAGAGAAAGAGGCATGGGTGATGTCGTAGACCATATCCGACCTGGAGACCGACAGCCTCCCCACCTCGGGCGTAACGATCTCGGGCAGAGCGCCGTAGGGAGTGGCGAAAACGGGGGCACCCATATAGAGGCTCTCGATGACGGCGAGGCCGAACGGCTCATGCCATACGACAGGGAAGATGAGACCTGAGGACTGTCGCAGAACCTCCGCCTTGGCCTCGCCAGCCACCATCCCATGGAACTTAATGCGCCGCGAGAGGGTGAGACGCAGCCCCATATGCCAACTGAAACGCCGCCCGCCGACGACATCGAGCGCGAACCCCTCAGGCAATGACTTGGCGACGCTTATAGCCCCGTCGAGATTCTTGACGCGCCAGTCGGCCTTGCCAAGGAAATGGTAGCGGCGGTCGGAGCGCTGCGAGAGGTTAGGACGCTCGTACTCAGGGTCGTCCCAATCGATGCCGTTGTAGACGTACTGCGTGCTGCCATGGCGCGCGGCATGGTCGGCCGAGACGAAGACGGAGTTGCGGCTGAACGACTTGTTGAAGTTACCGTGGATGGTCTCAACGTAAGGGCGGTCGAAGCCATCGGGCGGTGCCGAATTGAAATGGACGACATCGGCATCGGCGGGGATCTGCGCCACGATGGGCAGCGACGGGTCGCGGGGGATGACGGTGGCGAAAGGGCACGACGAGCCTTGCGCGCAGAGGAGCGAGACTCGTTGGCCGAGCCCGGCGAGAGCCTTTGCGAGACCCCAAGCCATGCGATGCAGGCCGCCGTAGCCCTGAGCGGGGAGGAGAGTCCGCTCCGCTACTATGATAACATGCATATTACGAAAGTTGTTATATTAACGAAATATGGACGCTAAGTTACGACAAAAAGGACTTTAACTTAGAAACGCGACGCGACGCAGTACCGCATAAATCCGCTATCTTTGCCAGACTACTTTACACTACCACAAACAATTAACCTGCTGATCCCAGATTGCGTTATGACGATAGGCGTAATAATCTCGACATACAACAACCCCGCGTGGCTCGCCAAGACCCTCTTCGGCTACACGCGGCAGACGGTCAGACCCGACGAGGTCGTGATAGCTGACGACGGCTCGACGGACGACACCCGCGCCTTGATAGACAGCTACCGCGACAGGCTGCCCATCAAACACGTGTGGCACGAGGACCGAGGATTCCAAAAATCGGAGATACTCAACAAGGCCATAAAAGCCGCCACGGCCGACTACCTCATCTTCACGGACCAGGACTGCGTGCCGCGTGCCGACTTCGTGGCGACCCACAAGGCTCTCGCCCGCGAAGGCCGATACCTGTCGGGCGGCTACTTTAAACTGACGCGCCCGGTAAGCGAAAGCCTGACCGACGAAGACATAGCCAGCGGGCGGGCGTTCTCGGCGAACTGGCTCCGCCAGAATGGGCAGCCATTCTCTTTCAAAATGCGGAAACTGGTATGCGGAAAGATATGGGCGGCCGTGATGAACCACATCACCCCCCGCGCAGCGACATTCAACGGATGCAACTCATCGTGCTGGCGCAAGGACGCAGTGGCGGTGAACGGATTCAACGAGCTGATGCACTACGGCGGGCAGGACAGGGAGTTCGGCCTCAGGCTAAAGAACAGCGGGGTGAAGCCGACGCAGACAGCCTACTCGGCAATAGTGGTACACCTCGACCACAGCCGCCCGTATAAGACCAAGGAGACAATGGAGGCCAACAGGCGGATTATGGAAGAGACAATAAAAACTTGCAGAAAGTGGACTGAGATGGGCATAAAACACCCAGAGGAGCAAAAAGAGCAGAACAAATAAACTAAATGGAAAAGAAAGAAGAGAAAAGCCAAGAACTCCCAGCGGGCGTAAGCCAAAACGGCAAGAACATACCACCCCTCGGTTTCTGGGGGAAGGTAGGCCGCCTGTGCGTGAGGGCCATATCGCACCTTCCGCTGCGGGTGCTATACTTAGGGGCGGACCTGACATATTTCATCCTCTACATGGTTCTCGGCTACCGCAAGAAGGTGGTCCGCAAAAACCTGCAGATAGTATTCCCCGAGAAGAGCGAGGCCGAACGGCGTGACATCGAGCGGCGCTTCTATCACCACCTGAGCGACTATTTCTTCGAGACGATAAAGGCAGTGACCATAGGCGACGAGGAACTCAAGCGACGGATGATAATCCGCAACCCCGAAGTCGTGACGAATGTAATGGAGACGGGCAAAAGCGTCTTCATCTACGCCGCACACCTCGGCAACTGGGAGTGGTTCACATGCTGGCCCCTCGTATTCCCAAAGAAGTACGAGATACACACATTCTACCAGGCGCAGGACAACCGGTTCGCCAACTACATAACGGTGGAGATGCGCACCCGCCGCGACATAATAGCTGTGGAGAGCCACCGCGGGTTCCGCTACACCTTCCAGAGCCAGCGGGCGGGGATAGTCAGCACGACATTGATAATAGGCGACCAAAGCCCCCACTACGGAGCGCAGAAGATGTGGATTCCGTTCTGCGGCCGCGACACGGCGTTCCTCGTAGGGCCCGAGCACATCGCGCGGAAGCTGGGTATCGCGCTGATCTACCCGTCGTTCGTAGGCTACCGGCGCGGCCACTACGAGGTAGAGTTCCGCGTGGTATCGGAGGACCCGGCAAGCGAGCCGGAGAAAGAGTGCACGAAACGCTTCGCAAAATATCTGGAGGAGGACTTACACCGAATACCCGAACTGTGGCTATGGAGTCACAACAGGTGGAAACACAAGCACGAGGACTTCCCCGACGAGCAGTAAAAACGAGAGACCCCGACAGGACTTGCAATCCGGTCGGGGTCTCTCAATATTATCTGGCGGCCACGGGAGCCGCAATGAGGAGATTTCAGGCCACTTGCCCCACAAACGCATCGGGGGCGTCATTCCGCCCATTATTTTTTGCCATCGGCAGAATGCTTTGCGCGGCACTCGGCCTCGAACAACTTGGCCAGGATGAGGAACTTGTAGATGGCATCGTTGGCAGCGATGACGAAGCCCAGACGGCCGGACCGGAAACCGCCCCTCAGGACGTAGGCGCGGAAAAAGCGGTTGAAAGGCGAGAAGACGAGCGCGGCGAAGCTGACCTTGCGCCCCTTTTTCTTCACCAGGGCCTCGCTGTCGGAGTAGGTGTTGAGCTTCCTTATCTTCTCCGTCTCCGTCACGTCGGGATAGTGAGCCAAGGCCAAATCCTTGCGGCCCCTGGGAATATGCCGGACGAGGCCTTGAATCTGGGGGCGGGAGTGGATGAACGGAGGCCAATAGGCCGCACTCTTGCGGAAAAAGCGCAACTGGTAGTCGGGGTAGTCGAAGACGAGGAAGACTCCGAACATATGGTTCTTGCGCGGGATGCACACGCCGTTAGGACAGTCGGGACTCGCGATGAGCGAGTAGAGGTATGAGCGGAGCTCGGGCGTGACGACCTCGTCGGCATCGACGACGAGCACCCAATCGTTGGCCGCCGAGTGGATGGCAAAATCGCGCGCCGGCTCGCATATGCTGTTATCGCCCTTGGGGAAGGTGACGACGCGGCACCCGTAGTCGCGGGCAATGGCGGCAGTGGAGTCGGTGCTCTCCATGTCGCAGACAAGAATCTCGTCGAAGCCCTTGAGCGCATCAAGGCACCTGGGGAGGAAACGCTCGGCGTTATATGTGTTAATGACGGCAGAAATCCTGCCGCTCGTCGACTCTGTTGGCATCTCGGTTTTGAAGCCTTAGATAAGTTAATCTGACCAATAATCGCGAAAGACGGCGGAAGCCTCCACAATGTGTGGGGAGACGGAAGTCGGCGCAACCGCATTCGCAGGACGCAAAGTAACTGAAAATTCCGCACTTGCGATGCGAAATGTTGCCAGCGTCGGCATAAGGGAGACACGGAGACGCCCCTACCCTATGCTATTTGAGCCTTGGGGCGAAGACTCTGTACAGGGTGCCGAGCGCGTTCCAAAAGGGCCAGACGGCCAAGTGGTTGAGCATGTTGCGAAGCCGGCCGAAGCCTGAGATGGGGCGCAGGGTGACATAGCCCGCCTCACCGCTCGATAGGTCGACCTTGTCGCAGCAACGGGCTATGATGTGGAGGATGTTATACTTTTCAAGGACATTGTCCTTAGCGGCCTTGATGGCCCCGACGGAGTCCTCGTACGGGTCGTCGGCGAGGAGGCGGTCGATGACACGGCATGCGGAGTCGAAATCCGTGATGTCGATCTGCGACATGGCCTCGGGCGGGAAATAGTCGGCTATGCGACGGCAGCCAGAGTAGACGACATGGCACCCGGCGAGGAAGGCATCGGACACCTTCTCGGTGAAATAGGTGTCGCTCGCGCTGTTCTCGATGGCTATGGTGTACTTATATGGCGCGAGCGCGTCCCACTTGTCCTCCACATAGTTAAAGCCCTTGCCGTAGAAGTCTATCCGCCCGCCATAGCGGGCCTTGAGCCTTAGCACGAAACGGTAGCGGGCGAAGTGACCCGCGGAGAAAGTCTTGGTGCTGACGATGATAGACATCATCCTCGTCTTACGCGGCAGAGGGGAGCCCTTCAACGCCCGATAGCTGACCGTGCCGGCCAGAGCCGGGGTCAGGCTGCCGTCGAGCCTTATGCCGACGAACCACCATATGGCGGCAGGACCGGGGACAACATTAGCCCCGCTCAGCTCCGGCTGGCAGCTGTATACTACGCCAAACTGGCGCACATAGGACTCGGGGAAACAGACTACGCTGCGGGGTTCGGACAGCAAGAGGACAGTACGCTCACGGGCAACGGGGAACGACGTCGGACGGCGCAGACAGTTGTTGCGCACGACGACGATGTCGGGCGTGAGACCCGCCGGCATGACCCCGTAGTTGAAATGGTAGCTCCTCGCGGCTGTCGAGAACCTGTCGGGCTCGGCAAGCTGGCGCGAATTGACGGGCGAGCATTTAAGGACGAGAACCTCGATGTCGCGGGCTTTGTTGTTTTGTGGCATGGGCTGGGTTGTGGGATTTTGGGGGAAATGAGGACTGGGGTGGGCTGAAACGCTTAAGCCTACGCAGTTCTCAGGGGAGGCTCATTGATAGTGCAAGATGAGGGACAAAGTTACCATAACCCTTCGTCCATCTCTATTAGGTTGCCTATATTTGCGCACAAATATGGGGATTTTTGATTTTCCTCACTAATCATAAGATATCGTGGATGCGACAATTCCCTTTAGGTACATTTACCTTAACTGAACCAATAACAGTATGAAAAACGTAACTTTCATCATAAGCCGCTTGCTTGACGGAGGCATTGACACCGTTCTCGTTCAATATCTTAACAACCTCGACCGCAAGCGATACCGCCCCTCTCTCATAATAGTAAACAACTACGATGGGATGGAAGTTCATAAAAGCGAAATAGCCGGGGATGTGAAAATCGTCTATCTCACGGAAGAGGGGCTACTCACGTCGATAAGCAAGAAAAAGCTCTCACGCAAACTGACATTTGCGGAGAAAATGGCGGAAGTCCTTTTCCTGGCTCCGATACGCAGAGCGGCTCAACGATGGCGAATAAAGAAACTGATAGCCGACGCAGATTTGGTTGTGGATATGGACTGCACTTCGCACACACTCCTGCGATGCGCAAAGATCCCTTGCATTGCATTTTTCCACTTTTCGATAAAGAACTACTGCCACAATAAAGAATCGAGAATAGCGCGACTCGGCAAAAAGTTCAAGGAATACGACCACATCGTCATGGTGAGCGAAGACATGGAGAAAGAAGCCATAACATTATACCCCGAGCTGCGCAGTAAGATATCAACAATATACAATCCTCTGAACATAGCCGATTTACAAACAAGAGCAACAGCATTTAATGTAGAAGAAGGCGAGTACCTGCTTTCAGTGGCGAGACTTGAGGAACACCAGAAGGACTACTCTACTCTCATAAAGGCGTACGGGATGGCAGACAAAGCGACCAATGGCTCCATAGCGAAACTGAGAATCATAGGGAAAGGCAGGGATGAGGAGCGGCTGAAAAAACTTGCGGAGGAATGCGGAGTGGCTGACAAAGTCATCTTTATGGGGCATATGCAAAACCCAATGCCGTGGATTGCCAACTGTAAGGCAATGGTTCTCAGCTCTAAGTTCGAGGGGCTGGCATGCGTTCTTATAGAGGCTCTCCTTCTGGGCAGGCCACTCGTGGCGTCTGACTGTCCCGTAGGTTCGCGTGAGGTCCTTGACGACGGCAAATGCGGGACTCTTGTGCCCGTGGGCGACACAGACACTTTGGCAGCAGCCCTTATCGACATAGACCGCGATGAACAACTGCGCGAATCTTACCGCAAGGCGGGGATTAACCATTCAAAGAATTTTGTATGGGAGACCTCTGCGAAAAAGTTCGACGAAGTCTGTGGCAACCTGCCACAGACCAGAGGTCGCAAGTCGTAGCACTTAAAATAAAGTTAGGATTAGCAGTCAACATTGGGGTTTTAAGAGTCGACACTGTCATTTAATACTCCCGGCGACACAGGTCAAGCCAAACTGCGACAGACACTACAACAGTATGACAATAAAACCATTAGCCGCAGCCGCACTTGCTGTCATCGCGGCGACGGCGGAGGCTCAGACGAGCCGCGACACGCTGAGCATCTCGTGCGGCGCATGGGCGTCGGCAGCCACGAACTCGCACCTCAGACCACTGCTAAGCTACAGCAACGAGTGGGGACGCTTCACCCAATATGACGAGGGCGAGGTGGCCGCCTGCGCCAAGGTGGCCTACCGCCACGAGTTCCGCAACCCGTCGCTCACGTTCAGCGCCGGAATCGGTGGACAGGTGTCGACCGACAGCAAGCGCACAATGCTGAGCGAGGCGTACGCCGACTTCGACCTGTGGATGTTCGGCATCAAGGCCGGGCTGGAGAACTACACGCCCGTTGAGACCAACACCGCCACGTCGGCCGGCTCATACCTTATGAGCAACAACGCCCGCCCCGTGCCACGAGCATGGGTGGGGATATTGGACTACTGGGCGCTGCCGCTCGAAAAGCTGCCACTGCCATTCGCCGAGCGGCTGCGGAGCCTCATTGAGATAAGGGGTGGCGTGTCGTTCGGCCGCATCGACGACGAGGGCGAGGCGGACTACACCGACGACATCCTGCTGAGCGAGAAATTCGCATACTGCCGCATTGGGGCTTGGCCAGTGAAGCCCTACGTCGGGCTGAACCACAGCGTGGTGATGGGCGGGCGGATGTCCAACGGCACAAAAATCCCTATCGACTTCTGGAACTCATTCTTCGGGCGCAATGGCGACCCTGAGGTCTTCGGCAGCGGCGAATTCCGAGGCGAGACGACCAACAAGGCCGGCGGACACCAGGGAATGTGGGACTGCGGCTTAGACTTCGCCATAGGCGACGCCGCAACCGGCAAGCTATACCACCAGAAACCGTTCGCCGACAACAAGGCCAGCGGCTTCACGTCGCACCCCTTTGGCGACTTCACCATCGGCGCGCAGGTGGAGATTACGCACTTCGCGCCAGTCAGCGAGGTCTCCGTCGAGTTCGTCAAGACCGACTGGCAGGGCGGTCCCGGGCTTCCCGACCCCTACGTGCCGACCCGCAGCGGGCAATACGCACTCTACTACCCGGGCGACATAAACGAGGGGAACTTTGAGCAGATGAAAAACGAGGTGTTCATCGCCGACGACGTGAGGGAATGGGAAAGCCGCACGGGACGCGTGCTGACATATGACAACCGCTTCGACTTCTTCATCGACACCTATAACTATGGTAATGAGTATGGCGGGCGCAGCCTCTACCTGACCAACTACTGCATTGAGCAGGGCTGGACTCGCGGCGGCCTCTCTATGGGCAACGCGCTGATGCACACCAAGGAGACGGTCCGCCGCTACGCCCCCGCGGGGAGCATGAAACTCGACAACCCATTCCCTAACACGCGGCTGAGGGCGGTGAACGTCGGCATTGCCGGCAATGCGCTCCGAGGGATAATCACATACACCGCCCGCGTCACATTCTCGCGCAACTACGGCAATTACAGAGAAAAATATAAGGGAAACGCGAGCCTCAGCTGGGACGAGTGGGAGAACTACTTCTTCGCCTCGCCGAAAAACGAGACCTACACAAAGCTCGACCTCGGCTTCGCGCTGACGCGCGGTTTCAGCCTCCGCGCCAACATAGCGTACGACTTCGGAGACCTCTACCACAGCTTCGCAGCCCGTGCGGGACTAAGATATGAGATAGGCAGGGCGCTTTAACGCGCTTGCAACAGCCGCCCACCACCGTGGCGCTACTGTGGGGGCGGGCGGAGCTTGCAGCCTTAATAAAACTAAAAACTTGAAAACAGTTTTGCGTTTTAAGGTTTTCGGTCTATATTAGCGCGTTAGAAAATAGACCCACGAAACCTCCTATTAAGGCTTATGTCAATGGAACTGGACAGTAAAATACTGGAAGCGTCGATAGACCTATTCTTCTCGCACGGGATAAAGGCCGTGTCGATGGACGAGGTCGCAAAGTCGGTCGGGATCTCGAAGCGAACACTCTACGAGCATTTCGACAGCAAGGACGCCCTGCTAATCGCATGCATAGACACACTTATAAAGGTGCGCGAGCAGAAAATGTCACAGATGATTTCAGAGACGAAGTCTTTCATTGAGTTGATACTCAACGGTGTGTATAGCGCAATGGAATTCACCCAAAGCATAAACCCGAAATTTTTCGTCGACCTTGACAGTCTGAACTACGCCGGGGCGAGGGAGATGATGCGTAGCAGCATAGGCAAGTACAGGAAGCAGATAGAGGACCTGATAGAGCGAGGCAAGGCGGACGGACTGATACGGGCGGAAGTCGATGCCGAGTTCACGGCTTACGTCATGATGCAGGGCAACGGCACTAACCTGATAATAAACAGCGAAGAGGCCAGCAAATGGAGCCCCATATGGATAATGAAGCAGCTGACGTTCTCATTCCTCAGAGGCATGTCGACAGAGAAGGGCGTGCGCCTGATAGACGAGTACGCCAAGAGCATAGACATACGGGAGAAAAAGTAGACACAAACACAAGATAGAAATAGACATAAGAGTGATGAAAAGAAGAATTGCCACATTGGCCGCAGCCATAGCCGTAAGCATGGCGGTTGCGGCACAGGGCGAGGCCTCGACGGGACTACGGTCCACGGGGGCAAGCGAGCAGGGCGGCGCCGTAATGACCGTCGACCTGCAAACCGCTATCGACAAAGCCTTACAGTACAACAAGCAGTTGCGCAACAGCGCACTCGACCGCGAGACATACCACCAGAAGGTGCGCGAGGCCCGCTCGCAGGGGCTGCCGCAGGTGAACGCCTCACTGACCGGGACGACGTACTTCGGGAAGAAGATGGACTTCGGCGGGATGGACATCACGATGGAGAACTCTATCACCCTCGCCGCCACGGCATCGTGGACGTTCTCGATGCAGCAGATAGCCTCGGTGAAGGTGGCCAAGATTGCCGAGAGGCTGACCGACCAGACCGTGAAGCAGACGGAGCTTGACGTGAAGGCCAACGTGGCCGACACATACTACGCCGTCATGGCCTGCGAGCGTAACCTCGAGATAGTGAAAGCCAACCTCGCCGACATGGAGGACATCGCCCAGCACACCGAGCATTGCTACGAGGCGGGGACCGTCGAGAAGACCGACGTCGACCAGATTGAAATAAACCTCACCACGCTCAGGAACACACTCATGTCGCTCGAGCGCACACTGGCCAGCACCAAGAGGCTGCTCGTGCTGCAGATGGGCGTGGACATAAGCACACAGGTGGAGATGGCGCAGAAGCTCGACGACTACCTTGCCGCCACGGGCGACTCGCTCGACCTCAGCGCGGGCGTGCTGACCAACAACGCCGACTATCAGCTGCTGCTCCTCAACCGCGAGGTGACGGAGGAGACGGTCAAAGTCCGCAAGTTCGCCTACATCCCCACCCTCACGGCCTCATACCAGTACTCTAACGCCCTGAAGGGCGGATTCATGAACTTCGACCACGTCGGAAACCTCACGCTCACGGTGCCCATCTTCAGCGGCTTCGCAAGGCACTCGCAGGTGAAGCAAGCCAAGATTGACGTGAAGAAGAACGAGACCAACATAGCCCTCATGGAGGACAATCTCGCCCAGAACGCCGAGCAGTACGCATTCGACCTCCAGACTGCGCAAGACGCGTATAACCTCCAGAAGGAGAACCTTGAAGTGGCGCGCCGGGTGCTCGACAACTACAAGAACAAGTATAACCAAGGCGCGCTGTCAAGCCTCGGCCTCACACAGGCCAACCAGAACTACCTGACCGCCGAGAGCCAATACGCCAGCGCGGCGCTTGACCTTCTGACGGCCCAGACCAAGATCCTCAAGCTCTACAACATGCTTTAGGCGAGCCGAGGCAATATTACCACACCAGAAACACAGGATATAAAAAGACATAAGATTCAAGATGAGAAGGAGTTTGACCTATCTGGCTGCCACGATTGCCGCCATGCCCATTATGACGGCATGCGGGGGCGACAGCCAAGAGACTAAGACCACGGAAGAGGAGAGCACCCTCGTGCGCGTGGACACCATAAGGACCGTCAGCGTCGACCGCAAGGTGGAGTATACGGCCAACCTTGAAGCCAACGAGCAGGTGTACTACGCACCGACCCTTACCGGGACGCGCATAAAGAAGATACACGTAGAGGTGGGCGATCACATAAAGAAGGGGCAATTGCTCGTCGAGATGGATGCTAACACCTTGACGCAGCAGGAGTTGCAGCTCAAGAACATCGAGACGGAGTATAACCGCGCCGTGAAGCTGATGGAGACAGGCTCCATCAGCCAGCAGAACTACGACCAGGCGGTCACGAGCTACGAGGTGGCGAAGAAGGCGATAGAGACCTTGAAGGAGAACACGAGGCTCGTATCGCCGTTCGACGGCGTCGTGACCGGCAAATACATGGAGGAGGGCGAGCTTTACATGGGCGGGGCCCTTGGCGGAGCGAGCAAGCCGTCCATCATCTCGATTGAGGAGATAAACCCAGTGAAGGCCATTGTCAACATCTCGGAGGCGTATTACCTGGAGGTGAAGAAGGGCATGAGCGTAAGCCTCAAGAGCGAGGTATACGGCGACCGAGAGTTCACGGGGCACGTGAGCATAGTATACCCGAGCATCGACCCCAAGACCCGCACATTCTCCGTAGAGCTTAAGTTCGCCAACGCGAGCGAGGAGCTGCGCCCCGGCATGTACGGCACCATAACCTTCGCGACGGGCAAGGCCAGGACCATGCTGGTGCAGAGCCTGGCGGTGCTCAAGGTGCAGGGTTCGAACGACCGCTACGTCTTCCTCGCCAAGGACGGTAGGGCGAAGCGCGTGTCGGTCAAGATAGTGAACCGGTACGACGACAAGGTCGAGATTAAGCCACTCGACGGCGAGATAAACGACGGCGACCTGATAGTATCGACAGGCCAGGCGAAGCTCGTCGACGGTCGTAAGCTTGAGATCAGGGAGAAATAGAAATGATGTGTAGCCCCGCCATCGGAGCCTGAGGCGAGGATATGGGGCTTAACGGAAAAGCGTGAACTGAGATGAGCATATTCACTACCGCGGTAGAGAAGCCTATATCGACACTGATGGTCTTCGTGGCCATCATAGTCATAGGCGTCTACAGCTACATAAAGCTCCCTATTGACCAGTACCCGAAGATGGACCCGCCGTACATAACGGTCATGGCCACCTACCCGGGAGCGAACGCGACGGACATTGAGCAGAACGTCACGAAACAGCTTGAGGATCAGCTGAACTCCGTCGACGACCTGAAGGAGATGACCTCCGTCTCGTACGAGAACCTTGGCGTCGTTACCCTTGAGTTCGAGTGGGGCATAAACCTCGACAACGCCAGCAACGACGTGCGCGACGCCGTGGACAAGGCGATGAACAACCTGCCGGACAACATAGACCGCCCGACCATCATGAGGATATCGACCTCCATGATGCCGACCCTGGTCTACGCCGTCACGGCCGACCAGTCGTACTCCGGTCTCTACAAGATTCTGGACGACAAGGTCATCATGAACCTCAACCGCGTCGACGGCGTGGCCTCGGCCTACGTCTCCGGCATTGCCGAGCGCGTGGTCTATGTGGATCTTGACCCCAACAAGCTCGACGCCTACAACCTGACCCTTGGTCAGATTGGCAACGCCATCTATGCCGAGAACCGCGACGTCTCGGCCGGCAACGTCAAGGTAGGCATCGAGGACTACTCTCTGCGCATAGAGGGCGAGTTTGAGGAGAGCGACGAGATAAAAGACATCTCGCTGGCCGTCGGCGACCGTACGATAAAGCTGTCCGACATTGCCACCGTCCGCGACACGCTGAAAGACATAACGCTTGAGACGCAGGTCAACCGCAAGAACGGCGCCGTGCTGCTCGTGACGAAGCAAAGCGACGCAAACGCCGTGAAGGTGGCGAGCGAGGCACGCGCCGAGATTGAGAAGGCGCAGAAAGAGCTGCCCGCCGACATCAAGTTCCAGATGATAACCGACAACTCGGACTTCATCATCAAGGCCATCAACAACTTGAAAGAGACTCTGTTCTATGCGCTTCTCTTCGTCGTCATCGTCGTGTTCGTCTTCCTTGGCCGTTGGCGCTCGACGTTCGTGATAGCCCTCACCATCCCGATTTCGCTCATCGTGGCGTTCATCTACCTGGCCGTATCGGACGGCTCGCTGAACACCATAACGCTGATGTCGCTCTCGATAGCCATAGGCATGGTGGTGGACGACGCCATCGTCGTGCTTGAGAACGTGACAAAGCACGTCGACCGCGGCTCACGCCCGAAGGAGGCTGCGAAATATGGCACTAACGAGGTGTGGACATCCGTCATCGTGACGACCCTTGTGACGGTGGCCGTGTTCTTCCCTCTGACCATGATACCAGGCATCATGGGCATCTTCTTCAAGCCTCTGGGCTGGATTATATGCATATGCGTCTGCACTTCGACCGCCACGGCGATTTCGCTCACTCCTATGCTCTGCTCCAAGTTCCTCAAGCTGCGCGACAAGGACGAGGACGAGAAGAGCGGCCGCTTCAGCTTCTTCCGCTGGAGCCAGAACTGGCTCTCTAAGATGGACAACGGCTATGAGCGCATCATCCGCTGGGTGCTGGGTCACAGAGCGGTAACCATCATAACGATGTGCTCACTCTTCGTGGGCTCTATATTCCTCTCGCCCTACCTGCACACTGAGTTCTTCCCCCAGAACGACCAGAACAACCTGAACGTCTACGCCAAGATGCAGCAAGGCCAGCGCGTAGAGGTGACCAAGGATATCGCAATGAAGGTCGACTCCGCCATCCGATCCAAGATTCCGGAGATTACGATAATCACGGCGTCATACGGCTCTGAGGAGGAGGCGTCGTTCGCCTCGATGATGAGCACGACCGGCAACAACATATTCAACATGCGCCTCCGCACGGTGGACATGAAAGACCGCGACCGCTCAGTGTTCGTCATGGCCGACTCCATCCGCAGGATATTGAACCAGTTCCCCGAGATTCTTGACTATGAGGTCACGACGGGTCAGAACGGAACGACGGGCAACACCGTAGACATTGAGATCTTTGGCCACGACTTCTCCGGCACGAGCCGTTTCGCGGCCGAGCTCAAGGACAGGCTCAAGAGCGTGAAAGGCGCAGAGGACATCCTGATAAGCCGCGGCGACGACAAGACCGAGCTTCAGGTCTACCTTGACCGGGAGAAACTTGCCCGCCACGGTCTCACGACCTCGGGCGTGGGTTCGCTCATCCGCACATACGTGTATGGCAACCGAAACTCCAAGTTCAAGGAGGACGGCGAGGAGTACGACATCATAGTACGCCTCGAAGAGAAGTACCGCTCGAAGATTGCCGACGTCGAGAACATGATAATAACCGACGGCTACGGTCAAAAGGTTCGCCTAAAGGAGCTCGGCCAGATCGTGGAGGGGTACAACCCGCCATCCATTGAGCGCAAGAGCAAGCAGAGGATGCTGAAGGTGTCCGTGACCCCGGCCTCGGGCTACGCCATGGGCGATATCGCGGTAGAGTGCCAGAAGGTCATCGACCAGATGGACGTACCGTCGGAGTACTCGACCTACATAGGCGGCTCATATGAGGATCAGCAGGAGTCGTTCGGGGCGCTGGGCATGCTCATCGTGCTGTCGCTGCTGCTCGTCTACCTCGTCATGGCTGCGGAGTTCGAGAGCTTCGTGATGCCTGGCATCATAATGCTCGCGATACCATTCGCCTTCACGGGCGTCATCCTCGCCCTGTTGATATTCAATGTCAACCTGTCGGTCGTCGCGGCTCTTGGCGCTATGATGCTCATAGGCATCGTGACGAAGAACGGCATCGTGCTTATCGACTACATCAACCTCATGCGCGAGCGCGGCGTGAAGCTCTACGACGCGATAGCTCTCTCGTGCCGCAGCCGTCTGCGCCCTGTGCTCATGACATCGCTCACGACGATGCTCGGCATGCTGCCTATGGCACTCTCGACGAGCGAGGGTTCGGAGACGTGGCAACCTATGGGCGTGGCCGTCATCGGCGGAATGGTCTTCTCGACCATCATTACGATGCTTATCGTCCCCGCCGTATACGCCTCGGTGGACAAGAGCGGCAGCCGAGACAAGCAGAAAGAGGAGCGTAAGCAGTATCGCTTTATGGAGGATTTCGACCCAGAGCGTGACCTGCCAGCGAGCCGCAGGAAACAACTGAACTAAACGAGAAGAGGAGTCCGGGGCGGACGGACGGAGACAGCCCGACTGGGCGACCCGGACTCATTTTTTAGCAAAACTCCGACGGGCAAAAGGCATAAGAGCGAGACAGCTCAGAGCCCCCCCGAATGGCAAAAGGACGCAAAAATGAAAGCGGTATTCATATCATACAATCAGGCTCTTACGGAGCGACTGGCCTACATATTCGACCAGCTCAAGATCACGGGCTACACGAAGTTCCCCCTCGTCTACGGCCGCGGCACAAACGGCGGCGAGCCGCGCATGGCGAGCCACGCATGGCCGGAGATGAACAGCTCAGTGATAACAATCGTGGACGACGACATCGTCCCCCTGCTGCTCAAATATATCGAGAAGCTTGACCACGTGAACCTTGAGAACGGAATCCGGGCTTTCGTGTGGAACATCGAGCAGCAGTACTGAAAATGGCGACAGCCCGGACTCTTAGCACGCCCATCATCCGAAAGGACACAATGGACAGGCAAAAGTCATCGGCCGAATAGACAAACAGATAGGCAACAACATCCATATTGGATTTTGGCTTCCCCGCACCAATGAGACACACATCTTGAAATAGTTTGGTTTTGATTAGTGAGAAAAGCGAACCCCGCGCACGCCTTGGTGGCGACGCGGGGCGCTTTTTTTATGACCATTTCTTGTGGCATTACGCCGAAGTGCGCTAAGCTTTGACAGCTTGTTTGGCGGTTGAGGAATGGATTGCAGCATTACAGCATTTGCAATGAGGACTCAGGCCCAAACGGATCGAAAGCAATCGGAAGCGTCAAACATCCACGCAATCATAGCACACAGAAGGAGGCAAGAAGACTAAAAAAGCGGCATCCGACATAGCCCCGAAGCAGGCCATGCGGATGCCGCATATTAACCAAACAAACAAATCAGGCGAAGAGGAGCGCCACCCTATAAAAGATGGCCGACACGCACCACGCCACGAGAGTAGTCTCGACAGCGAGGAAAACAGCCCACCGCCAGGAACCAGTCTCAGCCTTGACGGCAGCCACAGTGGCAAGGCAAGGGAAATAGAGCAGGATGAACAGCAGGTAGGCGTAGGCGTTGATGGGCGTCATGCCGTCAGCCTCCATCCTCTGACGGAGGACTACATACTTTGAGTGCGACTCACCGTCGGCAGTCGCGGCATCGAGCGAATCGTCGTCGGCAAAGCTGTCGTCGTCGGCATAGAGGACACCGAGCGTCGATGCCACAATCTCCTTAGCCCCGACACCGGCTATTATGCTGACATCCTGTTTCCACGTGAAGCCCTGCGGACGGAACAGAGGTTCAAGAGACTGCCCTATGCGCCCTATGAAACTTTGCTCCTGCTGCTCTTGACGGCTCAGCTCCTCATGGTGCGGGAAGTAGCCCAGCGCCCAAACGATAATGCTCGCCACGAGGATTATGCCACCCATTTTTTTGAGGTACTGCCGTCCGCGCTCCCACGTATGACGGGCGAGTGCCTTGGCGGTTGGAAACCTGTAGGGCGGCAACTCCATGACGAAAGGCGTGTCCTCATCCTTCATAAAGAAACGGCAAAGAACCCTACTGAGCAGGACGGCGACGAGAATTCCCACAACATAGATGGAGACTATGACAGGAGCCTGCCATCGAGCGGCGAAGAATGTGCCGACAATCATAATGTAGATAGGCAGGCGGGCCGAGCAACTCATGAAGGGCAGGACAAGCATGGTTACGAGGCGGCTACGCCGGCTCTCGATGGTACGGGTGGACATTACAGCTGGCACGTTGCAGCCGAAGCCCATGATGAGAGGGATGAACGACTTGCCGTGGAGGCCCATCTTGTGCATAAACTTGTCCATAATGAACGCAGCCCGCGCCATATAGCCAGAATCCTCCATCAGGGCGATGAAGAAGTACAGGATGAGGATTTGCGGCAGGAAGACAATGACAGAGCCGACACCGGCAAGCGCGCCGTCAATCACCATATCCCTGACAGGGCCTTGCGGCAACAAGTCGCCGAGCCAATCGCCGAGGAGAGCGACGCCGGCCTCAATCCAATCCATAGGGAAATGCCCGAGAGCGAAAGTGACCTCGAACATAAGGAAGATAAGGAGGAAGAAGAAGGGGAAGCCCCAGACATGGTGAGTGACAATGGCATCGATGAGATGCGTCATTTTGTAGGCGCCGAGCTTCTCGCCCATCTTGTAGCCGGCCTCGGCGAGGGCGCCGCGGATGAAGCCATATTTGGCATCCATAATGGCGGTCTCGCTGTCGGTGTGGAGGTCGTCCATCACTTGCTTTTGCGCCGCCTCGCGGGCTTTGAGTACATCTTGATGGTTAGGCTGAGCAGCAATAATCTTCTCGACCTCGGAGTCGTTTTCGAGCAGCTTGATGGCCAGATAGCGCGTTGAGAACTTGGTGCGGAGCTGCTCGTCGGGCTTGAGCGTGGCCTGGATCGCGCTTATGGCGGACTCGATATACTGGCCGTGGTTGACGTGGATGTGCCTTGCCACATTGTTACGCGCCTGTCGCCCTGACGCGAAGTCCTCGTCGTGGTCGCCGAGCTCCTTCTGGTCGCCGAGGCTGTCGTGCCAGCTCTTTATGTCGGCCGCCACTTTGGGGTTGATGTTGCCGTGCTCGTCGATGAAGTCGAGACCCTCGTACATATTGATGATGACGTGGAAGAGCGTCTTGACTCCCTGGCCTGTCTTGAAGACAGTGGGAATCATCGGGACGCCGAGGAGCTGACCGAGCTTCTCGCGGTCGAGCTTGTCGCCACGGCTTTCGAGCTCGTCGTACATGTTGAGGGCGCAGACCACCTTGAGGTTCATATCGATGAGCTGGGTGGTGAGGTAGAGGTTGCGCTCTATGTTGCTGGCGTCGATGACATTGAGGACGACATCAGGAGTCTTGTCGACAATCTGCTTACGGACGTACATCTCCTCGGGGCTGTAGGCCGTGAGTGAGTATGTGCCGGGCAGGTCGACAAGGTTGAACTCATAGCCCTCAAAAGAGGCGTGGCCCTCTTTGGCATCGACAGTGACGCCGGAGTAGTTGCCGACCCTCTCGTGAGCGCCCGAGGCGAAATTGAACAGCGAGGTCTTGCCGCAGTTGGGATTGCCGACGAGCGCGACATTGATAGAGCGCCTTTTGCGCATGGCCGCCTTGCGGAGGTCGTCATCCGTGACAATTTTCTGGCAATCGTCGTTGCCAAACGTGATTGGCCTCTGGTCGGGCGGAGCTGACGAAGTGTCACGTTGGGAAGCGGCCTCATCGGGCGTCATCACCTCAATCATACTCGCCTCGTCGCGACGGAGCGAAATCTCATAGCCCATCAAACGATACTTGACGGGGTCTTTTAACGGGGCAGAGAGCAGCACCTCGACCATATTGCCGCGGATGAAGCCCATCTCCACAATGCGCTTACGGAAACCGCCATGGCCAGTCACCTTGACAATGACGGCCTTTTCGCCCGTTTTAAGTTCTGAAAGTCTCATATTCCACTCACCTAATGCCGCCCGGGCAATTAATGGCACCCAAGGAGCAACAGCTGAAAACCTGTTATTTCAACAGCAAAGTAAATGCGGCGACGGCGCAAACAGGTTGCAAAGGCCACATTATTTTAATTCATTACAAAATTAGGTAAAAGTGGCGTTATTAGACCGTGAAATAAGACTAAATAGGGGAAGATGCCAGGGCGGGAGTCAGAGCCTTAAGAGACGTGAGAAGACACCTTTTTCAGGGACAACAAAGACACCGCGCAAGGGAGGGACCTCATCTTTGGAACCCTGGTAAATCTTTCTGCCATTAAGGTCATAGACAGAAATTTCGGGTTCGAAAGGCTGAAGTTTAGAAGACGTTTGACGCTCAATGACGGTAGCCACATAGGAACGCTTGGAGAAATCGGTATAGCCACAGCGGTTGAGCCCGCCGATGGCGTGTACGTTTTCCTCGACAAGTGCGCCATCAAGATAGGCATCCCAACGCAAAGAGTCACCAGTTTCCGCAATAAGGGGTAATGGGGTCTCATCCATCCACACCCCCAAAAAAGCATTCGCCTCGATGTTGCGCAACGTTGAGGGAAATGAAAAATTCAAAGTCGTAATAGGTTGCTCGGATGACACAAGCGAAATCACGAACGCATGACGTGCAATGGTTTGAACCCCCTCGGATATGATGACATCCACATTGCCGCCGCTTTCAAACGCATTGGCGAAAGCCATGTAACCAATCTTTGTTAGGGAACCTGGTATATGCAGACTTCCAGACAGTTGGCAATCAGAAAAAGCGAGAGGTGAGATATTAGTGATACCCTCATTGAGTTCGACATGCCGTAAGCCCATACAGAAGCCGAAGGCCGAGTTGCCAATGGAGCGGAGAGAACTTGGAAATGAGATGGACTCGATTGAGTCACAAGCCGCAAAAGCCTCATCTCCAAGGGAGACAAGGCCTTCTGCGAAATTGACAGTCTTCAAAGCGCGCACGCGATAAAAAGCCCGCGCCGAGATGTGCTTTAGGGACTTTGGGAAAGTTAGAGACTTTATGGGAGTATAAGGAGCGATAGTATCCCAGGAGATATACTTGTTAGTATGGTGGTAATCGCGTTTGAAATTAGCGAAAGCCCCCCAGCCGATAGTATCGAGCCCCTCAGAGAACTCAACTGACTCGAGAGGATTTTCAGTAAAAGCACTCGCTCCGATGGAATGGACATTCGCCGGGATATGTAAGGAGGTCAGTTTGTTCTCCTTAAAACCTGAGAAATTATATATGTCGACTGTTGGCCAAGAGAAAGAGGTTATCTTGTTTAAGCGGAAAGCATCCTCCTCGACGACAGCACAATTCTTGGGGAGATCAACATGCTCGATGTTACCATAACGGAAAGCCGACCTACCGATGCGCCTCAAAGAATCTGGCAGGTTTACAAAGTCCAAGCCAAATAGGAAAGCTTCATCACCGATCTCAGTAAGCGACTCGGGGAAAATTATCGTCTTGAAATCAAGACTTGTCTCATTATCAATGAAAACACGTTTAATCGAAGAGACATTAACTTGCGAGATGTCGAGACATGTTTCACCTTCCAGATCATCTGGGAAGTTAATCCATCTCAAAACATCACCTTTGATGACAAGATCAGATTCGGGCGGCACGTAACAATCCTGGGCGGAGCATGAGATGGGCAAAGCGAGGCAGAGACAGACAATCATAAACGCGGGGGAAAAGAAGGATGAACTCATCGATCGAAATTTAAGCAGTGAAAACATAACTTATAACATTGGTGATGTAGCAAATATAGAATAAAAAGTTATTTCGGTGACCGTGATGAGATTACTCTTTTATAATGTTTTGCCCAACAAACGTACATTATGGAGCAACTGTCACATATATGCCGTAAGAGAAAGCTAAAAAAGCGCCCCCGCCAGAAACTGACGGGGGCGCAATATGCAATTAAAGCAGAGTACTAAGCCTGAGCCTTCTTCGCCTTGCGAGCCATAATCTCGTAGGCGATAGGAGTAGCGAGGAGCATAGAGCTGAACGTGCCGACAAACATACCGACAAACATCGCGAAGACGAAGCCACGGATGACCTCACCACCGAAGAGGAAGATGATGAGAAGCGTGACGAGCGTGGTAGCCGACGTGTTGACAGTACGAGCGAGAGTAGAGTTCAGCGCACTGTTCATAACCTGAAGGGCGTCGGCCTTAGGCATGGTATTGAACGACTCGCGGACACGGTCGAAGATGACCACCGTATTGTTGATTGAGTAACCGACGATGGTAAGGATTGCCGCCACAAACGACTGGTCGACCTCCATAGAGAACGGCATAATCGAGTAGCAGAGCGAGAAGACGCCGAGGGTGAAGATGACATCGTGGGCAAGACCGACGACTGCGGCAACACCATAGGCCACCTTACGGAAACGGGCAAAGATGTAGAGGAACATGACGATGAGGGAGAAGACGATACAGTAGATGGCCTTCTCGGTCATATCGGAAGCCATGGTCGGGCCGACCTTCTGGCTGCTCATACGATAAGAAGCGAGGAAAGTATCCTTGTCGACATTCTGCGGCAAGTACTGCTTAACGCCCTCATAGAGACGGTTCTCAATATCGGACTGAGCGTCGGCGGCAGTATTGTCGATGCCGAAGCTCGTAGCGATACGGAGCTGGTTGTCATTGCCATAGGTCTTAACCTCGACAGTGGTCTCGTCGAAAGCCTTGAAGAGCGAGCTCTGAACCTCGACGGAAGATACTGGCTGCTCAAAGCGAACAACGAAAACGTGACCGCCCTTGAAGTCGATGCCTTTAGAAAGGCCACGGAAGCAGAGCGAGCCTATGCAGACGAGCATTGCCACAGCGTAGACGATGTAGTAAGCCTTGCGTTTGCCAAGGAAGTTGATGTTGACGTTCTGAAGGAAGTTCTCGGTGAACTTGGTACTGAACTTCATATCGTCATGCTTGGCAGCGAGACGGTCGATGATGATGTGGCTAAGGAAGACGGCCGTGAAGAACGAGCAAACGATACCAATCATAAGAGTGGTAGCGAAGCCGCGGATAGGGCCAGTGCCGAAGATGAAGAGGATGACGGCCGTGAGGAACGTGGTGAGGTTGGCATCGACGATGGCGCTCATAGCGTTAGAGTAGCCGACCTGAACAGCGTTCTGGATGGAATGGCCTGCGCGAAGTTCCTCCTTGATACGCTCATAGGTGATTACGTTAGCGTCGACAGCCATACCGATGGTGAGGACGATACCAGCAATGCCCGGGAGGGTGAGGACAGCGCCAAAGGACGCGAGTACACCGACAATGAAGAAGAGGTTGCAAATGAGGGCGAAGTCGGCTGTGAGACCGGCACGGACGCCGTAGAAGACAACCATATAGATGAGGACAGCCACGAAGGCTATGAGGAAAGAGACGAGACCAGACTCAATGGCCTCCTGACCGAGGGACGGGCCGACGACGGTATCCTCGACAATTGTAGCAGGGGCGGGAAGCTTACCGCTCTTGAGGACGTTGGCAAGGTCCTGTGCCTCCTCGGTGGTGAAGTTACCGGTAATCTGGCTGTTGCCACCAGTAATCTCGGACTGGACAGTCGGGTAGCTGTAGACGAAACCATCGAGAACGATGGCGATAGAGCGACCGAGGTTAGCCTTGGTGAGCTGCGCCCACTTGCGCGCGCCGTCGCTGTTCATGCTCATAGAGACCTCATACTCAGCCTTGCCATTCTGCGAAACCTGAGAACGAGCGTTGGTGATGACATCACCCTCGAGCGGGGCGCGGCCGTTGCTGCTGGTCTGCTTGATGGCCACGAGTTCATAGAGCTGCTCCTTGGGGCTGCACTGGATGCCGTAGCGTGCCGCCTCGTCACCCTTGATGGGCTTAACGCCCCAGAGGAGACGGAGGTCGTGGGGGAGGACACGGCGAACCTTATCGGAAGCGAGAATCTCGTCGACCTTGTCGCGATCCTTGGCGAAAGCGAAACCTACGAGAGGGCTGCCACCCATCTGGAGTGGCTTAAGGTATGTGAAGAGGGAGACAACGTTAGCACGTGCGGCAGAGTCGGCGGCGGCAACGTCGTCGAGGAGGGCGGCGGCAGAGTCGGCGGCTGCCGCGAGAGTATCGGCAGACGCTGCGGGTGCAGCGGGAGCGTCGGTGACGACGGCAGAAGCCTTGTCGGCATCGACGAGCTTAGAGAGGATCTCGCTGTTGGCGTAGGTCTCCCAGAACTCGAGGCTCGCCGTACCCTGAAGGAGCTTACGGACGCGCTGAGGGTCGGTGACACCAGGAAGCTCAATCATGACGCGGCCTGCCTTTTCGAGGCGCTGGATGTTGGGCTGCGTGACGCCGAAGCGGTCGATACGAGTGCGGAGGACGTTGAAAGCGTTCTGGATGGCGGACTCTGTCTCGTCGCGGAGGACATCGACGACCTCGCTATTTGACATATTGAGGTTGACGCGATCCTTCATATCGACAGTCGCGAAAATGGTAGCGAGCTGGCCGTTGGGGTTGAGCTTCTCGAACTCCTCCTTGAAGAGAGTGATAAAATCGGACGTGGAGGTCTTCTCGCGCTCTGCGGCGTTGTCGACAGCCTGATTGAAGACCGGGTCGGTGTTGTGGTTGGCGAGAGCTTTGACGACGTCGGAAATCTTGACCTCGAGGATGAGGTTCATACCGCCTTTAAGGTCAAGGCCGAAGTTGATTTCCTTGCTCTTGCACTCCATATAAGTGAGCCCGAGGAAGACGGGTTCGTTGGCGACAGAGTCCAAGTAAGCAGCCTCGACCTTAGGGTCGCCGGCAGAAGCCACTTGGGCCGCGCTCTCCACACGTCGGGTGACGAAGGTGAAGGACAATTGGTACAGACACACCAACGCCAGGAGGATGGCGAATATCCGTACGGCTCCTTTGTTTTGCATCTTGAGATTAGTTTATGTATGTGCTACTGATATATACACGGCAAGCGACGCCTCGGAATGCCCAGACAGAATGGAAAGGACACGACGGGGCATAGAACGCCGCGCAAAGATAGTAATTCGTTGCTTATATCTTAATTACCAATTCACAATTATTGACTTTTGAAGACGAGCTACTGCTTGTTCATCTCGGTCCAGAGGATGTCCTTGAGCTTGTCGACATTGATGTTGGCATGGGCGGAGAAGACGACGGTCTGGATATCCTTGGGGAGCTTGTCCTGAATCTTGCCCCTGTCCTCCTCAGTGAGGAGGTCGGCCTTGGAGACGGCGAGGACCCTTTGCTTGTCGAGAAGCTGGGGGTTGTAGCGTCGCAGCTCGTCGAGAAGGACATTGTAGGCTGCGAGTACATCCTCAGAATCGGCAGGGACGAGGAAGAGGAGGATGGAGTTTCGCTCAATGTGGCGGAGGAAACGGAGGCCGAGCCCCTTGCCCTCGGCGGCGCCCTCGATGATGCCGGGAATGTCGGCCATGCAGAACGAACGTCCATCGCGGTAGGAGACTATGCCGAGGTTTGGCACGAGGGTTGTGAACGGATAGTCGGCAATCTCAGGCTTGGCAGCCGAGACGACGGAGAGGAGCGTACTCTTTCCCGCATTGGGGAAGCCCACAAGACCGACATCGGCAAGAACCTTGAGCTCGAGAATTGCCGTAAGTTCCTCACCGTTCTCACCAGGCTGGGCGAAGCGAGGTGTTTGGAAAGTGGAGGTACGGAAATGCCAGTTGCCCTGTCCGCCACGTCCGCCCTTGGCAAGGATTTTCTGCTCGCCGTCCTCAGTAATCTCAAAAAGGGTCTCGCCCGTATCGGCGTTTTTGACAACCGTGCCGAGCGGCACATCGATTATCTGGTCCTTACCGTCGCGACCGAAGGCGCGCTCACGTCCGCCGCCCTCGCCATCCTCGGCGAAGACATGGCGGGCGAACTTAAGGTGGATGAGAGTCCAGAACTGACGGCTTCCGCGGACAATGACATGGCCTCCACGTCCGCCATCGCCACCGTCGGGGCCACCCTTCTCGATATATTTGACGTGGCGCAGGTGGGCAGAGCCGGGGCCGCCATGACCCGATTTGCAGTATATTTTAACGTAGTCGACAAAGTTAGAAGCCACGGCAAAACTTGTTATAAGGTTGGACTAAAGGAGGTTAGAGTCAGGGGAGTCGGCTTACGGCAATAGAGAGCAAGCCTACGCGTAGGCATCCGACTCAAAAAAAGGCAACGCCCCTGCCGCCAGGCACGAACGGGCGTGCGGAGGCGGCAGGGGGTTGCCGGATGGCGGAGAGCCTATTTGTTCTTTGCGTCAACGGCTGCGGCGATGTCGGCGAAGATGCCGTCGATAGAGCCAACACCCTTGATATTGACAGCGACGCCCTCCTTCTGGTAGAACTCGAGGACGGGCTTAGTCTGCTTCTCGTAGACATCGAGACGGGCTTTGATGGTCTCGGCATTGTCATCGGAACGGCCAGAGGTCTTGCCGCGCTCGATGAGACGGGTCATAAGCTCATCGTTGGGGACCTCGAGGTTGAGGCAGATGGCGACGTTGGTCTTGTAGGTGGCGAGAAGATCCTTGAGGGCCTGAGCCTGCGCGACAGTGCGAGGGAAGCCGTCGAAGATGACGCCGTTGACCTTGCCCATCTTGTCGAGATAGGAGTCGATCATACCGATGATGACCTCGTCGGGGACGAGCTCACCTTTGTCCATATGGCTCTTAGCGAGAGCGCCGAGCTGCGTGTTGGTGCTAATCTCCTTGCGGAGGAGGTCGCCAGTTGATATGTGGGCGAGGTTATACTTCTTGATGAGGTTCTCGCTCTGAGTGCCCTTGCCAGAGCCTGGGGGGCCAAAAATGACGATATTGAGCATTTTCTGAGGAAAATTTATAAGGTATGATAGTTTGTATAAACCGATTTACTTTTCGGGGACGAGGGTCAGAATCTCGGGGATGTTCCGTCCGTAGCCGTCGTAGTCGAGGCCATAGCCCACGATAAAGTCGTTGGGGATCTCGAGACCGATGTACTCCGGCTTGTTGGGGAGCTTGCAGCTCGCAGGCTTGAAGAGGAGCGTGGCTATGCGGACATCTGCGGCACCCCTCGCCTTGCATTGCTCCACGAGGCCCTTGATGGTCACACCAGTATCGACAATATCCTCAATGAGGATGACGTTGCGCCCCGTGAGATCCTCGTTAAGCCCGATAAGCTCCTTGACGACTCCGGTTGACTGAGTCCCGCTATATGACGCCAGCTTGACGAAGGATATCCGCGACGGGATTGTCACCTTCTTCATAAGGTCGGACGCAAACATGAACGCCCCGTTGAGGACGCAAAGGAAGAGAGGGTCTTTGCCGGCCATTTCGGCATTGATAGCGTCAGCGACTTTGCCGACAGCCTCGAGAATCTGGCTCTCGGGGTATGTTGTCTCGAAGGTCTTGTCGAGGACTTTCACGCGTGCCATTTCAGAACGTTGATGTTTTTCGGGGGGACGGGAACTTGTGACGATGGAAAATGTTATTCGCCAACGCATTCCGTATGAGGCGCAAAAATAGAAATTTTTAATCAAAATACAATTTGGCGAGTGGCAAATGAGTCTTACTTTTGCCGCATCTGAAAGGACGCCATTGACTGGCGCGACCTGATGGAATAAACACAAAAAAAGATGAAACCCATAGTCAGCGTTATCATGGGCTCGACGTCGGATTTACCCGTCATGGAGCCCGCCCTTAACTTCTTGGAGCAGCAGGAGATACCGTTCGAAGTGAACGCCCTGTCGGCTCACCGCACCCCTCATCAGGTGCTCTCCTTCGCCGAGGCCGCAGCGGGTCGCGGGATAAAGGTGATAATAGCCGCCGCTGGCGGGGCGGCGCACCTGCCAGGAGTGATTGCAGCCGCCACGACGCTGCCCGTCATTGGCGTACCTGTCAAAGCATCAATATCGATGGACGGATGGGACTCGATGCTCTCCATGATACAGATGCCTCCGGGAATACCCGTCGCGACGGTGGGTCTCAACGCCGCCCAGAATGCGGCAATCCTCGCCCTTCAGATTATCGGCACAGGCGACGCCGAGGTGGCGAAGAAAGTGGCCACATACAAGGCCGGCCTTGAGAAGAAAATAGAGAAAGCCAATGCCGACCTCGCCCAGAGGAAAGACTGGAAGTTCAAGACGAACTAACGCGGCTTGACATCAAAACCCACGCCCCGCCGACGAGCCACACGGCTTGACGGCGGGGCGACGTGTTTTTGAGCGATGATGACGGTGGCGAGAAAAAGAAGAGCCGCCCGCAGCCGAAGGAGAAGGCTGCGGGCGGCTTGGCTTTTATTTGGATTTTACTCGTCGAGCTTCAGCACGGCGAGGAAAGCCTTTTGCGGGACCTCGACGGAGCCTATCTGCTTCATGCGCTTCTTGCCCTCCTTCTGCTTTTCGAGGAGCTTGCGTTTGCGGGAGACGTCGCCGCCGTAGCACTTGGCGAGGACATCCTTGCGGACGGCCTTGATGGTCTCGCGGGCGATAATCTTGCCGCCTATGGCGGCCTGGACAGCGACATCGAACTGCTGCCTCGGGATGAGTTCCTTGAGCTTCTGGCACATGCGGCGGCCGATGGACTCGGCGTTATCGATATAGGTGAGAGCCGAGAGCGCGTCGACACGCTCGCCGTTGAGCAGGATGTCGGTCTTGACGAGGCGGCTCGGGCGGTAGCCTATCGGGTGGTAGTCGAACGACGCGTAGCCGCGGCTGATGCTCTTGAGCTTATCGTAGAAGTCGAAGACAATCTCGGCGAGAGGCATGTCGAAGTTGAGTTCGACACGGTCGGCCGTTATGTAGTTCTGCCCCGTCTGCATCCCACGTTTTTGGAGGCAGAGCCTCATGATGGAGCCGATGTACTCGCTCTTGGTTATAATCTGGGCCTTGATGTACGGCTCCTCGACGTGGTCGATGACGGTGGGTTCGGGGAGCGCGGAAGGCGTATAGACCTCAAGGACCTCGCCTTTCTTTGTGAAGGCCTTGTAGGTGACGTTGGGCACGGTGGTGATGACGCTCATATTGAACTCGCGGTCGAGCCTCTCCTGGATGATCTCGAGGTGGAGGAGCCCGAGGAAACCGCAACGGAAGCCGAAGCCGAGAGCCATGGAGCTCTCGGGGGTGTAGGTGAGGCTGGCATCGTTGAGCTGCAGTTTCTCGATGGAAGCGCGGAGCTCCTCATAGTCGGACGAGTCGATGGGGTAGATGCCCGCGAAGACCATGGGCTTGACTTCGGCGAAGCCATCGATGGCGGCGGAGCACGGGTTCTCGACATGAGTGATGGTGTCGCCCACCTTGACCTCGCGGCTGGTCTTGATGCCCGAGATGATGTAGCCGACGTCGCCCGTGGAGACGGTTTTGCGCGGCTCCATGTCGAGACGGAGGACGCCCACCTCGTCGGCATCGTACTCCTTGCCCGTGGCGACGAACTTGACGAGGTCGCCCGTGGAGATCTCGCCATTCACCACCTTGTAGTAGGCGATGATGCCGCGGAAAGAGTTGAAGACGGAGTCGAAGATGAGGCACTGGAGGGGGGCCTTGGGGTCGCCCACGGGGTGAGGGATGCGCTTGACGATGGCCTCAAGGATGGCGGGGACGCCCTCGCCGGTCTTGCCACTGGCGCGGAGGATGTCAGCCCTGTCGCAGCCGATGAGGTCGATAATCTGGTCCTCGACCTCCTCGGGGTTGGCGCTCGGCATGTCAATCTTGTTGATGACGGGGATAATCTCGAGGTTGTGGTCGATGGCCTGATAGAGGTTGGAAATGGTCTGGGCCTGAATGCCTTGCGAGGCATCGACGACGAGGAGGGCGCCTTCGCATGCGGCGATGGAGCGGCTGACCTCGTAGGAGAAGTCGACGTGGCCCGGCGTGTCGATAAGGTTGAGGACGTATTTCTGGCCGTCGAGGGCGTAGTCCATCTGGATGGCGTGGCTCTTGATGGTGATGCCGCGCTCACGCTCGAGCTCCATGTCGTCGAGGACCTGGGCTTGCATGTCCTGAGCCTTGACAGTCTTAGTATATTCGAGCAGCCTGTCGGCGAGAGTGCTCTTGCCGTGGTCGATATGGGCTATTATGCAGAAATTCCTGATGTTCTCCATTTTAGAAAAGAGGGTAATTATCCGAGTGCAAAGATAGGGTTGAAAGACGAGAATTGAAAATTGCGGGGCCTGGTAGTGGCGGTGCGCAAATTTGGTTAAATTTGTATTAAAGGACAATTGGTAACGGACAATGGTATTCGACTCATTCTTCAAGCACCACCAAGCCAAGCTGATGGCGGACAAGCAGGCCGTGTATGCCAGCGGGGCGGACTTCATGGCCAACAACATTGCCATGGTGAAGACGATATTGAGCTTCACGGGCTTCAACGACCCCGACCGGCGACTTGCGAACATTGCGCAGATAGCTAAATGCCGCATCATGGTGCTGTGCAAGCTTGACGACGACCAGGACAGGTTCACTGTCGTGAAGTCGACGAACGAGGACATGTGCAAAGTCGGGCAATCGTTTACATGGCAGCACATCCTGCCATGGGGTTCGACGGACGCATCAGCGGCCGCGCCCCTGCCCTTCCGCAGCCCGGACTGCCCGATAACGCTGTCGGTGCCGGTGAAGGACGACCGGAACATCCTGGCAGGCGTGGTCATAGGCCTCTCGATGGACAGGACGATAGACATCGACACGAAACTGCAAGTGATGCACCTGCTGACGCCGCCTCTTGAAGCGGAGATAAGATGCATAAGGGAGAAAGAGGAGAACCGCCAGCTCAGCCAGCGCATAGCCGCCCTCAACCAGAACATAGAGGTGCTGAACACCGACCTTGACAAGGAGCGCAAGATAGCCACCGAGAGCCGTAACCTGAAGAGCGCATTCCTGACGAACCTGAGCCATGAGATACGCACACCGATGAACGCCATCATAGGCTTCATGGACCTCGTGCAGAACGCGAAAGACCCGAAGGAGAGGGACGAGTTCATTGAGATAATGCGGCAGAACTGCCATCAGCTTCTGTACGTGATAGACAGCCTGATAGACATATCGAAGCTGCAGAGCAACTACATGCTTAAGCCGCCCTGCCCCGTCCAGCTGAACGAGCTTCTGAGCGAGGTGAAGCAGAAATACTCCGCCTTGCTGCGCCGCGAAGGCAAGGAGGTCGACATAGAGACATCGTTCGCCCTTGAGACTCCCAACGACACGATATGGAACTCGGACGAGATAATAAACAAGGTGATGTGCATCTTGATGGACAACGCGTGCAAGTACACCACGAGCGGCAGGATAACCATATCGTACTCCATCAACCACAAGGAGGCCACGTTCTGCGTGGCGGACACGGGGCCGGGCGTCCCGCAAGACAAGGCCAACGGAATTTTCGACCTTTTTGCTGGTGGAGGCGTTGGGGCACACACGGCGGAGGCGCACGGGAAAGGCTCGGGGCTTGCCATAGCGAGCCGCTACCTCGCCTTGGCGAACGGCCGCATTTGGCTTGACACGTCGTACCGCAGCGGCGCATGCTTCTACTTCTCGATTCCGACAGAAAAATTATAGACCGAAACCATTAACAGACAGGATATGTTACCGATATACGAGACAGACAAATATCTTGCGCCGTACGCGGGGATATTGGCGAGCCGGCGGCAGAAGGCCATAGCCAGGATGGAGGAGATAAAGACCACATGCGGCCCGCTGAGCGAGTTCGCCACGGCCTACAGGTACTACGGGATGCACCACGACGGCGGCGAATGGACACTGCGCGAATGGGCTCCGGGGGCCACCGAGATATACGTGATAGGGGAGTTCAGTGGATGGAAGGAGGACGTGAGGTTCAAGATGACCCGCCTTGAGTTCGGCAATTGGGAGATAAAGATATCCGACGACATAATCCGCCACGGCGACAAGTTCAAGATGTCGGTCCACTGGGAGGGCGGGCAGGGAGAGCGGATCCCCGCGTACATAGGCCGGGTTGAGCAGAACGAGGATACCAAGCTGTTCGATGCCGTGGCGTGGGACTTCAAGCCATACAAGTGGACGGACAAGGGATTCAGGGTGGGCAAGGAGCCTCGCCTGATATATGAGGCCCACGTAGGCATGAGCGGGGAGAAAGAGGGCGTGGCCACCTACGACGACTTCCGCAAGAACGTCCTGCCCCACGTGGTTGAGATGGGTTACAATACGCTTCAGCTGATGGCCATCCAGGAGCACCCGTACTACGGCAGCTTTGGCTATCACGTCTCAAGCTTCTTTGCCGCGAGCAGCCGATTTGGGACGCCGGAGGATCTGAAAAGGCTAATAGACGAGGCGCACAGCCATGGCATCGCGGTGATAATGGACATCGTCCACAGCCATGCGGTGAAGAACGAGAACGAGGGCATAAGCCGACTGGACGGCTCGACCGACCTCTATTTCCACTATGGCGAGCGGGGCAACCATCCGGCATGGGACAGCCGCTGCTTCGACTACGGCAAGCTTGAGACCCTCCGCTTCCTGCTCTCGAACTGCAGGTGGTGGCTTGAGGAATACCACTTCGACGGCTTCCGCTTTGACGGCGTGACGAGCATGCTGTATCTTGACCACGGGCTGGGCAAGGACTTCACGTGCTACGCCGACTACTTCCGCGCCAACGAGGACGAGGATGCGATAAGCTACCTCATGATGGCGAACAAGCTAATTCATGACATCCGTCCCGACGCAGTGACCATAGCCGAGGAGATGAGCGGCTACCCGGGCATAGCCGGCCCGCAGGAGGCTTGCGGCATAGGGTTCGACATGCGCCTATCGATGGGAATACCCGACTACTGGATAAAGCTGATAAAGGAGGTGCCGGACGAGAAGTGGCCCGTCGGCAAGATATTCTATGAGCTGCAGCTACACAGGCCGGAGGAGAAAGTGGTGAACTACGCCGAGAGCCACGATCAGGCTCTCGTGGGCGACAAGACCATCATCTTCCGCCTGATGGACAAGGAGATGTACACCTCGATGAACCTTGAGAGCCAGAGTATGGCCGTGGACCGCGGGATGGCGCTCCACAAGATGATACGCCTCGTGACCCTCTTCACGGCAACTGGCGGCTACCTGACGTTCATGGGCAACGAGTTCGGCCACCCCGAGTGGATTGACTTCCCCCGCGAGGGCAACGGGTGGAGCTACAAGTACGCCCGCCGGCAGTGGAGCCTGATGAAAGCCGACTACTTGCGCTACCACTTCCTGAGCGACTTCGAGTGCGAGATGCTCAAGGTGTTCAAAGAGTTGCCCGAGCCGAGCTACCCATACCGTTACTATGACTACGACCCGACGCAGGTGCTCGCTTTCGGGCGCGGCGACTATCTAATAGTCTTCAACTTCAGCCCATCGACATCGTACACCAACTACGGGATTCCCGTACCGGCAGGCCGGTACAGCATAGTCCTCTCGACCGACGAGGGGAGGTTTGGCGGATTTGACAGGAACGACATGTTCTTCGTCTTCTACACCCAGAAGATGGGCGACCAGAACATGCTCAACCTTTACTTGCCGAGCCGCTCGGCCATGATACTCAAGCGCAAGGACATAGTCCACATCCGTTAGGGGATTCGGACAGAGAGCATAAAGTAGTCCGCCCCAGATGACGTGTTCATCTGGGGCGGACTATTTTATAAGGGTTTTACCGGCGGCTGCCGATTTCTACTTGGCGTGTCCTCGCAAATCGACAAGGACGTGAGGCTTCGACTGGGCGGAAGAACTTATAGCGTCAGGCATATCGGCGATGTTGGCCGACTTGTTGGTGGCCACAGTGCCATTGGCAAGGTAGCTTAGGGCGGCGGCGAGAAGGTTTTCCTCGGGATCGCCAATCTGCTTCGTCCCGACAGAGAGGATTTTGGCCAAGTCTGCGACCTCGAAATCGGGCGAAAGGCCATAGCCGTTAGATGTGTCGAACGTCTCGCCCGTGGCGTTCTTATAGACGGCGACGATGGGCATTATGAGCCAGTTGTTTATTGATGTGGAGTAGTAAGGCTTACCGGTCTGCGCAAATGTGAAATCGGCGGGCGACATGACATACATCATAGAGTTCTTGCCACCCGTCGTAGAGCCGATGAGCTTGACGTCGAGATAGGGTTTCAGAGCCCAGATGGTGGCCTCGGACGCGGAATAGGTGTCGGAGCCGACAAGGACTACGAGCCTGCTGAGGTCGAGATTGACCCCCGGGTCGGTTGAGAAATGGAGGCCTGTGGCTTCGCGGCTGTAATCGGGATTAGACTGGAGCTTTTTGTTGAACTCGTAGTAGAGGTACTCGCTCTTTGCCTCGACAGCCGAAGCGGGGGCGAGCATATCGACCAGGCACGAGAGGGCGTCGAGGTCGCCACCGGTGTTGTAGCGCAGGTCGAGTACGACATCCGACACTCCTTCCTCCTTGAAGTTTTTGAAGACAGCTATGAGATCGTCGTTGAAAGTGTAGGAGTAGCTCGTGTAGAAAAGATAACCGACCTTGGAGCCGTCGGGCTGAATGTAGACATTGGCCATCGCGACTGGGTTCTCCGTTATCTCGGCCGCAGTCATTGAGTACGAGACCGTGGTGAGCTGCCTACCCACGACACGGAAGGCAGAGAAATTGCCAGACGAGGCGCTGGTGAAGAGCGAACTATAATTTGCGCCAGTAATGACCGTGCCATTGACTGCGAAGACGACATCGCCACGCTTCGCTCCAGCGGTGGCGGCAGGAGTGTCGTCGTAGACATATGTGATGACGGCGACCACCGTGTCCTTGCTCGAAGAAAGATAAGAGAGCTGGAACTCCCAACCGAAATCGGTGTACTGCCCTTGAAAATTGCCGAGCGTGGCATCGGCATCGGAGCTTATGTAGGAGAATCTGTCCTTAGAGGAGAGGAGGTCGTAGAAAAAATCCTTGGTGTCGGACTGCTTGGTGTAGTCGAGGTTGGGCATCTCGTCGACCCAATAGTAGTAATCGGACATGGCGTCGGAGACGAAACGGTTAGCCTCGACGGTCTCATCGGAGATTGAGGACCCCGAGTCCCCGTGCGACGGTGTGTACGAATCGTCGTCATCGGAGCAAGAGCCGAGACCGAGGCACGCAGCCACGGACAAGCCGAGGAAGAGCGTTCTAAAAGTGGGGGCGCTGGATATAAAATTATGCTTGACATTCATTTGTGAGAGCAGCTAAGAACGAGCCAAAGATGGCAAATAATAATCAGAATATAAAGCGAAAAGAGGCGAATCGATTACAATTAGAAGCTGTTTTGAAATAGGTGAAAATTATTGGTATATGATAGCTTAATTTA
>JBJEGU010000038.1:0-7807 GCA_051875415.1 Marinilabiliaceae bacterium
TCCGAAAGCGGTTGCAAAGGTAGGGGCTTTTTCCGGAACTGCAAGGGGGAGGGGGTGGAGAAACTGTGATTACAATATCAATTCCGAGTTTAATATTTTAATAATCAATAGTTTAACCAATTAGTTAATATAACTTAATGCCATATTTGCTTAGGATTTAAGAGTCTGATTAGTACACACAGGAGATGAAGTTGGTTCGCAGAATGCAGCAATTGCCTCTGGGACAAACGCGGAAAGCGAAAAATCCCCCTCCACCGAACCTTTGCTCGGAGGAGGGGGAAAATCAATAAATCTATTTCAAAGAATCGGATAGTCTATCAAGCCCTACTTTTTGACAGAGATGGCGAAGCCGCCGCTCTTGGCGCACTTGATTTTGAGGACAGTGGACGAGTCGACAGTCTTAGTCTCAATCTTGTAGCTATCAGGGTTCTCGTCGTAGGAAGCGTCGTCGCCATCGCGGTAAATTGTAGCCGTGTAGGAGACACCGGGGTCGAGGAAAGAGAAGTCGACGGTCGCCTCACGCTCATCGTAGCCGGTTATGGAACCGACGAACCAGTCGTCGCCGCCCTTCTCCTTACGAGCGATGGTAATATAGTGGCCAGGCTCGGCCTCGAGGTAGACGCTCTTCTGCCAGTCGATGGCCACATCCTTGATGAACTGGAACGCGTCGGCGTACTTCTCGTAGCTCTCGGGCAGGTCGGCCGCCATCTGGAGGGGGCTGTACATGGTAACATAGAGAGCGAGCTGCTTGGCGAGCGTCGTATTGACGTGGCTATGCTCGCCAGAGAGGAAGCTCATACGGGTGTCGAGGATGCCAGGGGTATAGTCCATCGGGCCGCCCTGGAGACGAGTGAAGGGCAGGCAGCAGGTGTGGAACGGCTTGTTGCCACCGAAGCTCTCGTACTCGGTGCCACGCGCACTCTCGTTGCCGATGAGGTTGGGATAAGTGCGGCAGAGGCCAGTGGGGCGGACGGCCTCATGGGCATTGACGCAGATGTGACGCTCGGCGGCCTTCTTGACGGCATAGAGGTAGTGGTTGACAGCCCACTGGCCATAGTGATGCTCACCAGCCGTAACGATGTTGCCGACATAGCCGCTCTTGACGGCATTGTAGCCATTGTCGACCATGAACTGGTAGGCGGCATCCATATGGCGCTCGTAGTTGCGGATGGAGCCGGAGGTCTCGTGGTGCATCATAAGCCTGATACCCTTGCTCTTGGCGTAGGCATTGAGAGCCTTGACGTCGAAATCGGGGTACGGAGTGACAAAGTCGAAGACATAGTCCTTCTCATAGCCGAACCAGTCCTCCCATCCGATGTTCCAACCCTCGACGAGGAGCTGATCCATACCGCTCTTTGCCGCGAAGTCGATGTAGCGGCGTACATTCTCGTTGTTGGCAGAGTGGAGCCCGTGGGGCTTGGCGTGCTCATAGTCGCTCTCGCCGATGTGGATGCTCTTGAAGTCGTTAGTATAACTCCAAGTACCCTTGCCCGTGATCATCTCCCACCAGACGCCCATATACTTGACGGGCTTGATCCAGCTCACGTCGTCGTAGGCGCAGGGGTCGTTGAGGTTGAGGATAAGTCGGCTGGCGAGGGTCTTACGGGCGTCGTCTGTGACCATCACGGTACGCCACGGGGTCTTGCACGGGGTCTGAATCCTTGCCATGTCGCCGACGGCGTTGGGCGTGAGCGCAGCCTTGAAGACAAAGTTCTTATCGTCGAGGTCGAGGCTCATGCAGCTATAGTCGACGAGGGCGGCCTCATGGATGTTGATATAGAGACCGCTGTCGGTACGCATCTGGAGTGCGGTCTGGACGGCTGTTGGGGAGATGGCCGCCTGACTTGAATTCTCCTGGCGTGCTGTTGGCGAGATGGCACGAATCTCGCTAAGGCGGCTCTCGGTGTAGTCATACTCCTGAGTGTCGTAGTCGCCTGAAATCCACCAAGCCGTATGGTCGCCGCTCATGGCGAACTCGGTCTTCTCGTCGCGGACGGTGAAGTAGGTCAGATTGTCCTGCTCAGGGAAGATGTATCGGAAACCGAGTCCGTCGTTGAAGAGGCGGAAGCAGAGATCCATCGTGCGTCCGCTTGAGGGCTGTCGGAGGCTGACTGTGAGCTCGTTGTAGTTATTCCTAATGCTATCCTCCTCGCCCCAGACGGGAGCCCAAGTCTCGTCGAAAGAGCTTCGCTTGGCATCGGCGAGCTCGAAGCCGTGCGTCAGGTTGTCGGCAGGGCTGCCGCCCTTAATCTTGATATCGAGGCCGAGGCGCGAAGTCCTCACCACCTGCTGAGTGCCATATGTCAGAGCATATGTCGGCACGCTGTCGCCCTCCGTTATGCCGAAAGTCAGCTTTATGTTGCCGTCGGGTGAAGTGGCCGTAGTCTCGCTGAAGAGCTTAACAGCCTTTTGCCTCGCTTGCTGCGGGGCGCATGCACTCAACGCGAGAGCAGCGAAGGCCATCCCGATGGCGCCGGCCTCGTAGAGCCTTGATTTTCTTGTTTCTTTCATCTTAAAATAATCCGTTGTTGTTAGTTTGTATTTTCGGTATCAAAGTCGGGCGCAGCCACTGGGGGAAAGTGGGCAAACCCATTAATTAGAATTACTACTTGTCAATCGATATTACCATAGCCTGCCGGCCTGCGACAGCCATGCTGCCCTTGCAATCGAGGCTCTGGCCGCTCACGACATCCACACCTTTCACCTCGTCGCCGCACAGGTCATCGGCATATCGGCCGAGGTCGAGCGTCCGACTCTCGCTGGCGAGATTCAATATGACCATCACACGGCACTGAGTCACGGCATCGTAACGGAAGAAGACGTACACGTTGTCCTGAGGCAGATAGTGCGTCATGGAGCCGCGGCGCAGAGCCATACTCTTCTTACGGAAATTGAACAGGCGCGCCGTAAAGTCACACATATCTTTCGCGCCTGCGGGCATAGAGGTAAAGTAGTCCAGCGAGTCGGAAGCCCACCCGCCAGGGAAGTCGCGGCGGATGTTGGCGTGCCCGTCGAAGCCATTGCCACGCATGAGAGCCTCGGAGCCATAGTAGAGTTGCGGAATGCCGCGAGCCGTGGCAAGAAGAGCAGTCGCGAGGCGGAGCGCCGACTCGTCATCCTTCATTTGCGTGAGCATACGCCCCGTGTCATGATTCTCGCCGAAAATCAGGATGTTCATCGGGTCGGGGTAGATATGGTCGTTGGCGAAGCTATCGTAGATGCGGTTGGCTCCGTCGCTCCACCCCTCGCCCTCGCCCATGGCGCGGGTCAAAGCCTCCTGGAGAGGGAAGTCCATTATGCATGGCAAGCCGCTATCGTCCATACCATTATCCTTGCCATAGCCTTTTTGCCAAGCGGCAAGTTTGCCAGCCTCGGAAATCCAACATTCACCGACAATGTTGAAGTAGGGGTATTCTGCCTTGACACGGTCGCACCATTCGGCCATGGCCGTCACGTCGGAGTATGGGTAGGTGTCCTGCCGGATGCCGTCGAGGTCGGCCGTCTCAATCCACCATATAGAGTTCTGGATGAAGTAGTTCTTGACGAGGTCGTTACTGAGGTTCATATCGGCCATTGTCACGTCGAACCATCCCTTTTGCGCGACATCGAGGTCGGCCTTGGCGGCGTGCCTGTCGCGGATGATGGAGAGCCGGTAGTTGCTTCGGACGAACATCTCGCTGCCATCCTTGTCGTACCACTTGTTAATCCAATCCTTGGCGGGCAGGTCGTCCATCCACCAGTGGCGTGTGCCGCAGTGGTTGAACACCATGTCCATTATGTGCTTCATCCCCCTCTTATGCAGTTCAGCGCTCAGCTCCTTCATATCGTCGAGCGTGCCGAAGCGGGGGTCGACCTCGTAATAGTTAGTAATGGCGTAGCCGTGGTAGGAGCTGGCCTCCATATCGTTAGTGAGGACGGGAGTCATCCACAATGCGGTCATACCGAGGCTCTGAATATAGTCCAAATGGTCAATCACGCCGCGAATGTCGCCGCCATGTCGTCCGTAGGGGGCATTGCGGTCGCACTTCTCGGCCATTCCGTCGACCGAATCGTTCGTGCTGTCGCCATTGGCGAAACGGTCGGGCATGAGCAGGTATACGGCATCGTCGGAGTTGAAGCCCGTGCGGAACTGGGAGTTGGGGCGGCGCTCCTTGAGATCGTAGGCCACGGTCTCAGTGCGCCCATCGCCGAGTAGCTCGATATCAATGGTACCCACCTTGGCCTTCTTGCCTATGCTCAGCGTCACGAAGAGGTAGTTGGGGTTGCCTGTACGCGTGACGTCGGTTATCTCAACTCCTTTAGCCTTGACTTTCGGCTCTTTGGCGGCTATACCCTCATCGTGGAGCATGAGCTGCACCTCAGGGTTCTTCATACCCACCCACCAGTTGGCCGGCTCCACTTTGACCTGAGCCGCAGCTGGGAGGGCGAGCATCAGCGTCGCCGCAAGGAATATGGCATTAACTGTCTTCATACTTTTGAATAATTGCGCGGCCATTACTTCCGCATATCATCCACTTTTATTTGCCTGACGGCCAATGCGCCGCAGGCCAGCAACAGCCCGGCCACGAGCATCATGCCAGGTTGTCCGCATCCGGTCAAGCTCATTATCGAGCCGCCGAAGAGCGCAGCCACGATTTGTGGCAGGCAAATGGTACAATTGAAGAGGCCGAGGTAGGTTCCCATGGAGGGAGTGCCCTCGAGCGAGTTGGTGAGCAGCGTGAACGGGATGGCGAGCATTGCCGCCCATGCGGGGCCCACCAGAGCCAGGCTGAGCATCATGACATACTGGTCGTGGACGAAGTAGAGAGAAGCAAAGCCAATTGCGCCAATGAGCAGCGAAACGACGTATGCCACCTTTATATTCTTGAACCTCGGGATGAACGTCGCCCACACTATAGCCCCAATGGCCTGAACGGCGTAAAGCACGCCCACCCAGTTGGCGGCATCCTGATAGTCGGCGGATGACGTGTCCGTAGCACCCCACCCGTTCTCCGCCACAGCGCCAGTCATGTACGTCCACATATAGAGGAACGCCGCCCAGCAGAAGAACTGCACGAGACCGACAGTCCAGAAAGTCCGTGGCGCGCCTTTTATCAGCCGCGCCACGCTGCCAAAATCGACCCGCTCGTCACGCTCAGCCTCGTCCTCAACCTTTATGTTGTGGAACTCGCGATACTCCTTAGGAGGCATCTCCTTCACGCGCACCATGGTGTAAAGGACGCAGACGACTATGATAGCCGCGCCCGTGTAGAACGAGTAGACCACCGACGGCGGCACAACGCCTTGTGCGGCAGTCCTCTCCACTCCGAGCGCCGTCAGAAGGAACGGGAACAGGTAGCCCACGAGGCTGCCGGCATTGCACAGGAGGCTCTGGATGCTGTAGGCCTTCGTCTTCTGCCGCTCTGAGACCATGTCGCCCACCAGCATCTTGAACGGCTGCATGGCCATATTGATGGACGTGTCGAGCAGCATTAGCATAACCAGCCCGAAAAGCATCGAGTGCGCCACGGTCAACCCCAGGCTCCCCGCATTGGGCAACAGGCACATGACGATGACCGCAACCGTCGCGCCGAACACCAGATAGGGGATGCGCCGGCCGAGCCGAGTCCACGTCTTGTCGGAGAGCGAGCCGACAAGAGGCTGCACAACCATCCCCATAAGAGGGGGGAGAATCCAGAAATAGCTGAGGTCGTGAGGGTCGGCACCGAGCGTGGCGAAGATCCGGCTTATGTTGGCGCTCTGGAGGGCGTAGGCTATCTGTACGCCGAAGAAGCCGAGGCTGAGGTCGGTCAGCTGACGGAGGGTAAGGTTACGCTTGCTGTCCATGGTAACATGCGTTTTGTGGCGGCTCGGCCTCAGGGCCTTGCCTGTAAATTTACGTTTGCAAATGTAAAGAGAAAGGGCGGAATGGTGAAATGGGACGGGGAGGTGAGAGTGGCACAGACGGTGCGAAAGTGAGCCACTTTGGGCATTTCAATCGTTTGCGGGCGAGGGCGGGGAGGGCGCAAGATTTTTAATATTTTTTGCCCTCGGATTTCGCAATCGTTTGCGAAATCTGCCAGTTGAAAAAGGGCTGCGGGCAATGGGAGCGGAGTGGGCTGACGACGTTGCAGGGAGTCGCCAGGCATGAAACAAAAAAGCCACCCTCCCGGGCGGCCTTTGCTACGGAGACATGGCACAATGCAGGCGCAAAACGATCCGCCCCTATTCCACTACCAATCTACGCGTACCACCTTCTCCACGCAAAATATAGACTCCTTTAGGAAGGTTGAGGCTACTGAACTTGCCGCGGCGGACAAGCCTGCCGCTCACATCGAAAGCAGAGAAGAGGCCGTCGGCAGCATCGTCATTTTGGGGAATGTTCAGCCCCGTCGGGTCGTGCGGGATATCGCTCTCAACGGCGAAAAAGCCGAGTTCGGAATCGTAGTGGGCAAAACCCGCCTTGCCAATGGTCTCGACCTCACCGAGGACATTGTCTTTTGAGCCGTCGTACCTGTACCACGTGAGCCTCTTAGTCCCGTGCGCATTAAATTGCGGTAGCCGCGTAGGAGTAATATAAGTGCGGTAGAAAGCGTAGGGCTTTATCTCCCTGAGCGTGGAGGGGAGCGAAAGCGTACGGATGAGAGTGGACTCGTCGCTCATATCGCTGCAAAAGGCGAAAGCGTACGGGCCAATTGAAGTCACTCCCTCGCCCAATGTGACGGACGTCAGCTCAATATTGCTCACAAACGCCGCGCTGTCGATAGAAGAGACTGAGCCTGAGACATTTACGCTGCGGATGTTGTTTTGGGCGAAACACATGGTCCCGATTGCGTTCACAGATGAAGGAACGTCAACCTCTTGAAGCCGATTATTCCGAAAGCACCCGGTCGGGAGCTCTGACAGCGACGGAGGGATGCTCACATGGCGCAAATGATTTGAAGCGAAAGCGCCATCGCCTAATGATGTAATGCCGCCCCCAAGAGAGAGAGAATCGATGCCATTTGAACTGAAAGCTTCGGAGCCAATACGAGTGACTGTCGATGGTATTATCAGCGTATCTATCTGGTTGAAAGCAAAAGCTCTGTCACCTATGTGTACAAGACCTTCATTGAGAATCAAGGTGTGAATTGAACGTTGGCAGTAAAAAGCCATAGACCCGATGTCAGTAACAGAAGAGGGAATAGTCAAAGAGTCGACATGGGGATCATCTGGCAATGGTTCAATAAAGGAAGCGTCAGTTCTAGTCCATCCAATATCAAAGGCTCTACTGCTAATTTTTCGCACCCCATCTTCAATTATTATTTTGTCAAAATGGTTTGCCGCAAATGCGTTTTCGCAAATAACAGAAGCTGTAGATGGCACTGTGATTTTCCTTAGTCCGGCAGACTCAACCCCCCCTACAGTATCTAATGAAGGCGGAATTGCAAACGTAGGAATACTGTTTTCAAAAAAAGCATTATCGGCAATATGCTTAATATTTTGAGGGAGGACTAAAAATCTTATACCACAATGCTGGAAGGCTGCGACACCTATGTTTTCTATACAATCAGGGAGAACGAGAGTGTCAATAGGGTTTAAGCAGAACGCAGCGCGATCTATGGTTTTTACTGTCGGAGGCAACTTCAACTTGGCAATGCCCTTTTTGGAAAAAGCACACTTCCCGATATTTCGGACTGCAACCTCGTCAAACTCCGGCGGAATAGTTACGCTGTCATAATCAGACAAGTAAGAGACGATTGTTCCCGTTGTTTCATCGAACTTCACGTCATCCTTAGAAGCTGTTTTGAAATAGGTGAAAATTATTGGTATATGATAGCTTAATTTA
>JBJEGU010000039.1:0-7659 GCA_051875415.1 Marinilabiliaceae bacterium
CCTCGCAGATGCGCCTTGTTGCGCTGGCTTTTTGCGAAGTGGGAAACTTTAGTTACTATCTCCGTCAGCGATGTGCAGTCCTTAAATGCCAATGGGTCAATGCTCATAAGTGACGAAGGCAACTTGACTTCTGTCAACGATGAGCAGGCGCAGAATATGCTGCGCGGCAATGTTCTCACGCCCTCGGGGATGTCTACCCTCTCCAGGCTTGCGCATCTCTCGAATATGTATTCACCCGCCGTGGCCATGTTTGGCGACAGCCGCACCTCCCTCAGTGCAGTGCACCCGTAGAATGCGCCGTCGTCTATCTCCTCCACGCTCTCGGGAATCTCCAGACTCTGTAACTTCTTGCACCCGTAGAATGAGCTGTAGCCGATCACTCTCAGCCCCTCCGGCAGGCTCACGCGCGAAAAACGCTCGTCGTTCTCAAATGCGTGATTCTCAATCTTGCGGACTGTGTGTCTGTCCCATGGCAAACCGACGCTGCCTGGTATCGTCATGACGCTGTCCTCCCCGACTTCGGCCGCGCTCACCACCGCTGCGCCTTCTTTGTCTACTATGGCGTACGTCACCTCGCCTTTTAACGACGTGACTGCCATTATGGCGGCGAACGCGCACGCCGACACGCCAAGCCCCACCGCCACGAAAAGCGGCAGGCCGTCGAATATCCGTGCCAGCAGGCCTCTATTCTCAGAGTCCGACATTACTCAACTCTTTCTCAATGTCTTGCAAAAATACTCTTTATATCCGATTTGACGAACTGTCCGCTAATGCTTGCGCATTCTCTTCTACCGTATATCTCCAAAATTCTAATCGGATAGTAAAATCAAACTCCCTTTGTTGTATTAAGGAATATTTATATTTTTGTAAATAGTTAACAATCAACAAGCCTCTCGGCAAGGTGAAAGCTGATTCTTTCATATTTTCAACGTTGTTAGTGGCCTCGTTGCTCTTGGTCGCATTGTCCTGCACGAGGTATGGGCAGAGCGAGATAGAGTGTTCGAAGGCTCAGCAGGAAAGGCTCTTGAGCGACAGCGTGGTGTCGCAAGAGGCCGAGAAGGCGTCTCTGGTTGAGATTGACGTTTCTGATATTCTGGAGTCGCGCTTCGACTTCGCCGACGTGGTTCGCGACCTCCGTTTCATCCCGCTTGAGACGACCAAGGAAAGCCGGCTGGGAAATGTTCGCCGACTTACTTTCTCCGATGGCTATATTATAGCATCCGATGCTAAGAATGTCAAAGTTTTCACGTCCGGGGGGCGGTATGTCGGCGGCATCCCTTTCGGCTCGTTCTCGCGGCGCAACGACTATACGGTCGACCGTGCCGGCGGCGAGATCCTCGTCTACACCCAGGGGAGCATAGGACACTACGGCATGGATTGCCAGCGCAGGTGGGTCGAGAGCGTGCCGCTAAATTTTACTGCTATGAACACGACCGCCAGTGGCGACCGTCTCGTCATGTTCTTCGACCCCGACGACCATAATCCCGTCATTGGCGATTATGATGGCGCGCCGTTCCTCGTCATGGACAGGCGAGGCGCCCTTGTCGCTAAGCCTGAAGTGGCCAGGCGGGTCGGCGTGCCTCCTCGCGAGGGTATGGCGCTCGCTTTTTCGTGCGATGGCGTCGTCGTGACAATGAGTGGCTGTGACACTATTTACGCTTTTTCTGACTCTTCATTCTCCGCGCGCTACGCTTTGCGCTACGCCTGTGGGCAATCGTTTTCTGCCAATTCCGAAGTCTGCCGATATTTCTTCGCCGGTAATGCGCTGATGACGCCTGATTGCCTGTTCTTTAAGATTCAGGGGTTCCGTGCGAACACTCTTTTCGCTTTCTACGACGTAAGGAAAAATCGCCTCGTCGGTGGCCTCCCCGTCATCGACTATCGGCTTGTCCCGCCCATTTATAATCCTATAGCCACTTGCGGCGACTCATTCGCGGCCGTTTTCAACCCCTATCTTGCTGAAGACGGGCGTGAATATACGTTCGCCGGGAATGTTGTGCCTGAGTCCGCAAAGGCGGCTCTGCGAGGCGTGCGCCATGACGATAACCCCGTCGTCGCACTTTATCGTGTTGAAGTGGAGTGATGCCCCCTCCAATTTTCGTGTCAATGTCTGTGTGCCGCACGTTGTCATTAATGTCATCGTTTGCTGTTTTTGAGGAAAAATGAGGCAAATGTGATTTTTCTCTATAAAAAAGTCGTAACCCTGTGCGGCCTCTTTCGTACAAAGAGGCGTTTTCTGTCGGCCACTACAACTATGTTTACTGCCCGCCCGCCCTGGACGGACGCTCCCAATCCTTAGAGCACCAGCGGCAACGCCGGCGCAAGGTGAAAGTTGCGCAGAGTGTTTGTGGCGGTTCGGGAAACGATGGGCCTTGCCCCTGCTTCATCAAGCCAAAGACAACAACACATAACAGACTGATATTTATTCCGTGCGACAATGAGACAATTAAAAATATCCAAGACAATCACCAACCGCGACGGTTCCCTCGACAAGTATCTCCAAGAGATAGGCCGTGAGGAGCTCGTCAGTGTTGACGAGGAGGTTGAACTCGCCCAGCGTATCAAGCAGGGCGACCGTACCGCGCTCGATAAGCTCGTCCGCGCCAACCTCCGTTTCGTGGTCTCTGTGGCCAAGCAATATCAGAATCAAGGTCTTAGCCTGCCCGACCTTATCGATGAGGGAAACCTCGGTCTTATCAAGGCGGCCGAGAAGTTCGATGAGACCCGTGGCTTCAAGTTCATATCCTACGCCGTATGGTGGATTAGGCAGTCCATTCTTCAGGCGCTCGCTGAGCAGTCCCGCATAGTCCGCCTCCCTCTCAACCAGGTCGGCTCGCTCAATAAGATTACCAAGGCGTTCTCCAAGTTCGAGCAGGAGAACGAGCGTAAACCGTCCGCCGATGAGCTTGCCGAGCAGCTCGACCTTACGCCCGACAAGGTGTCCGACACTATGCGCGTCTCTGGCCGCCATATCTCTATGGATGCCCCGTTTGCCGAGGGTGAGGACAACAGCCTCATCGACGTGCTGGAGGACAGCAATTCCCCCAGTGCCGACAAGGCCCTTATGGGGGAGAGTCTCGCCTGCGAGATAGATCGTTCACTGAGCACCCTCTCGGAGCGAGAGGCTGAGATCATCAAGTATTTCTTCGGAATCGGTTGCCAGGAGATGACGCTCGAAGAGATAGGCGAGAAGTTTGGCCTTACCCGCGAGCGAGTCCGCCAGATTAAGGAGAAGGCAATCCGCCGGCTGAGGCACAACACCCGTAGCAAGCTCCTCAAGAGCTATCTCGGCTAAATATTGTCTGACAATTCATGTTATAGCCCGGCGGCTTCGGCTGCCGGGCTTTTTTTACTTCCCGTTTTATTATGCGGTGCGTGATGTCGCGAAAGAGGTCGCGGCCTCTTTCTGAGTATGGGTGTCGACTACCCAGATTACGGTAAGTAGTGACCGTACAACCTGTTCTACCGTAGAATGCTACTTTCGAGCCAATGCAAAGAAGCGGAATAGATTATCTTTGCGAGAGCAAAAAACAACTATAATAACCATGCAAATACTGATACTTGGCCTTGGAGGTCCCGAAGTGGCTCTCATTGCAGTCCTCGCTCTCCTTATGTTTGGTGGGAAGAAGATTCCCGAACTTATGAATGGTGTCGGCAGGGGCGTCAAAAGCTTCCGCGACGGTCTCGCGGGTAACACGACACCCGCCGAAGGTGAGAATAAGAGTGAGAATGCGACCGAAAAGAAGGACGACCAAGCAGCCCCGCAGCAAAAGTGAACGAGGACACCAAAAAGTCGTTTTGGGAGCACCTCGACGACCTTCGGGCTTTGCTTTTCCGCCTTCTGGCAGTGCTCTGCGTGGCAACGATAGCCTGTTTCTGCCTCAAAGATGAGCTTTTCAGCGTGGTGCTGGCCCCGTCGAAGCCTGATTTCTTGATTTACAGGCTTCTTTCCGGGCTGGGAACGCCTAACCTGCCTGCGGGTCTCGTTAACACTACCCTTGGCGGGCAGCTTATGACGCACTTCAAGGTCGCGATGGGGGCCGGTGTCGTTATCAGCGCCCCAATCGGGATCTATATCATAGCCCGTTACCTTGCGCCGGCTCTCTATCCCAAGGAGCGGAGAGCCATGACGGCTGCTTTCACGTGGGGGACGTTGCTCTTCTTCGCGGGCATGGTTACGGCCTACTTGGTTGTCTTCCCCTTCGCCTATCAGTTTCTGGCGAACTATGAGGTCTCACCCGAGGTCTCTAATCTTTTCACCCTCGAATCGTACATCGACAATCTGCTCCTGCTCGTCCTGCTCATGGGTGTGCTTTTCGAGCTGCCCGTAGTCGCCGTCCTTCTCAATAAGGTGGGGCTGGTTTCGGCCGGTCTTATGAAACGCTACCGCCGTCACGCCGTCCTCGCCATCGTCACGGCGTCTGCCATAATAACCCCGACAACCGACATTTTCACGCTATCCATAGTCAGTTTGCCCATATGCCTGCTCTACGAGTTGAGCATCCATTTGGTAAAATGAGGGCGGATTGCTAACTTAGCGGTTCATTTACAACAATATGCGGCTCAGACCGGCTGTGCGTCAGCTCTTCGGAATGGGATACCGCGCCCGTGTCTCGCTACTGTGAAGCAGCAGGCCAGGCGAACTTAATCTTAAGATAGTATATAAAAATGGCAAACTTAGTGGCAATAGTGGGCCGCCCTAATGTGGGCAAGTCCACTCTCTTCAACAGGCTGACAGGCACCCGCAGCGCCATCGTCGACGAGACGGCAGGCGTGACGCGCGATCGCCAGTATGGCAAGGTGTTCTGGAATGGCAAAGAGTTCTCCGTCATCGACACGGGCGGCTATGCGTCCAACTCCGACGATGTCTTTGAGGGCGAGATTCGTAAGCAAGTCAAACTCGCAATCGACGAGGCAGCTGTAATACTTTTCGTCGTTGACACCCATACAGGCATAACGGACTACGATGATATGGTGGCCGATATGCTTAGGCGCAGCCGCAAGCCGGTCATCGTGGTGGCTAACAAAGTCGACACAGGCGACAGGCTCGCCGATATGCACGAGTTCTACTCTTTCGGGCTTGGCGACATATTTCCCATAAGTTCGGCCACGGGCAGCGGCACCGGCGACCTTTTGGATAAGATTCTTTGCATCTTGCCCGACGACGTTACAAGCGATATCGACGACTCCCTCCCCAAGTTTGCAGTGGTCGGCCGTCCTAACGCAGGTAAAAGCTCTATCATTAACGCGTTCATCGGAGAGGAACGCAACATAGTGACCGACGTGGCCGGTACCACCCGCGACTCCATCTTCACCCGATACAACAAGTTCGGCAAAGACTTCTATCTCGTCGATACCGCCGGACTCCGTAAGCGCAACAAGGAGAAGGACGACGTTGAGTTCTATTCCACTATGCGCAGCGTACGCTCCATCGAGAACGCCGATGTCTGCATCCTTATGCTCGACGCGTCGCGCGGACTTGAGAGTCAGGACAAGAAAATCTTCGGCCTCATCGAGAGGAATAAGAAGGGTGTGGTTGTCGTCGTTAACAAGTGGGACCTTATTCAGAAGAGCAACAATACCATGAAGGAGTGGGAGGAGGCAATTCGGAAAGAGTTCGCTCCCTACACCGACATACCCATCGTCTTCACTTCCGTACCCAGCAAACAGCGCATACATCAGGTCGTCGAGCAGGCTTGCCGCGTCTATGACAATATGAAGCGGAAGGTCGGCACCTCACAGCTCAATGAGCTTCTGCTCCCGGCAATCGAGAGCTTCCCGCCCCCAATGTACAAGGGCAAGGTGGTCAAAATAAAATATGTCACCCAGATTCCGACCCCGACCCCGACTTTCGCATTCTTCTGCAACCTTCCGCAGTACGTTCGTGATCCATATTGCCGTAGGCTGGAGAACATTATTCGCAAGCAGTGGGACTTCTCCGGTGTGCCAGTGACGATCGTCATGCGTAAAAAATAAGCAGGGCTAAGGCGGAACTCAATGAGAGTACCTCAGTTTATGAAAGATATGGCGGCCAGCATACTTCATGTGCTGGCCGGCATTATTACTAAGCCGCGAGTGGTTAGGGAGGCTGAGTTCATTGTCGATCTTTCCATAAGTCTGGCCCTCGCTGTCATCCCCGGCAAGCCAGGCTGGTTTTGTTGCGTCGCTTTCTTTCTGCTCCGAGATGTCTTTGACAATAAGCGGCATAGCCCCGGCAAGATGCTTTACAAACTAAGGATAGTCCACACGTCGAGTGGCGTGGAGGTCGGGTGGCGGACAACTATCGTGCGAAACATAATTCTCCTGACCCCGCTGCTTAACATTGTGGAGATTGCGCACTTCTTGAAAACAGGAAGGCGGCTTACTGACGAGTGGCTGGGCATTGACGTTCTGCAAGACGTTGGCAAAAAAGAGGATGCCGAAACTCATCAAGAGGAAGATAATCCCAATCCACCAACCACGGATTAATATCCACCAAGAAAGAGCGGCAATTCGCGAACTTCGGGTATCGTTAACCGACCGAAATAATGTACCCGAAGATTATTCTATATGCCTCTTTCTCATTGTTGATCGCCCCAGGCTGCCATCACGCTTCCGGCGAAGCCGGTCCGCCTCCTGACAATGCTCCCAATGACAGCCTATCCTGTGTTGAGCAAGGGGACTATTGGCCCGACAATCATAGGCCGTATGCTCACGATCCGGTCATAGCCACGCAAGGTGACACCATCTATGCCTTCTCTACGGGGCGCGGGATTATGCAGATGCATACCGTCGATATGTCAACTTGGACCGCCGACGGCTCCTGCCTTGATGAACTCCCAGCCTGGGTCAAAGAGCATAACCCAGAGGCGTCAATGCATCTTTGGGCGCCCGACATAATATTTGCTAACGGGCTTTGGCATCTTTACTTTTGTAGTTCTGTCTTCGGCAAAAACACTTCCGTCATAGGCCATTTGACAAACAAGACGCTAAACCGGGCCAGTAAAGACTACTGCTGGGAGGACAATGGTCTCGTGATTGAGTCAATCCCACACCGCGACTTCTGGAACGCCATCGACCCCAATGTCTGCCTCTGCGCCGACGGCTCCGCCTGGATGACATTCGGTTCTTTCTGGGGCGGCATAAAACTTTTCCGCATGGACTCGACCCTGTCAAGGCCGGCGGAGCCTCAGATGTGGTATACCATAGCGTCGCGCCCACGTTCGCCACAACTTCCCGACGATGAGGCGGGCGATGCGGCCATCGAGGCTCCGTTTATCTTCAAACACGGCGAATGGTTCTACCTCTTCGTCTCGTTCGATTACTGTTGCCGTGGCGAAAGCAGCACCTATCACGTCGTCTGTGGCCGCAGTACGCATATTTACGGTCCCTACGAGGATGCCAACGGTGTGCGAATGGATATGGGTGGCGGCTCCCGCGTCGACATTCCACATTCCGACGCTGAGCGATACGTCGCTGCCGGACACTGCGCCGTTGTCTCTCTCCGAGGGCATGACTATATGGCGCTTCACGGCTATCCGAGAAACGACGGTCCCGCAGAACTTATGCTCCGCAAGATTGATTGGGGCGACGACGGTTGGCCTTCACTGTCAGAGTGAGTCTGTCCTCATCCTCAGCAAGCTCATCGGGGTCAAGTCCTCGGCGGGGGTCGTAGTCTCG